>NZ_JACHKG010000002.1:0-549276 GCF_014203995.1 Paenibacillus sp. JGP012 | reverse complement strand
GCGACGGACACCCTTGCCCTTGGCTAACAGTTCCTACTGCCAAGCCTGTAGCGGACTTTCACCGCCAAGTTATCGCCCGTGCCGGGCGCACTATAGGGAAGAGCCAACCCTCGAGAGAAGGTTGGCTCTTCGTGCCGATCTTGCTGGAGTACAGCAGATGGCTAGTTTACATATAAATATCTACAATCGTGCGCTCAGTCGCGCCGCTTGCCTGCTTGAATGCATCCAGCGAGATGCGTACCCCGCCTTGACGATAACGGTTCGCTGTACGCTCACCTTGAATGTCTTGGCCATTCACCGTCACACGGCTGACTGCTCCCTCATTCAGATGATAGATGAATGTTACCGACTCGCCTGCATATTCAAATTCAAACTGCATGCCGTCCAGCTCAGCTGGCAATACCGGGTCAATCACCAGATTACCGCCTTCCTGACGAATACCCAGTGCATTCGAGATCAGCTGGTTCATGTAGATTCCAGGACCGCTGGAGTAGATTCTCCATCCGCCTTTCACCTGTACTGTACCTTTGCGAAGCTGGTCAAAATGCTCCTGCGCCTCGTAGCGTGTATTAAACTTGCCGTCCGAGCTGCTGAAATACGCATTCGCTTGGCGAATTTCTGCATTAGGTACAACCTCGCCAATCCCTACCGGATTGATCATCGCCAGACCATTCCACACCTGATCCGTCTTACCGAGCTTCGCCATCGCTTCCACGTAACGGATGTGGGCGTGCACGTATTGCAAACCGATCTCACGTCCGAAGTTGGACGCTTGCTCTGCACGTTTGAAGTGTGTGCTCACGCCGCCTGCGTATTGCGCAGGACGGTTCATCAGACGTACGCCATCCGGACACAGGAACTGCTCACGAATGAGTGCGTAATGCGCTTCTGCCTGTTCTGCATTCAGCAGCTCACCGATCATGCTGCGTGTCATCGGCAGCAGGCGGTACTGGATGCTCGTCTCCGTGTCTGTCGGATGCAGCATCAGCTTCGCTTGATCTGCTTCTTCCATATATACGAAGCCTGGGATCACATCCGTGCCTAGCATGTAACGGTTGAAGTCCTCGCGGATACCCTCTGCCAGTGCAGCAAGCTCCTGTGCAAAAGCTTCATCTTTAGCTTGCAATGCTTGTGACAATACATTCACGGATTGATACGTCAGAGCTACCGTCCAGCTGCTCACCATGTACTGCTTGAGCTGTGCATTGGCTGGCTGGAGTGTATCATCCCAGTCTCCGTCTCCGTAGGAGGACAGGAATGTGTCGTGCAGGAAGTGTGCACGGATGTATTCGATCTCTTTTTTCGCGTGCTCCAGTACCGTTGCTGTCTCTTCTGTGAATCCAAAGCTGTGTTTTACTGTGTAAGGTACTTTCTCTTCCAAAATCGCATAATCGCGAGTTGCAGTCAGGTAATCTGCCAGCACCTTCAGCGGCCATACGATAATATCGCCATGGCTTTCTTCCTGCTGAATGGCAAAGTATTTGTCGAACATGAACCACTGCGGCCAGTTGCCATCGTCCTCGTATTGGTGCGTGTAGACCATTTTGATGATATCGCGGACCTGCTCATATTTCTGAGTAGCCATGAAATACTCCACCGGTCCTTGGCATACATCACGTGTACCCCAGGCTGCGCCGCCGTATTGCTCCAGACCGTGAGGTACAGAGTAGTGCACCAGCATATTGTGTGTGTACCACCAGGCAAGCGCGTTGACTTTGAACAAGTCTTCCGCATCCTGGCTCTCGCCGCGGGACAAACGGAACCCGTTCATGACACCTGCAAAGAACTCACGGTACGCCTGCACTTCTTCTTCAAAAGAAAGACTCCGGGCCGCTGCGTCAGCACCTTCAGCCGCCTGATCTTCCAGTACACCCTGAACCTTCAGCGTCCATTCTGCACTCTCCTCCAGGCTCAGTGTGACAAGCGAAGCAGAGCCGCTGCGAACACCGCTGGCAAGCAGTGTTTCATCCCCAGCTTGTGCAACAGCACCTTCGACAGTCATACGGTACTCCAGCTCTGGATATGTCCCTGCGCTCAGGGATTTAGGATCAGCTTTGAAAATCAGCGTGCTACCATCCTGCGTCATATGCAGTGGATATTCGTACTCATTTACGTTCATCGTAATCTGGTTCGTCACCAGGTAACGATAGGCTTTTCCACTTGCAGAACGCACATTCATGCGTACTTCTGTAGCATGCGTCGTTGTATAGTTGGTCACGATAAGCGTATCGGACTCCATTTTGTAAATCCAGCGAGCATAGTTAAACCCGATCTCGAACAGGGATGGCATCGTCAGCAGTCGATATTGTCCATCGATCTGCACATAAATGCGTTGTCCGGCTGTCTTCGGCACGTTCAAGGCATTGCGGGCATTACTGATCATTTTGTTAAAGTTGGTGTTGCCAATAACAAGCTGTGAATTGAACATCCCGTACATATACGATGTCGTCGTAATAACCTGCGCTCCCAGCTTCACATTGCCGCCGCTCATCAGAATGTGTCCGTGCGGGCGCTCCACCAGCAGTTCTTTGGCTTTCAAAACGATATGCTCGTAAGATTCGGTAAAGAAGGACAACAGTTGATCCCCGCTGCGCTCTTCCTGCTGACGATCAGGGTACAGCTGGTCAAGTTCTTCCTGCGTCAGATCAAGGGCAGCCAGCGGCTCACCCAGTAAGGAAGAATGCTTCACCTGTTCCAGCACGTCACCAGGCTCGGCGTTCAGCGTCTGCACTTCATTCCATGCCGCCGCAACCTCCTCACCATACTCCAGGGCGGTAATGCCCGTTGCATGGTTTGGCTTCGCCAGTCCGTAGAATACAACCTGTGCTTCACCGTTCAGCTCCACAAGCTCGGATTGCAGTGCCGTATAAGCAAACTCATACTGGTACGTCTCATTCGCCAGGGAAGGACGGCTCAAGCTCTCCGGCTGATTTGTTTCTTTATAAGACAGTCCAAAGAACTGGAATCCGTCCGTAGAGTAACCGACCGCTTTGGTCAGGGAACCCTGTTGCATGTAAGGGAAAGCTCCACCCTGCGGCTGGTTTTGACGCGAGCATACTACATACCCCTTTGCATCATCCTCAAACACCGTGTGGTCAATGTATTGCGACAGATAGGCTTCATTGCTGCGTACCGCACCCGGATCAGCCAGTCCGACATCTTGTCCATACACCACATCAACACGCTGCTGCTTCCCTGTAAGCTTCACATCCCAGAACCAGATGCCCTGTGATGCAAGCGTAAATACAACCTCATAGTTAATCGCTTCTGCTGCCAGCTTTGGCTGAACGCTGCCCTTCCAGATCAACTGCCGATCTGCATGGGATTTGCTTGTAGATAACTGGCTGTTGGAATGTACGCCAAGCAGCGGGAACGAAGTAATCTCTCCACCCTCATGTACACGCAGGTACAGATTATTCAAAGACCCGTCAATCGGGTTGCTAAGCAACTGATTCAGCATCGTTGTACCGGAAGTCGCTTGGTACAGGTCTCCACTGTTTAAAAAAGTAAACGTCACTTCTCCGGCTGCCAGACGAATCGTTTCATTCATGATTGTTGCCATTCTCTCTATCACTCCTTAAATTAGTTTACCACCAAATATCGAAACGTTTCGATACTATTGAAAAAGAATAGGGCTCCCTTGAACCGGTCTTTGCAGCCCCGTCCTAACGATAACCCTCATTCTGCAACTCATCGCGTTCACATGCTGATCGCACTTAACCTGTTATGTATCCACGAAGGACGCTAGGCCAAACTGCCTCCCCACCAAGTGAACTTTATTCGGCTGACACGGCTTCCAGTGAACGCACGGATTCGCGCTCCACCAAATCAATCGTTAACGTATAGGATGGATTCACGTGTTCTCCATTCAGCATCTGGAACAGCAGATGTCCGGCAAGCGAACCGGCTTCATGCTTCGGCTGACGAATCGTGGTCAGCGGCGGACGAACATACTCGGACAGCTGGATGTCATCAAAGCCGATCACCGAAATATCTTCGGGCACCGAGATGCCACTCTCTGCAAAAGCCTTCAGTCCGCCGATCGCCATCTCGTCATTGCCATAAAATACAGCAGACGGAAGCTCGCCCTGCATGATCATCGTTTTGGTAGCACTGAAGCCGCCCTCGCGAACGAAATTGCCGTTCAGCCGCCACCTGGATTTCTCCTCCAGCCCTGCTTCCCGCATTGCCCGTAGGTAGCCTTGATAACGCAGCGCATTATCATAAGAGTTGGCTGGCCCGCTAACATAAGCGATGTTCTCGTGACCGCCTCTGATCAGACGACGAGTGGCAAGATATCCTCCCTGCTCACCATCAACCAGCACGTTCACCAGATGGTCACCGGACAGCTGGCGATCCATAACGATGATCGGGAAGCGCGTTCCGGCAGATTCCACCAGAATGTCATCGTGAATGTTATGAGCCAGCACAATGGCACCGTCCACTCTTTTTTCACGTAAAAAACGTACTGCTGTTGAATCCCGTCCACCCATGGAGCTGCATGCAATCAGATCGTATCCGTTCGTCAGTGCTACATCCTGTACACTGCGAATCAGCTCCGAATAATACGGCCCGGACAGGTCCGTCAGGATGAGTGCGATCGTATTCGTCCGGCTCCGCTTCAGGTCCATGGCAAAGCCATTTTTACGGTAATTCAGTTCCCGTGCTGCCTCAAGCACCTTCGCTTTGGTTTTCGCACTAACCTTGCTGTCCCCATTCAGTGCGTAAGAGGCAGTCGAGAGTGCTACACCCGCCAGCTTAGCCACATCCTTAATCGTTGCCATTCCCCGTTCGCCCCTTCTTGCTTGCTATATAAGTTGAACTAAAGATTTTACACAATCCACTCCGATGACAGAACAACCTGGAGAGTAGCGGTTATCCCCAGATTTTTTTGGATTCCCTTTTCTAAAGGGAAAAATCCGGTGATAAGCGTATGCTTCCGATGTAGCTTTCTTTCAGAAAGCTTTCAGGCGACCGCTCCGCTTTTCAGGTTTTTTCTGTCCTCTCCGTTCACGTGTAAATAAATAGTTCAACTTACATAGTCTGCCGCTCATATATCTGCATCAGGCAGCACGTATGGCATACAAACCAATACTATGCATACCTGTTCACTACCTTAGTCATTCCCTTACCCTGCGCAATCGAAACGTTTCGAGGTGTTCCCAAAAAAATAATTCCTGATTGCTATGCCAGTCCCCCTGCCTATAAACAGGAAAAACATTCGCCGCAATAGGGCTTGTTCATTATTATGTTCTGTTATGCTTCTAAACAAGAACATGGTCTTTCTGCTATAAATGCTAGATTGAAACGTTTCGACATAATCATTATAGTCTCTGGTGATAGCGATTTCAACCATTTTATATTATTTTCGCAGAAATAAGTACAATTTTTGACCGATAGTCCACGATGTTTTATTTTTCGTATATACTGCATAATAGTTCAAATTCAACAATTTGACCAGTACAAGAAGAGCAATACTGTATATAGCCCTTCAAGATCATGTTTAAGGAGAAGGTTACGTCATGAAAAACAACCCGCCTACCGATCCAGCCAACGCACAACATCGGCTTTCCTTAACGTACATGGAGCCTGTTCCTGATGCTCCATTCAAGCTGAGACATCTCGTGCAGATTCACGACCGTGAAACGTTTGCCCATATCGAGGAATCATGGAGCAAACTCCATGTATTATACGTCATAACCGCAGGTCAGGCGCGGCTTATTGGAGCAGATGGCAAACTGACACTAACTGCCGGCTCCGCCTTCATTCGCCGGTCAGGCTGCCTGCTGCAGCATGACAGCTATCGGGGTTCCCTGTCGCCAGTACAGGGTATCGCCATCGCTTTTGATTTTACCGATCAACAGCATCGCTTCTGGCCATTCGGGTCCCGAGCTCCAGTATCCAGCCACCTGATTGTGGACAAGGCAGCAGATCTGGCCAAGGTATGCGCGAAAGGCCACAATTCAAGTTCGTTCAGAGTGCACATTCTTTTCTATGAACTTCTGGGCATGCTACAAGATCAAGTTGCTACTGCACCTCAACCAGATCACTCCTGGCTTGATGGTGCACTCCGCCATATTCATAAGATGTATGCATACCCTTTGACCCGTGAGCAGATGGCTAAGGCCTCGAACGTAAGCCCGGAACATTTTTCGCGGGAATTCAAACGCTATACCGGCCTTACCTTTGTCGAGTATGTATCCCGTTTAAGGATCAGGATGGCTCAAGAACATCTGCTGCTGGGAAGTCCCACATTACAGGAATTGGCCAGACTCACCGGATATAAAGATTCGTTCTATCTGAGCCGCAAGTTCAAACAAATCGTTGGCGCAGCACCTACCCATTACCGCCACACCCCGAAGAAAATCGTCTCTCTGACCTACAACTACACGGCTTCCCTGCTGGCACTGGGCTGTATTCCCCACATGGGCGCCGTTGCGAGCTGGATGGAATCCGGTCTTGATGAGCATGTACGACATCAAATGAGCCAGTATGCAGAGCATGAATTGTTAGCTCATCCGCAGTTGATCGCAGAGGTGAATCCCGACATCATCATCGGCTATGCACCCCATCCGGCTCTGGATGAATTACGAATGATTGCACCAACCATTCTGATGCCGTTTGAAGAAGTGGACTGGCAGCAGCAGTTTATCCAGATCGGTAGAATGGCGGGACTAGAGTCCAAGGCTCAAGCCATCATTCATCATTATCACCAGCTGGAGCAGGATGCCAATGAGATCTTGGACAATCTGATCGGCGAACATCGCGGTTCAGCGGTATGTTTATTCCTGAATGGGGAACAAGGTGCATACGTCTTTGGTCATAGCTGGGGCAGAGCTTCTCATATTCTGTATGAGTCTCTTGGATTTAAACCGCCGACACGAATGCTCAAGGATGGGCGGTTGCCAAACGGATACATCCATGTGCCTTTGTCCGATATTCATCTGTATGCCGCAGATTACATATTTGTGGCCTATCCTGAAGAAGCTGCAGAACAGCAAGCCGTGATTTCACGAATGAATGAAGAATCCTGGAGTACCCTCGCAGCCATTCGTAACGGATGTATATACGAGATTGAAGCGGACATGTTCTACGGGTTTGATCCTCTGTCCATGATGAAGCAATTGAAACACATCATGCATCACTTCACATCACATCTGTCCATGCTTTAGTAATCATCGTTGTCCATGTACAAATAACACATCTTCCTCTATGTTATTAATGAGAATAATAATCATTATTATTTGTAGAATTTACATAGGAGGAATTATTACATGTATCCTGTTAAAAACAAATTTTCCGGTTTGCTGCTCATGCTTGCTATGATTATGGTATTGACCGCTTGCAGTGGCGGAGCAGGCAGCCCTGCGACGAAACAAACCTCGACAGCCGGAACAGAAGCCACACCCGGAACTTCCGAAGCCAACACAGAGACGTCATCCGGTTCGGGCCCGTCCGAAGCTACACGAATCTACAAGTCTTTAAGCGGGGATGTTGAAATCCCGGCTGAACCCCAACGCATTGTTACAGACATGTACGTAAGTGATCTGCTTGCACTGGGTATCAAGCCCGTTGGTGCTGTCCAATACTATCTGGAGAACCCGTTCTATTCGGACCAGGTAACGGGCATCGAAAGTATTGGTGATCGGAATGCTGTATCCATGGAAAAGGTTGCTGCCTTGAATCCGGATCTAATTATCACCTACTCTGACCAGGCTCAGGAAATTGAAAATTATCAGAAAATCGCACCTACCGTAGTCATACCTTACGGCACATTTACGAATGTACATGATGAAATTCGTGGCTTCGGAGAGCTTATGAACAAATCCCAAGAAGCTGAGGTCTGGCTGAAAACGTACGATGAACGGATCGAAGCCGCTCGTGCCAAGGTGAGTGCAGTCATACGGCCAGAGGAAACCTTCTCGATCCTTGAAGTATCAGACAAAAGTTATTACGGATATGGAGATAACTTTGGGCGAGGAGGACAAGCGGTTTACCGTGCTTTGGGACTTACTCCGCTTGAGCGGACCAGAAAAGAACTGATGGGTGATACCCAATGGAAAGAGATTTCACGTGAGGTTGTTGGTGATTATGCAGGCGATCATATTTTCCTTACCGTTGGTGAGAACAATAAAAATTATCAAGGTGATTCCATCTGGAAGTCCCTGCCTGCGGTGAAAAACAATCAGGTATACGAATTGCAGGAGGACCGGTACTGGTACTTTGATCCAATTGCAATCCAGGGACAAGCTGAAGAATTCGCAGAAATGATTGTAGAGCGTGCTGCGCAGAATCGCAAGTAACGCAATAGTGAACGTCAAAAGCCCGGAGAGGCTTGCTAGGCCTCCCCGGGCTTTTGGTGTTTTTTTGTATCTGTAACATATGATGCATCTGTGTAGCCACTATATAGCGCTGCACCTATACTGCATAGACCGGTTTCACTTTTTTACCGCATGAATAAAATGGATGGTTTCGAAGGCAGACAAATGGTCTGTGCGATCTCTGAAGTATCGGTTCTGAATATCCTCAGGTGTCAGATGTTCATAGATGAGAAGACCTGCATTCTCCATCAGCTGTTCCATTTCCTTATACGTAAAGCAGGATTGCATTGGCTCCCCGCCCATTTTCGCCATTTTCACCATATGCTCGACCCGATGATATTGACCCTTCTCTTGAAAGAGATGCTCATCTGCGTAATCAAGCACAATAGAGCTTCCAGCAGGCATTTCTGTAAATATATGATACATCAGGCGGGAGATATCGCTCTTGGACAAATAATATGTAACCCCCAGCAGCGTAAACAAGGTTTTCACCTTGCCCAAGCCTGCTGTATCTGTCCAATCTGCACTTACCGCATCTCGGGTAAAATCCATAGGTACAAAATGCAGATTCTGTGGAATAACCAGCTTCGCCTGGTGCAGCCGTTCCCTTTTCAATTGTTGTGTGGACGGAAGATCCACCTCGAATACATCCAGCGTATCCTCCAGCTCCGGGTGTCTAACCGCAAATGTATCCATACCCGCGCCAAGAATGACCACCTGCTTCAAGCCAAGCGCCGTTTCCTGCAATATGACCTGCTCACTATAGGCGGCACGAGATAAGGTGATCGGGGCCAGCTGGACTTGGGTGATCCATTTTAACATACGATCAGATTGACCTTCGAATGTGCGATCCGCATCCGGGTGAAAAAAATGGATACCTTGTATCATGTTTTTACTAATATCCGCTAATTCCTGTGAAGTGATCAGCTCTCTGGCTGCAAAATCATTAAAAACAAGTGGTTCATCATGTTCAACATGATAGGCTCGGGCAAAAGCTGAAATCAGAGACGTTATGCTGGAAGCTTTCTGGCTCATGACATGTTCCTCCCGTATAAACAAAAATAAGGTTCCCCCTGGCCAGGAGAACCTTATTATATACGGAAAATTTATATATGTAAATTATAGCATATATAAACATTTTTGTCAATCTCATTTTTAGATAGATTTGATAAGTTGAACTATTTTTTATACTTTATCCATCCATGCCGATCAAGTCATTCTCCCTGGGAGTCCATGCCATATTCCCGAATTTCGCGGTTGCGATTCAACGCAGCATGAAGTACAAATCCAAGCAGAGCAATGACTGCCATGCCTGTCGCCAGCCAAGTCACCGCGATCAGCCCCTGCTGATCATACATAACACCCATCATGTAAGGCCCGATAACCCGGCCAATGGAGCCGATTCCACCCGACACGCCAATATAAAAAGGGGCTGCTCTTCCGGCATGCTCGGAGATAAAAGCTGGCGTTGCCGGCGAGATCAGCATCTCCCCAAAGGTAGCAAGTACCATCGCAAGCACCATGCCCGGATAGTTGTACATGGCAATCATGACGACATATGCAAATCCATAGAATACAGCACTGGCTGTCATCTGTGCAGTGGAAGTTCGAGCCATCGTACGTTTCACCCAACTGGTGAATGGCTGTCCCACAAAGATTAATACACCATTAAGTGTCCAGAGCAGGCCGTACATTCGTTTTTCCATACCCTCTGCGATGATATAAGGCGACACTCCCGTATTCCAGATCGAGTTGCCAAACAAGAGAAAGAGCACGCCCAGACTCATAAACAGATACAGCCGGGTATTGCTCAGCAGTGCCCAGATGCCCGGACCAGCAGGTAATGTCGTCAACCGTTTCGTCAGATGCACTTCGCCCTGCTCTGGTTCAATCCGGGATAGATAAAACCAGAAAAATACGGCAAAGCCTGCCGAGGTCACGCCGTTTAGTACAAAGCTCAGGTGATATGAAAAGTCAGCAAGAAAACCGCTAAGCGCCGTTCCAATCGCTACACCGATATTGTTCGCAACATAAATAATGTTAAACAGCTCCCCGCGCCGCTCTGCAAACCGAAAACCGATAAACGCTTGAATCGCTGGCATTGACAAGGAACTGAACAGCCCGATCCAGCCCATCGCACAGATAAAGACAACCCAGTACGCACTGATCCAGGGCAACGCAAACAATCCTGCAGCATTGAATACCAGCGATCCAATGATCAACTTCTTCACACCTACACGATGGTACAATGAACCGCCAAGCAGCTGTCCAACGATTCCGCCCAAGGATTGGATCAAAATGACAAAACCTGCATTAGCCATCGTTCGTCCGAGCTCGTCAAAGACATACATCGTAGTCAGCGGCCACATCAGGGCACTGCCTGTCGCATTCACCAGACTTGCGAGCAAAAACACCTTCACTTCTTTTGGATAGTTATCCAGCCATCTCATCATTTTCGTTCAAACTCCTTAGTCCACTAGCTGCTTGCCTGTGTCCGCACAAAAGGCTCCCGCATATGTGGCAAGACCAGCCACAGCGGAAGCCTGTAAGTTACAAAATATAATATGAATCTATATTACATCATTAAAATCAGCCTGCAAGCACACTCACTGCCGCTTCACTTCAACAGTGGCCGAGAAGAAGGTAGCCCCATTGCCCATATCCGATAACCGATTGGATGTCAGTGAGTTCGAGCGCTGTTTCTTCCCCTCGCCGTCCCACCACAATCCTTGGCTGATGACCGTACCCGGAAGCATCGCGTCTGTCACTTTGGCCGTTAACTCGATACGTCCACGTTCGTTCCATACGACAACAGAATCGCCATCCTGCACCTCACGGCGCGCTGCATCCTCTGGATGCATCTGCAATAATGGCATCTTCTCCATCCGCTGATGTTTCGACGAATTGCCAAAGCTGGAATTCAGAAAATTATGGTTCGGCGGTGAAATAAACATCAGTGGATACGCATCAGCGGGTCCCGCCGGATTCTCGCCATCATAGCCTTCAACCAGGTTACAGTAGGTTGGCAGCGGCGGCAGTCCCTTTTGTTCCATCTGCTCTGAATATAATTCAATTTTGCCGGATGGTGTTGGCAGGTGCTCCAGGAAGGAGACGTGTGCCGACATATCAAGCTTCACAAAACGCTGCTGCTTCAGGCGCTCCAACGTTACCCCGTTCATATAAGGATTTCCCGTCTCCTGCAATGCACTCTCAATCATCTGCTCCGGCGTTTCACCAAAAATGTCCGTGTCATACCCCATTGCTTGTCCAAGCAGCGAGAACAGTTCTACATTGCTTTTGCTCTCTCCAATCGGTGCAATGACCGGCTCCTGCAGCTGAACATATTGATGCCAGTATGAGGCGTACAGATCGGTTGCTTCAAAGGATGAGGTCGCTGGCAGCACAATATCGGCGTACTTCGCCGTATCGGTCATGAACAGATCATGAACGACGGTAAACAAGTCCTCTCGTGCAAAACCTCGCTCCACCCGCTCGGTATCCGGTGCTACCACCAGCGGATTGCTGCAATACACCATCAGCGCACGGATCGGCTGCTCTGCCTCCAGCAGCGCTTCTCCAATCCGGTTCATGTTTACCACTCGCGGCTCAGCATGCTTCCGCAAGTCCGGCCGCTCCAGCGCGTCGCTATTCGTGCTCGCATAACTGTTGGTGCGCACCGCACCGCCGCCGCGCTGCAGCCACTGCCCTGTTATTGCGGGCAGGCAGGCAATGCTGCGCACGTTCATGCCGCCATTGTCATGATGCTGCAGACCATTGCCAATATGAATGTAAGCGGCCTGAGCACCGCCATACAGCTCAGCCAGCTCCACAATGGTTTCCACAGGTACACCTGTTATACGTGCTACACGCTCCGGGGTGTAACTGCGCACATGCTCGCGCAACGCTTCGTGTCCCACGGTATATTTTTGCATAAACGCTTCATCCGTAAGTCCACGCTCAAACAGCACATGCATCAACCCCAGCGCCAGCGCACTGTCTGTACCCGGATAGAGTGGAATAAACCAGTCTGCCCATTGCGCCGTACGATTGCGATGTACATCAATGACTACGATTTTGGCTCCGTTCTTGCGTGCCTTCTCTGCAAGTACAACCTGATGCATGTTCGTACTAACGATATTCCCGCCCCAGACAACAATCAGATCGGCATGCTCCGTATCCTCAGGCAGCGTGCCGCGGTTGGCTCCCATCGTATATTTCCAGCCTGTATTGCCCGCAGCATTACAGATCGTCTGCTCCAGCACGCTTGCTCCCAGCGCATTGAAGAAACGTCGATCCATGCCATCCACCCCGAGTATGCCCATATTGCCGTAGAAGCTGTATGGCAGGATGCTCTCGGGTCCATAGGTTGCGGACAGTTCCTTGAACCTTGTCGTAATTTCCTGAATGGCTTCATGCCAGCTGATCCGCTCGAACTTGCCTTCGCCTTTGGCGCCGATACGTTTCATCGGATATTGAAGACGCTCGGGGTGATATACCCGCTCCGTCATATTTCGAACTTTATTACAGATCGCACCCTTTGTGATCGGATGGTCCGGGTTCCCGGTGACCTTTACAATTTTACCGTTCTCTTTATGTAACAGCAGACCACATGTGTCTGGACAATCGAGCGGGCATACCGCTGGAAACACACCATTCTCCTGATCGATCATCTTCTGGCTCCCCCTCTTTCAACAGCTATCCCTATATGATATCCCTTTCAAAGTCATACCGTAAAGAGAACAGGAACAATTCGCCCAATCTTCATGATTTCAACGCTTTTTCTGTCCTTATGCGAGCTGAAAAAAAAGTTTTCACCTGTGTGATTCATTCTTGAAATCCGGGGGTAAATTAAAAACAAGGCATTAGGCTAGTGTTTCCCCACTTCCTCCTCATGCCATATCATGGACCACTCCCGAAATTCGCCATGGACAGGTTTCGTTCCCCCGAACCTTTTCATGGCGAATTTATTTTGCGTTATTTTAGGATAATACCAAAAAAGATGATCACATCTCATTGCGGACAGGACCAATGGTCACGCCATCTATGAGATGAATCATCTTTGTTAAGCTTGCATATCTGTTTGCTTACCTGCATATTTGTTCGCCTGGCCGCATGTATAGTTTCGTTTATTGAACGCTCTGCCCGTTTGTTAAGCCTGTTTGCTCCACATGCCTCTTGCATCAGCCTCCACAGAGCTAACCGCAGCAGAAGCAGGAGCAGTCGTCTCAGATTTCACTACCGGCTCAGTCTTGCGCAGATAGACCATCCAGTACGCAGCCGCTACAAATAAAGCCCCGCCTGTCAGATTACCCAGCCACACCGGAATAAAATTCATGACATATTGTCCCCAGGTGTAATGACCTTCGAAGATCGCTGCGGGGATCAGGAACATATTTGCTACAACGTGCTGAAAGCCAATAGCGACAAAGGCCATCGTCGGGAACCAGATACCCAGAATTTTACCGCTCATCGTATCCGCAGCATAGGACAACCATACAGCAAGCGCCACCAGCCAGTTACAGCCAATACCGGATATAAAAGCCTGGAAGAAGCTATCGTGCAGCTTGTGTCCTGCCATATCAACCACTTTGGTCAGATATACGCCATCTGCAGTAAGACCCAGTACATGACCAAAGAAAAAGGCAACAAACAGTGCACCCAGCAGATTGCCAAGCGTCACCAGCAGCAGGTTCTTCAGCATGCTAGCGGGTGTGATTTTACGAGTAATTGCCGCAAGCGGTACAGCCATCATGTTACCTGTCAGCAACTCCCCGCCGCCGATCAATACCAGAATGAGCCCCACCGGGAACACGGCTGCTCCAATAAATGTGGCTATGCTGCCCCATTCCGCTGGTGCAGACGCGATAACACGAATATCCAGCAGAAATCCGAGCGCAATGAATGCCCCGGCCAGAAAACCGAGAATCAGCACCGAGGACACTGGATTCTGTGCTTTTTTCATCCCAGTCTGTGCTGTATATTGTGCAACCTCAAGAGGTGTTTTGGCCGCCATAAGTCATCCTCTCCTTTTTCTTCTATCCGTCTCAAAATGTAATTTTCTATCTATGTATTTATTGTATATCGGCTGTACATAAAACTTTGTGCAAATAATCACAATAATTCTCTGTTCATTATTCAGGATAGCAAAAGAAAAGACTGACGGTATTCCCGCCAGCCTTGGTTCTTCATAACTCCATATCATTTGTTTAACAGCACTAGATGTGTCTCAGCATCTGTTCTAACTGAATCAGCTTATTAAGCTTTACTTTACTAAGTCGTACCCAATGGTGTTATTGCCTTGATGCCTTACACCAACGCCGGTGCTTTAACCTCTACTGGTGGCAGCGCCTGCAAACCTGCAGTGTTCAGGAAGTTCCACGGTTTGTTGTAGTGCGGCTGGAAGAAGAAGTCGATAAACGCCAGCTCATCCACCGTCATGTTGTTCTGAATGCAGACCGAGATTGTATTGATCGACTGAGTCAGGTCTACTTGAGACATAATCTGTGCGCCGACGATACGGCGGGTTGCTTGCTCATAGATCACTTTCAGCAGCAGCTTCTCTGCGGTTGGCATAAATTCCGGGCGATAGCTGTCCTCCAGCACCACCGCTTCCACAATCAAGCCCTCCTCGGCGGCCGATGTCTCGGTCATGCCCGTTCCTGCAATGTTTTGCTCATATATTTTAATGCCCGATGTCCCTTGTGTTCCCATATATGGAGTCGTTGGACGAACCAGATTACGTGCAACGAGTGTACCCATGCGAACCGCATTGGTGGCAAGCGGGATGTAGGAAGCTTTGCCTGTTGGATTGTAATGAATCGCACAGCTGTCTCCTGCTGCAAATACGTCCTTTTGGCTGGTCTGCATATATTTGTCCACGATGATTGCTCCGTTCGGCAGCATATCCACCTGGCCTTTGAGCAGCTCCGTGTTCGGGCGGAACCCGATGCAGAGGATGACCAGGTCCGTCTCGAACTCCCCTTTGGACGTGATGACTTTGGTGACTTTGCCATTCTCGCCAGTAAACTTCTGCACGGTTTGGCCCAGAGCAAGTGTGATGCCTTTTTCCGTCAAGGTGTGCTCGATTGCATCCGTGAATTCAGGGTCCAGATATTTGTTCAAAATACGATCCACACTGTCAATCAGCGTCACTTCCTTGCCGTTCATCTGGAACGCTTCAACCAGTTCAACACCAATATATCCTGCACCAACCACGGTTACCCGTTTGGCGTCTTTTGCTTTTTCGATGATCGTATTGGAGTGATTGTAGTTTTTGCAGAGCAGGATGTTGTCCATCTCAATGCCTTCCAGCTTCGGAACAACTGGCCAAGAACCTGTAGTTACGATCAGCTTGTCAAATGGTTCTTCTAATTCTTCCCCGGTTTGCAGATTTTTAGCCCGCAGCTTGTGGCCTTTGGCATCCACTTCGGTAACCTCATGCAGCATTTTGGTCACTACACCGAGGTCTGCCAATTGATTCGGCGAAGAATAGAACAGGCCGTCCGGGTCTTTGACCACTCCACCAACGTAAAGCGCAATGCCGCAGGACAGGAAGGAAATATTGTCATTGCGTTCATATACGGTAATGGTTGCATCCGGGTAAAGTTTGGCGGTATTCACGATGGCTGCTGTCCCTGCATGTGTACATCCGATCACGGCGATTTTCATAGGTAGTTCCTCCTTGGAGTATATAAAAATGATGAAAGATAAACGTCATTGTAATCACTGCTTGAGTATTTGTGAAACATTTCACTACAAAATCGATGGTTTATGTGATTTATTTCACTTTGTACACTCATTATAATGTGATCTTTTTCACATTGCAAGAGATTTCGCCAAAATCTTTTTATTTGTCATTTCAAAATGAAATCTTGCTGCCTCAATCCTCTTTTTCTCAGTACGCTCATTTTTCCCGAACCACAACTCACTTATGCTACCCAATATGTTCAATTTTCGCAGAAGTATCACAGTATTCATGAGTTCATATCCATGGAAAACAGAAAAAAAGCCTGTCCCTCTAATTACAGAAGGATGGGCTTTTCGTTATGTGTGACCTCACATGTCACACGTTATAACATTCGTTTTATGCAAGCAGTTGCTCAATAGCAGCACTCATGGACTCTGGAGATTCCTTAGGTTCGATGCGGCCAACAACTTCACCCTCGCGGTTCACAAGGAACTTGGTGAAATTCCATTGGATATCACTCGTTTCACCCACACCAGGCTGCTGCTGCTTCAAATATTGAAACAAAGGATGAGCCCCTTCTCCATTTACATCCACTTTGGCAAAGACCGGGAAGTTCACGCCATAATTGATCTGGCAAAAGGACTCCGCCTCCTCGCTTGTCCCCGGCTCCTGACCACCAAACTGATTGCAAGGGAAACCAAGCACGACCAGACCTTGATCGCGATAACGGTCATAGAGCTTCTGCAAATCACCGTATTGCGGGGTGAGTCCACATTGACTGGCTGTGTTCGCAATGACGAGCACCTTGCCTTGATACATATCCAGCGGCACTTCCTGATTCCCGGTGGTTACTGCTTTGTATGAATATACGGACATTGCTGATTCCTCCTATGGCATAGTTTAATTTTTACAATATTGAAAGGCAATCGAACGATAACTAAGAAAGGCACTTGGACTATAACCAGCCTCTGGCTAATGAAGCTTGAAAAGATACAGCCCGCACCTGTCTTCCATTATAGCCCTGTTCCATTGCATACATCAAATTTACCGGGAAGCCAGAATTGCCTCATATCGCGTCTGCCGCTCAGCTTTACTCAGCTTGGGACAGGTATAACAATAATCCTGACCGCCATACACCTTATAATGCAAACAACAGGTTGATTTCATTAACGTCTTTTCCCCGGGTTGATAGGGACTGTCTATCTCTACCGGTTTGAATTTCAGCAGGTTTTTACGCAATCCCAGAATGTCTGGCGACATCGTAATCACATGTTCATATCCCTGAACAACAGCTTCACGCTCATGATCTGTAATGTCCATCTGGGTAGCCAGCGTTTTGAACCATCTCAGGATGGATGCAAGCTGTGCCCACATCTGCCCTGTATTTGCCTCGCCAGCCATTGCCACCCCTTCTATTAAAGGCCGGAGCTGTTCTCTGTAATATGATGTGAGCATAACCAGTCTTGCGGCAGTGGCTGCTTCATTGGAAGCATGTCCACCCTCGTTCGGAGGGGCTGGATGAGCTCGCTCGGTCCGATCTGTCAGTTGGAAAAGGAATGCTGGATACCCGTCCTTGACCACCAGATGCAGCCGGATATTGTCCAGAGAGAGATCTAATACCTTATCACACATGGCATTCATATAATGAATGCCCAGCAGCAATCCGCGAACGGAATGCATGAAATACACGGCTGCAGTTTGCAGGCTGTCCGCACGTAAATGCTCGTTATAAGCTGTCAGCATAACTCTCGCCTGCTCAGCGTCACGCAGCGATGCAAGAGATGCCGCGTATGCGGCATCTTGAGGAGTACTCATCGTAAAGCGTGCATACTGCTCTAGCCAGGTATAGTTGATGTCGCCCATAAGCTGAAACCTCCCATGAATGCGAACGAGCCGCGTGCAAACAACGCACAGCGGCTTCATTCTTATAGTAGAGGACACACAAGGTCCATTTTAATTCATTAACTACCTGTGGCTTGAACACGATGCTGCTCTGCACGACCTGCATGCACCATAGCACTGTTGATCACTTTTTCAGGGGTGGCAGGTTTCTGACGTTCACCAGCGAGCGCATATGGCAGGCAGAGCGGTACATTCGAACGCGGGTCCATGACGATGTCTGCTTCAATATTAAACACTTCACGCAGTACATCCGAAGTCATCACTTCAACCGGGGAACCTTGCGCAACGGCTGCACCTTTCTTGATGCCAATCATATGCTGCGCGTAACGGGATGCATGGTTCAAATCATGGACAACCATTACAATGGTACGATTAGCGGTCGCATTCAGATGCTCCAGCAGTTGTAATACTTCCAGCTGGTGAGCCATATCGAGGAAAGTCGTCGGCTCGTCCAGAAACAGAATATCTGTTTCCTGTGCTAGAGCCATAGCGATCCATGCACGCTGACGCTGTCCACCCGACAGCTGATCAATCGGACGATCATGGAATTCCGTCATGCCCGTCACTTCAATCGCCCATTCAATCATGCGTTTGTCTTCTGCACGCATGGAACCGAATCCTTTTTGATAAGGGAAACGGCCATAAGAAACAAGCTCGGTAACGGTCAGACCTTCTGGTGCTGTAGGATTCTGAGGCAGAATCGCAAGCTGCTTGGCAACCTCACGTGTGGATTGCTTATGAATGGACTTGCCGTCAAGTAACACACTTCCTGACTTCGGAGACATAATACGTGCCATCGTCTTCAGAATGGTGGATTTCCCCGAGCCATTGGCTCCAACAAGTGCGGTGATTTTACCTTGGGGAATCTGGATGTTCAGATTCTCAACGATCAGTCTTTCCTCATAAGCGATATCCAGCTTGGACGTCTCCAGACGAAACATGCGATCATCCCTCTCTCATTAATCCCGGTTATGTATTCCGGCTATAGTCACGACAACGAAATTGACAATATATATTGATGTGATATTCTGCATTTTCCGACGCTTCATTGATTTACACGAAAACGATAAATCAACTATACTAAAGATACTGATAATCATTATCACTTGTCAACAGGAAATGCTCTATCTTTTGATAAAATAAGCATTTTTCTGTCCTAATTCAGTGTTCTGCAAGGCGACATGCCACTTATTATATGAGAGTATTTCTCAATGATTCCGTGCTTTTTTTCACTTCGTGAAGCTGTCCTTAATTTGAATCAATTATTTTATGTCTATATTGTGAACAAACCATGATCATTTGGATTGATTCTCCGCAGGTTGTGTTTTATTAAAAAAAGATGACCCTGAAACCTGCGCTTCAGGATCACCTCTAGGTATGAATTCAGCTCGGCTCCGGCATCAAATCGATTACGATCTTCGAGCCCTGTGCCTCATGCTGAATGCTCACGACATGCTCGGGCTGAACAGTTTCCGGCAATGCGATCTGCATGCCATAAGGATACAAACGCTCCGCTTCTGCCGCAGTCAGTGGTTTGGAGCTACCTGTGATGCCTCCAGCAGTCTGACCCTCAGACGAACCCTTGTTATCGGTTTCTCCCTGCTTGCCTGCTTCTGCATCACTGCTGCCTTCACCCTTCCCCTGATCGGCCTCAGATTGACCGGATACGGTTGAATCCGACTGCTGTGTTGAAGCATCGCCTGGCTGCTGCATTCCGTCTGTTCCGCTAGTTGTGGAATCAGCAGTATCCGCGCCTGCAGCGCCTTCACTTGTGCCTGACCCGGATTCACTGCTGCTGCTCGCCGAGCTGTCCGAGGACGATGCGGGATCATTCGTTGTCTCCGGCTTCCCAGCAGCGTTCAAGCTTTGCCACTGATCCGTAACGTCGAGTTCCTTCATACTCTGATCATCCATGAGCAGCTGCAGTTTACCGCGTTCAAAAGGAATCCCCCCCGTCTCACTTCGAAAACGGATAACCAATTGGGCCGGGGATTCTGTTCCCTCCTGCTTGGTGGCTGCAACAATGTAAGCTATATAGTCTGGTAGCTGCTCTTCAGGATTAGCCGGAACCGCAGGTTGCTGCTCGGCCGGGGGCTGCGCCTGAGGTTCAGCCTTATTGCTCATCAAGGCATACGATCCACCTGCAATGCCTGCAATGAGAATTAGCAGCAGTCCAAGCAAGCGTTTTTTCTTCCGCCCAGTCAGCATACGCATGAGCGGGGAGGCAAGCTCTGCTTTTGCCCGATCATAGATAGGCTTCATGGCTTTTCCTGCCTTGGCATAATACGGCCTGAATGCTGACTTGGAACGAAACGCTTCCCGGTCATGGGACTTGAAGTAGTTGATGATTGCATCTGCATACCCTTTATGTGCATTGGAAGCACGAACAAACATCCGCTGCGAGCCGGACCATTCAAAGAAGTTATACAGCACTTCAGCTTGACCAGTATGACTGCGTACAAATTCGATCAAACCCGAATAATCCAGCCGATTGCTTCCACTTCCCCCGCGGTAGAATGCCATGGGTAGCGCCTCATACGCTGCGGGTCCTGCATGGCTCTGCAGCTCCGCAGCCAACCAGCGGCGAGTCCAGCGCTGAAGCTCATCACGCTCGGCGAGAGAAAGGGACTCCATGCTTTCTTCAGCCTTGCCATCCCCGCTGAGCCAGGCTCTGGCGGCCAGCATCATATTGGTTCTTGCCGCAACATCAGAGCCCTGACGTGCAGCCCAATCTCTCACCTCATCTCCGTGCTGGAGAATATCAATCTGAAGCAGCTGGTCACGATTCACCCGTTCCAGATCCAGGTCCTCAATCATAAAGAGGTTAATCACATAAGCAAGCTTGTCCGCCAGCTTGGTTAATGCCTCCTGATATACGGGTTGTTTGCCAGAGGCTATTGCAGTTGGTTGGTCTAATGAATGCGCAGGCTGCTGACCCGGACCAGCCGTAACCTCTGACTGCCCGATATATCCTGTAATCTCTTGCTCCAGTGCGTGATTCCCGGTAATCCGGTCCAGTACACTGACCCGCTGCAGGGCTTTATTGGCAGATTGAACCGGATCAGGTGCAGAGCACAGCCTTTCTCGCAGCTCGGTACAGGAACGTTCAAGTAACAGGGCCGACTGGATGACAGACGGATGAGCTGTAACCCACCGCTGAACCAGCTCAATGATACCAGCGGCGGTCTCCGTTTGTTTCAGTTGATGATCCAGATACGGTTCGAACAGCAGCTTGGTTAACGAGGCATTGGTCAGCACCTTATCAAAGAAGGCTTGATGGAGCTGTACATCACGATCCAGAATGGCATACAGTTCCTGAACAGCACGCATCCGCTTCTGCGCACGCGCATTGTTCACCGCGTAGATAAAATAATCCACAATCCGGATCTTCACCACAGGTGCAGCAACCCGGAAATACTCTCCGATGCGGGAGGCAACCGCTTCCTCGGGTACATTTTCCCTCCGTACGCTGTCCAGCTCCCGGCTGAGCAAGGTCAGAAACAGCTCGTTCAGACGTGAACGCTGCTGCTGTGCACCTTCCGGCTTCAGATACGTCAGCAAGCCGCTGAGGACCTCGCTTTTGTTATTCAGATACAAATCTTCCACGCCTTGATCCAGGCTGTAGAACACGGATAACTCCCCGTAAGCCTCGATAGAAAGGTCGCGTCCAGGCTCCATGCCTGCGAGCATCTCATCGGCAAATTCGTAGAATGATGCTGCCCTTGCCTGATCTTGCATCAGAAACCATGCGAATTCAGCATATGGCAGCTTCGCTACCGAAGCATCCGCATGTGTGACACGTCCAGAGACAAGATCAAAGGTGAAATCCTTCTCCGTGTTCCGATCCTTGGGACGCAGTGTGCCGCGCTCCACAAACTGAACATGAATACCCTTTTTGGCCTGTGGCTCTTTGGCAAAGGTCATGAAGCCAAGCAGCCGGCGGAACGCATAGGGCAAAACTCTGTACAGCAGACGCAGCAGCGCCTTGGCGGCTGCCGCCACTTCCTCCGCAGCCACATCAAGCGCGATGTAGACCTTGCGGCGTGCAGCGACAGACTGCATCACAGCATAAAGCATACGCTTGAACATCGTCTCATCAATCTTCAAGGCGCTCAGAATCTGAATGGGTGCTGTGTTCGGTCCGAATCTTTCTTCGCTGTCTCCAGCTGGCACCGATTTTCCTGCTGTCACAGGCAGCTTGCTGAGCGCTGGAAGCTCTGTTCCCTGCTCTATATCATAGGAGGTGGCAAACATCGTATCCAGCCAGTCCACACGCTTCATATACTCTTCCATGCTTGCCGGAGATAAAACGTAGTTATGAGCGAAGAAGGCGCTGCGCAGCCCGGTAAAGTCCGCAGCCTGATACACATTTTGCCCCAGAATCGTCTCGCCGCTCTCCAGATGCAGCATATGCATGGAAGCCGGAAACTTGCTATCGTCCTTCTCACCCCGGCCTGTCAGCTCTGCAGGAGCATCATAGACGCAGTAGGGATGAAGCACTTTTTTGATAAAAGAAGGGTCCAGCCCGGGCGATGCCGCCACCGTATCGAACCCCTCTGTTGTACGGAATACCCCGCGCCGCTCTCTCGTGTACATCTGCTGTTCAATGGGCGGAGTGCTGGAAGAACGCATCATCCCACTCTCCCCTCAATGTATTTCAGCTTGTACAGCAGCCATAGAAAGGGCTCGTCTACCCTGATCGGGCTGACCACACCTTGAATTTTCATATCCACCGGATTGCTGCCCAGTGCAGATACAGCGAAATATGCGGTGTCCTTGAAGTACACATCCATCGTGCCTTTAAAAGGACGATCCACCTTCTCGATAAAACGGCGAATCTCCCCGTCAATATTTTCGAACTCGGTCAGGTCAAACCACTCGCGATGCACCATGTTGCGGAACACGTTACTGTTCGATTTGATGTAATCCCCTTCCTCATCCTTGAGGGAGTGCAGCATGTCACTTTTGGTGAGCACAACAGCTGTCGGGATATTGGTCTTGGCCTTGTCCTGATAAGCGATAAAGTCACCGAACAACGTAAGCACCACATCGCGCGGCTCATCGTATTTGGGCGTCCACTCTCCCGGCTCATTGCCGAGATTAATCCGAATTTTGTCCCGAATGGAACGAATCTGAAGCGGGTCCACCATAAACAGAATGCCTGCCGAGTTTTTGATATGCTGTCCGTGCAAGCCCAGATAGTCCTGCTCCACCATACCTTCACCTGCCACGTCAAAAAACACCAGCGTCAGCGGCGCTTTATCCTCGTCCTTGAACACAAACTGGAAAATAAACGGCTCCTGCAGCTTTTCCTTCTGCGTGGAGTCCAGCAGATCACCGCGCTCGAACAGCGGCTCTTCGTAATCGGCACGGAAGCGGCGGCTGATCTCGGCATTCAGCGGCATACACGCAGCATCAAAATGATCGGCTGTGTAATGCTGGAGCGTATGAATCAAGGATGTCATATAGACCGATTTGCCCACCTGTGATGCCCCGATAATGGAAATGATATTGCTCGGGGCCTTGCCCGCCGTTACAGGCAGCTCATTATGACAGTGCGGGCACAAGCGGCGGCGTGTGACTACACCGTAACGATCATTAAGCCCCATCACGATGTTATCCGAATAGATTCGGTGCTCCTCAGGCACGTCATAAGGCGACAACACGGCTTCCATATCAAACACCGTATCCAGCCCAAAGCGCTCCCGGTATCGGTTCAGCTTGGCATCTTCCCCAAGAGCGTAGTCCTCGTCATCGTCACGATGATGTGCCGCACGGAACACCACCTCTTCCGGTGAAAATTTGCTGAAGCAGTACGGACATACGATGTCGTAGAACAACGGACGCTCCTCCGGCTGCTGTCTCTTCAAAAACCGGCTAAAAAAACTCATAGCCACTCCCCTCCCCATATCTGTGTAATACGATCGTCCTGTGTGTTCAATCGGATATCAGCCGATAGGCGGCTCCGTATTTAGGGCCGTCCGTGAAGAATAACCTCACATAGTCGTCCTTGGCGACTTCAACGGGCGGCATTTCATTTTTCCCTGGCGCAAAATCACTCACAAACGGATATACCGTCCCATCCTCCTTGCTCAGTGGAACCCCTCCCTGCTTGCGAACATAACAGAGCGCTTCCTTAGGCACAGGTACTTCGGCTGTTATGGTCATGAATACGGTCTTGCGTTTCTGAAAAAAACCGCTCTTATAACGAATGGCAAAGCGGATATCCGCCTTGCCTGCACTTGCAATCCCCTGATTCTCCTCATCCTGCTGACGAATCAGCACAGGTCCGTCCTCCTGCATCAGACACGCATACACGGTATATTGAATTGCACCAAAACCGGTGATTCGATCCGTATACCCGTTGTTGGCCTTGTATTCCTCTCTCGTATACAGCTTCAGCTTGCCTTGTGCGTGTGAGGACAACGACTGATGCCCCCTATATGAACTCTCGTTGCTGTGATCTTCACTCTCTCGATCATCGTTCATTTGGTTAAGCTCCACACGTTCCACATATACCGCCTCCAGCTGTTCCGGCCACAGCCAGCGAAGCGTGCAGCGTCCATCGTCCACCGCAAGTGTCAGCTTGCGGATCCGGGGAGCCAAGGGATCAGCATCTGCATTCATAAACTGCATATTTCATTGACCTCCCCGATGTTAAAATCCTTTGCTGCGTGTGTCTCTTGGTCGTTGACCGAAGCCTTCCGCAGAAGAAGTTCCGCTTCCGGCCTCCCGGCGTCCCCGGCTTTTACGTGGTGTGTTTTCTTTAATCGGAACAATCCAGGAGAACAGGGTAAGCACCCCTGACAGAATCAGCATTGCCCCCAAACGGACAAAAGCGTCCCCCACGTTGGAGCCGTCCAGCCCCCACTCCAGCAAAAGTCCAGCCAGCAGTCCCGATACGGCACCGCCCACACCAAAACTGAGCGCAAGATGACGGTTATCAAACACAAGTCCTAATGACACGCCGAGAGCCACACCGATCAACAGCAAGGCGGCAATACGGAAGATCGCCAGATATACGCTATGTTCCATCGCGCCCGTACGTTCAGTCACCAGCGTACGCTCATCAATCGTATCGTAAATTTGCTGGAACGCGACATTGAGGCCGCCTGTATTCGGCACATCATAGTACATGCCGCCGGTTTGCTGAGCAATGCTCTTGAGCAAATCCGTACCCGAAGGGTCTACCAGGCTCAAACCTACCGTATGGATGGCAACCTGTTCCTGTACATACTGCGGCAAAATGTCCGAGATATCTGCATCACTGAATCCATCGGATAACAGAATAACCACGGTACCTCGTTTCGGGTCCTGTTTTCCCTTGATCAGTTCCATGCCTTCTCTGAGCACCGTGTCAAAATTGGTTCCACCCGATGTGGTCACAATGCTGTCGATCTTGCTATTCACTTCATTTTTGGCGGCTTCGCTATCTACTGCAATGAAGGGCTGCAGCACTTGCGGCTGATCATGGAACGTAATGACCGCCACCTGTTTGTCACTTTCCATCTGATTGATTAAACGCTTCGCCGCTTCAAACCGCCCGTTATTCGGGTCCGTTTCGCTCATGCTGCCTGAGTTGTCGATCATCAGAATGATATCTTTAACCTGCTTCGCCCCGCCCGGATTGATCTGATACAGCAGCTGCAAGCCGAGTCCAACGACCAGCAGCAGCGCCAGTGTTGCAGGGACAAGCAGCTTCCAGGACAGGCCCAAATATCTGAGCTTCCACGAAGCGCCGTTCAGACGCGGCGAGATCATCTCTGCCAGCAAGCAGAACAGTCCAACACTAAGCGCCACTACGCCAAAATATAATCCCATCAGCAGCAGGCGCGGCATCTCCCCGAGCCACTGACGCAGCATAATTTCTCCTGCCGCAAAACCCACTGCTCCGCCAATCAGGCTGAACAGGACCAGGAGAAGATTGATTTTTCGCTGCATGTCTGCATGCATCCTTTCTTAGAACCTGCCAGAAGCAGGCTGACTTGGTTAACCCTTATCGAAGCGGAGACAGCTTCTCCAAAAGCTCCGCAGGGTGAAGCTCATAGCCGTTTTCGGTATACGAATCGTAATACACTTTGCCATTGCGGTAGACCATCAGATCCTCCAGATGGAATCCACCCATCAGATTCAGCTTCTCTACACCGCTGCTGCGTTCCTCATATACGACACCCAGCTTGTAGATTCGTGAGGTCTCCTCGGCATGTGCCGCGTAATCCATGAAGGCACTGTGATGATCGCCAAAAAAGTACTTTTCTTCATAGCGATGCTCCTGCGTATAGTCAAACACTCTGATGCGAACTACAGCCTGCTCTTCCAATGTGCGGTACAATCTGCGGAACAGATCATCCCGAGTCAGTACATCCCGATCCCGATAAGTAATCGTCACATTGGCCCGCTGCAGCAGCTCCTCCTCAAATGGCAGCCGCAGCGGCTCGGCAGAGAGCAGCAGTGCACGGCAAACATCCATAAGACGCTGCAGCAATCGGTCACTGCCGATGGCGGCGAGCTGGTTCATATCTCCCATATATCTTTCCTCGAACCATACATCCCGTCCCCGTCTGGCCTCCAGGTCTGCGATCAGTTCTTCCGTCACTTTGCCGTAATACTCCATTACGTTCTGACCGATGTACTCATCGGCAGCAGCAATGCTCTCTTCTGCTGCTGCGCGCAGTGTACGCTCCAACGCTTCAAGCGAGACCGTAACCTCAAGGCTGAAGCGGTGCAGCTCTTCCATCTCCGAATCGTAGATACGAAGCAGATGCAGCTCATGTTCCAGCCGTAACAAATAAACCTTGGGTACGTATACACGCTCCAGCAAACAATCGATCAGATTGCGTACGTTCTGTTTATCACGAAAAAACGCTCGCTTGATCGGCTGATCCTCTACCCGCTCCTGCTGCCGCTGCTCCAGCAGCGCACGTGCCGATTCGAGCTGCATTGCCTTGTCCCGAATCAGGGCCAGCAGCGCCTCACGCACACTGCCTGGCTCACCGCCGCTCCATGCAGCCCATTGAAAGTAACCCGCCTCAGGTCGCTCCATATGAGACTGCTCGGCCTGACGACGCAGCGACCCGCTGGAACTGCGCTCACGAACACGCTCCTGCACCGGACGAACAACGTTATCACGGAAGTAGGCCTCCGCTCCCTCTCCATATAGTGCCCGCTCCGCTTCTCGCAAGGAGAGCGGCTTGAGTTCTGCAAAGCTGCGATTATGCGTCATAATTCCGCTCATGCCGCCGATCAGATCATCCCCTGGCAGCAGACCTTCCACTTTACGCTCCACCGAAGCCGCATCCAGCCCGAAAAAGGCCAGCTTCTCCTTCATGCTCCAGTCCGGCTCCTGCTGCATTCGGCCGAGCAGATAGCGGTACAGATGATATAACACGGTGAGTGCAATCGGCTTGTTCGGCCGCCTGATCTCGGCAAAGCCTGCACTTGCATACCCGTGCTGATCGGAGGTGGTGCGGATATTATTTTTGAACGATGTATTGTTGTAGGTGTTTGCTCCTGTGCTGCCGATCGCTGCCCGAGCTTCATGCCCCTCATCCTGCTTGCGATTCTTCAGCAGACAGATGCGGCAGATGATCTCCGCATTTTCGATCCATCCGCCGGGAACACCGGTGCCGCGTTCGTTTTTGTCGGACAACACATACACAAGATCATACAGAGGCGCCGCGGCATGTGTGACCGGAATCGAAATTCCGTCCTCTGTCACCAGCAGGCTGCCGCTGAACGTATAGTCCAGCGACTGCATGTAGTCCAGTTCACGCAGAAAGGCAAGCCCTGCTGCGCTCGCATATCCGAAAGACTCCACCTGCTCCATCTCGCTGACCAGTACATGCAGATCGGTCTGCACCGATTTGAAGGACTGTGCCAGAATCGTCTCGGTCAGCTTGGTGATTTCCGGAAGCAGTACATTCAGCGGATCATCTGCCCGGGTGATTACCGTCACATAAATCCGGTCGAAGGATGAATAAAGACGTCCGTATTCAGCAATACGATTGCTTACCCGCCGCATTGTGCGATTTAGTCCAAAGAATGCCTCCGCCGACTCATGAAAGCTGCGGTGTACGTCCTTGCGCAGCGTCTTGGAAGGCCGCTGTGCCTGATAGGACGAGAGCGGCAGGTGATGGTATGTCACCTGATCATCATTCGGTACAGCAGAACTGCCACCTGTCATTTCTTCATATGAAGCATGCATATGGGGCTCAGCCGACGCTCGTCCTTCCTTGCGAGATTGCTCCCCGCTTTCTTTTTCCTGCTCCGTGCCGATGTGCACGTAAACGACGCCATCCTCGTTATCCCACTTCAAGCGATTAATCTGCCTTACGGCAGACACCGCAGGTGCGACCAGATCACCGACAAACAGGAACAGGGCGGGATAATGGATGCTGCTGCGTCCATCCCCCAGGCTGCCCTGGCGTTCTTGTTCAGCCGCATACCGGGCCGCATACTGCTTCAGCTCTCGCTTCAAGCTCATCGCGGTGTACTTGCCAGCATCTGTCCCGGGCGCCGAAGATCTGTAATTTGCGGCTCCCGCATTGGATCGATCATTCATACGATCAGCCACCTTATTTCAGTCTTCTGCGAATATCGTTCAGCTTCGACGACATCGTTCTGTAGAACTGATAGATGTCTTCCCCGTTCGCCAGTTCAACCCGCTCATATTCCAGACGATCACGGGATTCCATATACAGCGCAGCCAGATCATCCAGCTTGCTCAGCAGCGGTGTAATATCCTCGGAAGCGGTCAGCTCGTTATCCCGGCGGGAAGCTTTTCGCAGCAGTGTGCTGCGATCCTTCTCGGATAACGCGCGGAAGTTGCCAAACACTTCATATTCCGCATAGTTGCGGCTCTTCATCAAGTTGGCAAACGGCTCCCATGCGTCCTCCTCTGCATCACGGTCGTAGACGTACAGCGCACCCTTTTTAACAATCGTGTCTGTATACAAGGCTTCGATGAAGCGGTCATACCACTGCTCTTCGTCCTGGTATTGTGCCAGAATGCCTTCCAGCTCAGCCACTTTGGCGGTAATTGCGTTCATCTTCGCCAGTTCCTCACGTACCCGCACGATCAGCTGCGGAGAGCGTACCAGGTTTTCTTTGGCCATATCTTCATTAATGCTTCCGAAAATATCTTTTACATCCACGCGCGGCAAACCTTCGGATTGCAGACGCTTCAGTTCAATGACGGCCCGCTTCACCTCACCAAGGTTTGGTGTGTTTGATGTGAGACGCATGTCGTATACAGCCAGCTTGGCGGACAAGTCAAACGGTTCTGTCGTTACGATCGCATAGCGGTTGCTCGTATTTTCATCCACCGACTTAGCGATGACGATCTGATATCCGAGCGCCTGCTCGAATTCACTGCGAACCCTTGCGTTATACTGCTTCACGCGTGCATTCTCGTAGACATCCCCCCAGGATTTCTCCGGAATTGGAGACGGCAGATAGGTCCAGTTATTTTTCTCCGTTTGCACCAGATGGCGTCCAATGCCCTCTTTGTCCAAAATCGTGCGTTCATAGCTCTCTTCATAAACCTTGAGCGGTGTATATACAAAGAGCGGCACCCCGTTCCGGGTGTTCAGCCAGAAAATCCGGTTCCGCACTTCGCTCTCCTTCACGGTAAAGTGGGATTTGCCCACGGCATTGTTCTGGTAGTTGCGAATGCCTTTCAGAATGCCCGGAGCCTGTGCTGGCACAGACACAAATCCCCAGGAAGGGAAGTGCAGACTGCCTGTGCTGTTGCTCAGGTTAAATACCGGTACGGCCTCGTCATCCAGCTTGCCTGCGATAAAACGCTCCACGAATTTTTCGACGGACTCGTCTTTCCCGTATTTGATCACCAGGAAATCCTCCATCGAGCGGGTTATCAGGTCGCCAAACTTCTCACTCAGGAAGTCGGAGATCGAGCTGACGATATCAATCTCGTTTTCCTTCACCCACTGGCTCGAATTCTCCAGCAGCTCACGCGAGAAGTCGCGGATCAGATCGTCCGTATCGCGCTTGTCCAGCAGCCCATCCACGACGCTCACAATATCCGGCACACTTACCACGTTCCAGTAATATGTCTTATTGCCTTTATGATCCGTCTGCTCTTCGCCGCGTGTTAACAGATCACCGTTCTTGGCAAAGATCGAGCTGAGTGCATTCAGCGTCTCGGTAAATACGTTATAAATGCGGCTATTTTCCTGGTTCAGCAGTTCATACAGGTCTTCATAGAATTCAATCATTTGGTCATTGCGTTCCACATCGGCATGCAGCCAGTACTCGTGAATTTTAGCTTCTATATAAGCATTCTTTTTCTTCTCTTTGGAGACAAAAGCACTCTTCGCATCACCCAGCTTCTCTTCGGACTGCTCCTGAGCCGCTTCAATATCCCGTGGAATACGGAAGGCATTCTCGCGCAGCGTTTCGATGTACGACTGAATCATTTTCAGTACACAGAAGCCTTTTTCCGTATAAATCAAACGAGATACATAGAATGGCCCCTGTTCAGGATGCAAAAACATACGCCGAATCTGCTCTGTGAATTGACCCGCAATCTCGCCTGGCAGCTGTTTCTTTGCCTTGATGTATTCCTCACGGGCACGTGCCAGGAAGTTCTGCTCCAGCTCTGTGTCCATGTTGACGACCTGGGATTTCACAACGTTGCCATAGGACAGGCGTTCGCTGTTCTGGTAACCCGGCAGCGGCTCAGGTACGCGGGATTCAAACGCTTTGACCACACTTTCGAGATCGATGCCCAGCTTGCGGGCGAACTTCTCGGTATCCTCCTGATTCGGCGCTTTGGAGAACATGGTGCTCATTTTGTCAAACATCCGGTACGCCAGATACGTGGTCATCTCTTCAATCGGCAGTACAGCGGACGAAGCACCGATGATGTTGTAATCATAGTTGGCCGGGTACACCTTGTTCATCTGTGCGATGTTAGTTCGAATGTTGCTGATATAATCATGGATGGCAAATTCCTCGCCTGACTGCTTCTCTTCGCTGGAGATAAAGTTGGTGATATTCTCCGCAGTAACGTTCATGCAGTAGTCGTAGGCGTTCTCCAGCAGTTTGCCCTCTGTATTCGTTGCCGAAATCAGGTGACACAGGTTAAATGGCGGCAGCGGCGAGTTTACAGTCAAAATATTGCCGTACTTCTGTGTAAACCGCTCACCGCGACTGTCCACGTTCATCCAGTAATCCAGCTCTTTGAGCGCAGCATATCCGTTCTTGCGAATATACTCGCGTGTGTGCTCGCTCAGGCTTTTGTTGGACAGGTTTACGTCTGGCGTGAACAAGTAACCGAGCGTATTGACACGGTCAATACCGGCCGAACCGTGATCCCGCTCGATGATGCCGCGCACGATATAGGAAATATCGAGGAAGCAGCCGCTGCCTGTACCCCCGGATAGACCGGTGAGCAGGAATACCATCAGTTTTTTGTTCGTGCCAACGGACAGGGTCTTGATTTTTTTATCAATGGCCTGCACGACTTGATTGATCTTTGTAAACAGCAGCAAACGTCCTGCCTGACGCACCCCTGCCGCTCCGTTCATGCCATCTGTAATGCTTAGCTCAGGGGACAGCCAGTCCGTGATATACGGCTCCAGCACACTGCGATTCTGCAAAAGCCCGCCAATCTCGGCATTGGACAGCAGTACAAATTCGTTGATCGGATCAAGTCCGATGCCTCTGTATTTCTTCGCCCGATCCTGCTCGTTTGTCTCGAACGCCAGAAATTCAACGTTGTCAGGCTTCTCCATCTTTTTCTTGGACACCGGGTCCTGCGGCAGCTTGAAACGGCGGTTAATCTGGTATTTCAGACGCAGCAGCGCGTCAATCCCCGTTCCACCCAGACCGATAATCAGAATCGGGTTATCAATCGTATCGACTCTGATTTTCTCACTGACAATACCTCCGCCCAGTGATACATCCAGTTGTTGAATATGTTCTCTAACAATCGGTTTCATTCAATATCCTCCCTGTATTTCAATTAAAAAGACTAAAAATCTCATTTACACTTGCCACTCCGATAACAGAATAATCTTACGATCGCTGTTATCCCCAGATATCTTTGAATATGTTTTTCAAGGTTGATATCCGGTGATAAAGGCGAACGCTTCGCTTCTCCAGATTTTTTCTGTCCTCTCCGTTAACGTGTAAATTTTATTCTGTCTTTTAAAGCTCTCATTCACTGAGCTCCAACATGTTACACCAAATACTCGATCAAAATCGTTTTATCCGCCTGTTGCAGCGGGATGCTCAGCCGATCACCGTTCTTCAGTTCAACGCCTGAGCTTGCATCTACTGCACGCCCGGATTTCTCCAGCGTACCTCCTGCGGCATTGCGGATCATCAATCGGTCCCCATTGCCAGGTGTGAAAATATATTTCTCGGTTTCCTTCAGCTCAGGGTCAAGCTGCAGCAATTGATGCAGGTGGAACTTGCCCCGGAAGGATGCCAGCTTCTTGTATTGCGGATAAGACTTGTCCCCTGTGTTCTCATCCCGGACCTCAACGATGATCTGACCTACAAAACCGCGGTTTTTGCGTTTCAGCCAGCCCATCAGGAACCAGCCTCCTACCGCCACCACGATCAATGCGATCACGCCCAGAATGACAGGCATCCAAGGGAACGGCTTGTCATTGGCAGTCGCTGGCGTTGTCGGCTGTGCCTGACTTCCGCCCGCTCCACCAGCGTTAACGATGATCGGTGCACTTTCACGGTAGAAGCTATCTTCCTCCGCACGAATAATCAATTCATAGTTATGATTGTCAGGCACCTCAAATGTGCCAGTAAAACCTGAGCCTGTGTTTTTGAGCGGCTGCTGCTCGGTCTTGCCTGTGTCCTTGTCCTGGACAACCAGCGTCGCCTTCATATCCGCATACAGGTCATTATCCTGAAGCGGCTGTCCGCCGTTTTCCAGTCTCGCGGTCAGATCGATCTTGTCGCCTTTCGTATAGGACTTGGTCTTAATTGGGTCCGCAACGAGCTGAAGATCGTAGTTAAACAGCAGGTTGATATCAATGCTGTCTTTCGGAGCCCCTTTAACCCGAAGCTTCCAGTCGCCCTCCTGCGGTTTCAGCAGCTTCACAAGAGAATAGCTTTTGGACGTCGACAGCTTGGCTTCTTTGGAATTCAGATTAATGCTCTTGCCGGAAGGATCGGTTAACTGCACCTGTACCGGCTTCGAGGACATGATGGAAATATTGGCTTCCAACACGCTGTCGTTTGGTACGTTCACGGTAACTTCCTGATAACTGCCGTTTGCGGTTACAGAGGGCAGCTTCACCACATTGAGCTTGGCATGATCGGCAAAAATTTCACTTAAAATCTGCGGCAGATCATCCGGTGTATCGGTAATGAATGACTTACCTCCTGTTTGCTTGGCAAGGTCTGCAAGTGCATTTTTGTTCAGCTTGCCGTCCGCGTTCAAGCCAATCGTGTAGACAGGAATGCCTTTGGCCTGCGCATCCTTGACGGCTTTTGCCAGATCAGCATCGGACTGAGCCTGTGTGCGCCCTTTGCTTTTGTTAAAATCGTTGTTGCCATCGGCCAGCAGCACAATCATCGGTGAATGAGACGGGTCAGCGCCATGGTTCAAGATGTTCATGGCCTCCGCAACGCCTACTGAAATATCGGTGTATGGCCCTCGGCCGAGCTGGTCGATGAAGTCCTTCAGATTGCTTTTGTCTGCATCCGACTGAATCTCCAGCATTGCCTTTTCCCGCTCCACCTGATCGGTGTAAGCTACAATGCCTACTTTATCGCCAACGGTTGGCAGCATATCTATAAACATTTTCATCGCTTCGTTACTGATCTTGTCGCGATCACTTGTATTCATGGAGTTACTGACATCGGCAACAAGCACAGCGTCAATTCCACTTGTCTGCGTCTGAGCTGCTTCCGCTTGGGGAAGCAGGGCCGAAGGCAGCAGCAAGGTCAGTAATGCCAGCAGAACCAGAGTTCCGCTGAGCCAGCGTATTTTGCGTGTCCGCAGCATGGGGTGTACTCCTTTACGTTTGAGATTAAAATGGGAATAGTTTATTATAGGCGTCAAGCCTTAAAGAAATCTTAACAGTCTTCTAATAAAATCTGAAAAGCACCCCTATTCTGAGTTACAGTTTTGTAATGTTTGACAAAAATCGACGATTCTAGGTCTTTTGTTGGAACTAATATTCCAACTATGGAAATATGATATAGTTATTGCCACCAAACTGCAATATAACAGCGCTTGGTTTCTCAACTCAAGCCTTGGAAAGGGACGGATTATGGTTACATACGTATGCCTCGCCATATTGTTTCTTTTTGTCGTTATCCGGATGATCACATTCCAGCTGCATCGCCGGAAGCCGGTTTCCCGTGAAGATACGGACCGCACCCTGTACAACATTCTGAATGGCGGGCGTGATGGAGCATGAGCACGAAAAAAGTGGTTTCTATCCGGCCATTTAACCGAACGACATATGCCTTCGAAAAGTTGCACGTATGCAAGCGCTGCGGGCAGTATACTTGCCTATGGGAAGATCACTGCACCTCCTGCGGGCGCAAAACACTTGTTACCATACAAGAGAAAGCAGGCTCCCGGGTTAAACGCCGCATGGTGCGTGATGTTTTGCTGGTTATGCTCATCGGCACAGCTGCCGTTTATTTCGGTGAGACGCTGGACCAGTCCATGATTGCTGCTACAGTGACGTTGCTGCTGCTCGGCGGCCTGATCTTCTTGCAGCAGCGTGCCTTCCCGATTGAAAAGCTGCGTCAGATGAAACGTATGCTGCAGCTGGACGAAGAAGGCGTGCGGCAGGGCATCAACCGCAACTGGGCTTTGGTTGCTGAAGCCCGCAAAGAGGACGAGGTGCTCGCCTACGAGATGCTGCGCGAGATCGGCTCGCTGGTCAACAATGACCGGATTCGGCTGCAGCAGGTGGCGCTGCTGCAATCGTTTGTTCTGCGCAGCGACATGGATCTTCAGCTCCGGCCCCTTCTGCTCCAGAACTTCGAGCGGTTGCTTGCCGAATATATCGGCGAAGTTGCAAGGCTGAAGCCGGAGCTGGTTCGTGAAGACGCGATTCGTTATATCGCGACGTATGAGGTTCACATTTTACAGCTGCATAATGGCATACAGATTCTGACCGCCGTTGCCGCAGCTGCCGTACGCAAAAGCAAATATATTGAACTGTTTCCCAGCCTGATTACCCGTTACGCTCGCTTTATGCCGAAAGACCGATTTATGCGGCTCTATCACACCATCGAGCGTTATCCAGCCAAAGCACGGGGAGGTCTCGCCGAGTCCGTGGGCCGAGTGTATAACGAGAAGTACCGGGATTCGTATGCCGATGTTCAGATTTGATGAGCACAGCCGAGGCTGGCTAAATGGCAGCACACTAGGGATGTAAACGGAAGCGTATCAGATCAAACAAGTGAAATAATGCAAAGTTACTCCCTATATATAGACGAGCCTATCACTCCGTATCCCTGCATCCTTGCGATTGTTCCATCCTTAATCATATAAGTTCCAAGCAGAAAACACCCCGTCCTTAGGTCTAGGATGAGGTGTTTTGTTACCTAGACCTGAGAATGAGCTATTTTAGTGAAAAAGGGCCGATTGCCGCATGATCGTTGTGATCAGTAACGATTAAACAGTTACGGGGAAACGCCTGACCGGGATGGAGAAAAAGCGGAACTTGCGAGATACGCAAGATGGTGGAATCCCTTGAGAATTGGGAAGCACGGGAAGGCCGCTGGATGGAGGATCGCACAGGATTGTCAGGCCTCGGAGAGGACGTTGGGTGGAGGAGCGCACTGAATTGCTAGGCTTGGGAGGAAGTTGGGGGAAGGGGACTGAATTGCTAGGCTTGGAGTTGACGTCGGGGGAAGGGCACACTGAATTACTAGGCTTGGGGAGGAAGTTGGGTAGAAAAGCGCTCGGGATTTAGTTTCTCTGCATACGCTAACGATTCCAGGACACCTTATTTGCGCCAAATGGGCCTCCTGAAAATTCTAACGATTCTCAGTAACCTTATTTCTCCAAAATGACCTCATTACACCCTCCTTCTGCCCAATATTCGCCAAATAGCGTTCCTACGAATCGTTAAAAATTTCTATCCCCCAAAAATGCCTAAATAAGACTTCTGGGAATCGTTAGCGCTCGGAGGCTTGCTTGGGAGTAAGATAAAACTGTAGGTCGGCGGTGTATGGAGATAGTGTGTGCCGTGCGATGTAATGAAGGTTCGGTGGTGTTGTGTTGATTCGTTATACGTTAGTTACTCGTACATCTGATAGAATACAAAAACTACGGCGCGAGATGTGTGGGCTAATTTCGTGGTGATCATGCGATTACGGGTGAGGAAGAAGGATGACTGGGGTGCTGTAGGGCGGCTGAGGAGAGGGCGAGATGACTTTACAGTAATTATGTGACGGCGAGATAGAAAGATATCTGAGGTGTTGTCTGGACGAATGGCTAGAAGCCAGTAATTATGTGGTGGCAGTTAAGGTCGAGGCTCAAAATAGGGCGGGGAATCCAGGTTTTAAATGCAGTGGTGGCGGGTATATAGCACAGCTGGTAAAGGTTGCGATGGTTGTGAGCTGGAGCAGTATTTACCTGTGTAAATAAGTGCATGTGTGTTTGTTGTAAAAAAGGGCCGCGACGTGGCTCCGTCGCGACCCTTGGTCCGAGCGTTCGGTACATTTTGTACACGAACGCTCTCGGTATGTGCCACGCCGCATCCGCTAATGCGGTGGCATGGCTAAGCTCGCTGGCGCAATGTGCGGCTGCTGCCGCTTGCGCCCAAGAAGTTACCGCCCGCGACGAGAATCGCGGCGGTCGCCCCTGCCCGGACCGCGTCCCGCGGAGTCCGGGCGGCCAGTGCCAGCGCCGCCGCGCCCAGCGGTGCGCTTGTCGGCGCTGCGTCCAGCCCAGCCGCTGCTGCTGCGCTCTTCGCCGCGGCTTGCATCACCGCGGCCGCCTTGGCCCGTGCCGCGGCTGCTGTCGCTGCTGCGCGCCGAACCGCGGCCCGTGCTGCGCTCTTCGCCGCTGCGGCCGCCACTACGCCCACCGCTGCGGCCTCCTGCTCCGCCGCGAGAACCCCTACCGCTGCGACCACCGTCTCTGCGGTCGTTCCGGCCAGAGCCGCGACGAGCACTGCCTGTCCCGGCAGAGCGGCCGCCACGCTCCTCATCGCCTTCGCTATGAATAGAGCGACGTGTAGCCCCCGTAGAAGCAACTGGACCTTCACTGGTCCACTGGATACGGTTCAGCTTCTGATTCGTGCCTTCCTCAATTCGGGCAAGCTCCGGTCTGTCATGCTGGGTCGCAAATGTCACCGCAAGACCTGTACCGCCCGCACGGCCCGTACGACCGATCCGGTGGATATAACTTTCCGCATCATGCGGGATGTCATAGTTGAATACGTGGGTAATCCCTTCCACGTCCAGTCCACGTGCCGCAACATCTGTAGCAACAAGCACTTGCAGCTTCGCATCACGAAACTTCTTCATGACATTTTCACGCTTCGCTTGAGACAAGTCACCATGAAGCTCATCGCTGTCATAGCCTGCTTCACGCAAATCCTCGTTCAGCTTCGATGCCCGGCGCTTCGTCCGGCAGAAAATAATCGCCAAATACGGGCGATACGTATCAATCATGCCGCAAAGCGCAGCAAACTTGCCGCGATCCGTGCATTCCAGCACCTGCTGGCGAATCTGATGGATCGGGATCACTGACTTGGAGGAAACCTTCACGTCCTCCGGGTCTTTCATATAGTTTTTCGCCAGCACACGAATGCCCTTCGGCATCGTTGCCGAGAACAGCATCGTTTGACGTTTATGCGGCAGTTCACGAAGAATTGTCTCCACATCGTCCAGGAAGCCCATGTGCAGCATCTGATCCGCTTCATCCAGCACCAGTTTTCTCACATTATCCAGCTTCAGCGTTCCGCGGCGCAGATGATCCAGCAGACGGCCCGGTGTTCCTACAACGATCTGAGTTCCGTTATTCAGCTTGCGCAGCTGCTTCTCCACATCCTGTCCACCATATACGGCAAGCACATGAATCTTGTCATCGTTCGCTGTCAGCTTCTTCGCTTCTTCCGTAATCTGCAGAGCCAGCTCACGCGTTGGAGCAATGATCAGCGCCTGCGGGGAGCGGTCGGATACGTTAATTTTCTGAATGATCGGCAGCAAAAAAGCGAGCGTTTTCCCTGTGCCCGTCTGTGCCTCGGCAATAATATCACGTCCGCCCAGCAGTACCGGAATCGAGCGTTCCTGTACCGGAGTCGGCACGGCAATTCCCTGATGCCTCAATACCTCGCACCATTCCGGGCGAATGCCTAGTTGTTCAAAGTTTGTCAATCGTTACACCTCTGTATGTTCATTTAGATAAGTTCATTTCATAGAAAAACTCAGTGACCTGAGACATGATGCGCAAGGCATCCTCGTATTAACTTGAATTCGTCTATTCCGCGGCTGATTTCCGAATACGAGCCTGCATTTTATTTCCTACGCCGGATATTGTCATGCTAGTCACATCTGTATCTGTTTCGGAAGGTATACCCACGTTCAAATTAGTTTTCCTGAATTCAACGCTGCTTATGAAATGAATTTTTAAAAAGCAATCCATCCGTTGCTCTTCTTCTCCATACCCTGTAGTTTACACGTTCATCCAGCAAAACAAAAGGGAAACCGAGCCACTGCACCAACTTGTAGCAAAGGAGCTCACCTGCTCCGGCCATTTTTACAATAAAGTTCAATCCGTCAGATGTAATCAATTCGTACCATGGACAGCAGCGGAAGCAGACCTTTGGATGGATAGAGAGACGGTCAACAGGAGTGTAAGGCATCGCTTGCAGTAGAAAAAAGATTATCTTTGCAGGCTGATGCATTTTGCTGACTGCCTCCTGTAAAGGCACTTGCTGCCTAGCAGCAGCTTGGATGATGGTCATACAGTTATCCATAAAACGGATTAACACTTACTTTGTTCTCTGAGGTAACTTAGACCGGTAAAATTGCGTTGATTTTAATGTACAGGTCAGTCAGCATACGCGTCTCAACCAGTTTTGTCAGCGCAAGTCACCGTTATGGCTATAATAAGCTGAACCATTTTATTTACACGTTAACGGAGAAGAGAGAAAAAGCTGAAAAATTGGAGCTAACAGCTATCTGCTGAGAAAGATGTATCGAAAAAATAAGCTACGCCTTTTATTACGGATTCCCCCTTTAGAAAAGGAAATAGGAAAACTCCGGGGATAACAGTGATTACAGTGATTGAAAGGTTATTCTGGTCATTGAAGTGAACTGTGTAAAATCCTTTAGATATAGAATGCAACAGGAGGAATATTGTTATGCAGAAGCAGAAAAACAGTTTACGCAAACGGTTGATGTGGGGACTGCTCGGTATATTCTTGCTGCTGCTCGCTCTCAGTTTACTATCCACCCTGAACAACGTCGGTTACAGCAATGTAAAGCAAATCATACGTTTGGAAACCAGCGGCCCTTCCATGATCCGCATTGAACATCCCAAGGAGGGGATGGAACGTTATCTGACCAAAGATGAAAATGACCCTCAAGAGCGATTGAAGTCACGTATGGCACGTGAGGGCTGGGCATATGAACAGCAGGAGGGCTCCGGTTATTTTTTCACCAAAGACGGTCAGCAAGCGATTGTGACCCTGCAAAGATGGAATCATTTTTACGTTATCTACAATATCAAGGCGGGAGTCGTGAACCTGGAGGGGTAGCTAATGAAGTATTGAACCAGCAGGAAAAAGCTCTAACGATCCCCACAAACCTTATTTGCCCCACTTTGGCATAATCCACAATCTAACGATTTCCAGAAGTCTTATTTCGCTAAAAATATGAAAAAATGGCCTCGATATCAGCAAAATGAGCTAAATAGCGTCTCTGTGAATCGTTAGAAAATTAACATGCTTGAATTTGCCCAAATAAGACTTCTCCGGAGCGTTAGCGCTCGCGGCCTACAAAAAACGGCTCCCTACCGGGTCCAAACCCGGAAAAGGAACCACTATAACACAATGTGGCCTGTTACATCTGCCAACCTTGTGCCTGCCAAAACCTGCTACTGAGTCAACCTAGCCTGCACAAGAGATTGCTTACGCGCCGTGCCCTTCAGCACCTGCACCCGAAACGGCAAAGCCGCTGCGCTCCAGCAGGAGAGAGCTTTCTTCGTTCAGGCCACGCAAATGCACGGTTTTGCCGAGCTTGGCGTATTTGAATTTCACTTTACCGATCGCCACAACCGCCGTGTTATCCCAGATATGTGAACCGCCAAAATCTATCGTGATCTCCTGGGGGTCTGTCTCTGCATTAAATTCATCCACAAAATGGGACGAGGAACCGAAGAAGAAAGGCCCATGTACACGGTATACCTTCTGACCCTGCTCATCTGCGGCCTGTACACGAATTTTGGTCTGCTTCCAGCCAAAATGCAGCACACTGAGCACCACACCCACCAGCACCCCGAGGGAGAGATCATGCGTGTATACAACGATCGCTACCGTAACGACCATGACGATCGCTTCCGCACGAGGTACACGGGCAATATTTTTAACTGAGCTCCAATCGAATGTACCAATACACACCATAAACATAACACCAACGAGCGCTCCCATCGGCACTTGCTTCACCACACCGCTGAGCAGGAGCAGTAGAATGGCGAGAAACGCACCAGCTGTAAATGTCGACAGCCTTCCGCGTCCACCCGACTTCACATTAATGACCGACTGGCCGATCATCGCACAGCCGCCCATGCCGCCAAACAGCCCATTCACAAAATTCGCAATGCCTTGACCGCGGACCTCACGATTTTTGCTGCTCTTCGTCTCCGTCATCTCATCCACAATAGTTGCGGTCAGCAGCGACTCCAGCAATCCGACCAGTGCCATCGTAAACGAATACGGCAGCAGTATCATCAGGGTATCCCATGTCCACGCAATATTCGGAAGATGGAACATCGGCAGTGTGCTTGTCAGATTGCCCATCTGACCTACCGTTTTTACATCGAGATGAAAAACAACCGTAATTATCGTCATAATAATAATGGCAATAAGCGGAGCCGGAACGGCCTTGAAAAAACGCGGCAAAATATAGATAATCGCCAGCGTACCCGCCACCATCGCATACATCATCCAGTTTGCTCCGGTAAAATGCGTCAGCTGCGCCATAAAAATCAGAATCGCAAGGGCATTCACAAATCCGGTCAAGACCGAATGAGGCACAAACGTGATGAATCTCCCTACTTTAAATATGCCTAAAATAAACTGAATGACACCCGTCAAAATCGTCGCTGCGAAGAGATATTCCACCCCATGATCCTTGACGAGCCCTACCATCAGTACCGCCATTGCTCCTGTAGCTGCCGAGATCATGCCCGGTCTGCCACCCGCAATGGAAATGACGATGGCAATCGTAATAGATGCATATAACCCGACCATGGGATCAACTCCTGCAATGATCGAGAACGCAATGGCTTCCGGAATAAGCGCCAGCGCTACCGTAATGCCAGCCAGCACATCTCCGCGAATGTTGCCAAACCACTGTTGTTTTAACGTATTCATATGTTGTTGCTTTGCCTCCTTGATTTGTCCCTCAAATAAAAGAAGATTGACGGATTTAATTCACACAGATATTATCAAATTTCTCGAAATATATATTAAGTAGTGGGAATCTCTCCGTAAATTTGTATGTGCTATTCTGAGAGTGTTGATGATCCTATACTCATTTTACTTAATAATTCTTAGATTTCATCATCTTCACAATTGAGGGGAATCCACTTACATTTCCTTTCCTGAAACTTACTAAATCTATTTCCTTAATTAAGTGCTGTATGAAATTTATAAGTTACTCCTTGTCATAAATGTTATTGACCTATTATTACAGTCACGGCACACAATAATATCAAATAAGTTAAGTATAAAAGATAAATATATTGCTTATCTCTCAATGTCTATTTGAGTTAAATATTCATTTATACTTACTCACCCTATCATATTTTGAAATCATACATTTAAATTTAAAAAATAATAAGTATTCTGAAGAAGATTTTTGTGTATTTTTTTACTTATAAATACATTAATATAACTAATATATCATTTACCCATTGATATCCATTGAAGAATAAGGTAATATTTAGGAGTATTAAAATAATAATTGAAGGAAGTGACGTGTTGAAGTCAAATTTTCTAAAAAAAAGTTTATTGGTTTTAAGTTTCTTTGTATCTTCTCAGCAGCCGCCCCTTACTCCGTTTTAGCTTCTGAAGTGAGCACACCTGAAGAGAAAGTTACAGCTAGACAACAATATGAGTTATCCAAAAAAAATAATTACATAGTTCCCAATGATAGGATTGATGAGTTATCATTAGGTGAGCCTCAAGTAAGTATTATGGCTGAAAATCCTGGTACCGGCGCAACTCGCGTAAATCTTGTTACATACGGATGGTATGGACAACCAATCGTTCAAGATCAGAAGTCGGGTAATTTCGATCTTATTAAGGGCGCTGTAATAGTCATCTTGGGGCCTCTGTTAACTACAGCTGGAAGCGTTGTATTGTCAGTTGCAGATCTTATTTTGTCTAATGTTGACACTACTCAATATGCAACTGCTAAAACAATGATTTCATATAACTATCCAACAAAACAAGGACAAGTATACTATTCTAATGCTTGGCATACTCTCTTTGAAAGCACAAATAGAAATACCTATAAACATTATTATTCCATTTTTATTGATTCAAATAAAAACTCAAGACAAGGAACAGTTGACTATGTTCCTGCAAATGGTTATTCGGCTATAAAAGTTGAGTCTGCACCTAACTATAATAATAATTCATTTATTCAGAACAAAGCTTATCAAAACTACTTGCAGGGCAAGAAGTATACCGATGAAGATTGGACAAGATAATAATTTCTGATTTTACTATAACAGATCTGCATAAATTAGCAGATCTGTTATTCATATTAAGAATACTAAAAGACGGAGGTATGACTTTGAATTCACGCTTAATTAACTCGATAATGGGCTTCTGTATTGTATTCTTATTAGTCGGCTGCACTGCAAATACGGAAGGAACAAAAGACACACCTAAATCTGATGATATCATTTATTCTCAAGAGTATACGAAGGAACTCAAAGCCATAGAAAAAAACATGCTTGAGAATCCTGAAGTATTCCATGAAACTTCAAATAAAAATTACAAAATTTCTGCAACTGTTAATTTAAGTGTTCAAGATGGGGTTGAAAGAATGGTATATGAAATTTTCGTGAAAGACCCTAAGATTAAACTTGAGGATCTTAAAATGAGTTTTAACTTGAATCCTGATATGTTACAAAGGCTTAATACGAGTAATATTTTTGAAAGTAATGTTTTGAATGATGCCCCGCTCACAATCTCTACTGATAGTGAAACTACTGGAGCTAGTCTATTTAGAGCTTTTTTACTTGATAAATCGAAATTAGATAAAGAAACTCTTAATCTGTATAAAGATATGTTTGTGAAAATATCCTATGAAATTGATGAGAAAGTCCATCAAGATTTTTTCAAACTTCAAGCAACTCCTTCAGAAGAGATACAAACCTATTTAAAAGAAGCATCTTCAGAAAATCAAAACAAATAATCGATTATAAAGCACATACGATAAACAGACTATAACTCATAAAAATAAGTCCACTTAATGAATCTGAACAAAGTGGAAATTATAAAAAATCCGACATTTCATTCTGATTGTCGGATTTTTATGTTAAAACCTGCCTGATTTGAATATCGAATACAACAGGAATGCCACCATCAGAATTGCTACGAGGAATCCAAGCTCAATCACCGGGATATCCCACAGCATCGTGGACTGGTGACTGATTGAAGAACCGATAATAAGTCCAACCATGATGATACAGAAGGCAAGCAGCACGATGCTAAACGACAAACGATTACTGATCTGATCCAGTCTGCGCATCAGCAACTCCAGCTCGGGTACACTGATCTCCAGCCTGAGCTTGCCTTTACTAATAATGGAGGAAAGCTGGCGCAATTGCTCTGGCAGTCCCATGACACTTTCCGCCATATCTGCCGCGCTACGGAACAACCGATTTTTGATGCGTCCTGCGCTAAAACGTTCCTTCAACAGCTTTCGCCCGAATGGCTCCGCCATATCCACGATACTCAAGGTAGGATCAAGATGTTCAATAACCCCTTCCACGGTCAGCAAGGATTTGCCCATCAGCAGAATATCGGCTGGCATGACCACCCGATGCTTCTGCGCAACGCCAAACAGGTCATTCAACGCCTGTCCTACACTGATTTTGGAAAAAGAAATATCATAATACTTGGAGCGCAGCTTGTCCAAGTCACCATGCAATCCGCGTATATCCATATCATCCGGCATCATGCCAAGCTTCTCAATTGCCCGGATCATGCTGTCGGTGTCCTTGCGCATCAGCCCGATAATCAGCGAAGCAAGATGTTGTCTCATCTCTTCGCTCAGACTGCCCACCATGCCGAAGTCAATAAAAGCCAGGCTTCCGTCCTTGAGCACCATCAGATTGCCTGGATGCGGGTCGGCATGAAAGAAACCATGCATAAAAATCTGATTCAGCAATGCATCAACCAGCCGCTGTGCAATGTTGTTCAGATCATGACCACGCTGGATCAACCGCTCCCGATCATTCAGCTTGATGCCTTCAATGTATTCCATGGTCATTACGCGAGAAGACGTCTGATCCCAGTAAATGACCGGAATTTTCACCTTGTTATCCTGTAGATATTGCTGCGCGATCTTCTCCGTGTTACGCCCTTCTACTGTGTAATCCAGCTCCGCCAGCAGTGCCTGGGCATACTCTTCAACCATCTGGGGAATCTGATACTGCTTCACCCAATCCCAGCGCTTCTCCGCCATCGCGGTCAGTTCCCTTAGAATATCCAGATCACGCTGTACGATCCGTGATATGCCCGGGCGCTGAATTTTGATCGCTACCGCCTCACCGCTTCGAAGCTTGCCCAGATGCACCTGACCGATGCTGGCCGCTGCCACCGGGGTATCCTCGAACCGGGAAAAGATCTCCTCCAGCGGTGTATCCAATTCCTGTTCCAAAATACCCCGTGCCGTCTCTGAAGAGAACGGCGGGACCTGATCCTGTAATTTTACCAATTCATGAATAACAGACTCCGGCAGCAGATCTGCTCTTGTACTCGCAAGCTGCCCCAGTTTGACAAACGCCGGCCCCAGCTCCTGAAGCACCAGCCTGATGCGCTCACTCAGCGTTTTGGTCGGCTGCGCTTCACGCGACATCCATCGTCTTGGCAGTGCGAGCAGCTGGAATAATCCAAGCTCCTCGACCATATAACCGAAGCCATGACGCACCAGCGCCATGGCAATTTCCCGGTATCTGCCGACATGTTTGATCCGCACAGCCATCTATTCGATCTCGTTCCCTTTGAGAGGAGGTGAATCTTCGGAAGGAGCCGGGGTTTCATTACCTTGAAGCTGCGGGGTCTGACTGTGACCGAGTTCAGCCAGCTTTTTCTCAAGTACAGCCACGCGCTGCTCCAGACTGGTCACGTCACTCTCCGATGCAACGCCTGCTTCCTGAAGCACACGTTTGACCTGCTCCTGAATGACACGTTTGAGCTGGCTCTGTTCTTCATCTCCGCGCTCCATCAACCGTTCAACAAACGCTTTGGATTCACCAGGCGCAAGCTGCCCTCGTTTAACCAAATCATCCACGGCTTTCTCGATTTTTTCCTTGCTGACTACGGTAAGACCAAGACCTAACGAGAACGCCTTCTTGAACAAATCGCTCATCTTATTCATCCTCCTCTTTGTTGTTTATATATTATACCTTTTCAACCCCTGCATGCAAAAAGGAGGCCGCGATTACACGTACCGTGCTGCCCATTTGCCTGCCTGCAATACCAATCGACGATACATTTCATTGGAAAAGGATGGAACAGAATGTCCGGGCATCAAATATACGATTCGGCCAAGCCCATATTTATGAGCCCAGGCTGCCGGCTTTGGGCCTTCTTTAGACTGATACTCCAGCAAAATTTTCGTTTCGGCGAAGGAGCCAAATTCAAACTCGTACGGCTCTTCTTCCATTGTGAAATCGGATACGCCCTCCGTGACCGGATGACTCTCCGCTGTCACCGTAAACTCCAGCGGTGCGTAAGGCGGATGATGCAGAAATTTGGCACCGATCATCTGCTTTAATTCATAACGATTCTGAAGGGAAATACCGTTATGTAAAATAACCAGTCCTCCCCCGTTGCTCACATAGGATAACAGCCCTGCTGTCTGCTGAGGGGAGACTTTCCCTCTCCAATCGTCCATGTATGAAATACACACATCAAACCCGGAAATATTTTCGAGCAGAAGCATGTTGCGGTTCTCACTGCACTGGACTGTAATTGTATCCTGAAAAATCCGGCTGATCTCCGCATCTACCCCTTGCAGCGGATGCCAGTCTGGATGAGTATAATCTCCAATTAATAATGCCTTTTTGCGATGATCCATCATCATCATCTCCTTTCATGTCGTCCCGGCTCATCTGAACTCTTCTTCAGCACCATTGGTAATCTATGCGTAAAGCATACGTCGAAGGACCACTACCAGGGCAGCATTTCCCCCTGTAATCTACATATGCGGGCTTGTTCTCCCTTGAATTGTTCATGCTGGTCGATCAGTGCTGCAATATGCTGTGCTGACGCATCAGGTGTCAGATCAGCGGAAGCATCCAGTTTGCCCCTCATATAAATCTGTACCCAGCCCGGATGCACCAGCAACACTTATCTGCCCTCTCGCTTCAGTCCATTGTGTATCAAACGTGCCTGCATATTCAAAGCCGCCTTGGACATGCAATAGGCAAACCAGCCGTCCCGGCTGCACTGCTCAATACTGCCTGTCTCGGAGGAAATATCCACGATCAGCTTGGTCTGGCCTTGAAGAAGGAGCGGCAGCAGCGCTTGTGTGACACGCAAAGAACCCAAGGTATGACGTTAAATACCTGCCATCCCTGCTATGTTCACCGGTCCGTGGATAGGATCGGTAATACTTCCTAGTATAGCCGCATTATGGATCAGCATATCCAGATGGCCGATATCCAGCTTCACCGTTTCTGTGAAGAGCAATGTCCCTTCCTTCACAGATACTCCATCCCTAACACATTCCACATGCTAAACCAAAAACCTCTAATCCCACAAGCAGCAAGCGAACTTCACGACCAAAGTCTCAGGAATGCAGCGCAGGATGCATACGCCATACGTCCCTTGTCGAAACCCGAGCTAAATCTGGAGAATCCAGGCGGATTCAGGAATTACAGGAGCATTACGCTTACAGGATCAGATAAGGATCGATAAGCGGGATTACCCTTTTGACCGAGCAAACTGAGAAATAACATACATGAATGAGAAGATGGATCATCTTATCATAGAAATTCTCGATCAGGTGACTACAGCGTCCGCTGCTGGCGATATTTTTTGCAATGATGCACCCAGCGCTGTGCCGCTGCTGGATACGAGCCAAGATGAATATGGGTGTAACCTGCCACAACACTGCCTGCTGCGTAGCCCTCCTGCTTCAACCCACGCAGTCCCTTTGTCTCATATGCGTAAGGAATCTCGTCCTCTGCACGATAGGTCATCGTAGAATAATGGAACTCATGTCCTCGAAGCACTTCCCCCTGTTTCAGCAAAAAAGAATCCTGAACCGCAGTCGCCTCCCTGTACCCCAGCGCAGCTCGCTTCTTCTGCATCTGCACCTGTGCAGGAATAATGCCTGCCATGGTATAGGTTACGCCTTCACGGTCTGTGAGCGTTTCGCCAAGCACCATATAGCCGCCGCACTCCGCAAACAGCGGCATCCCTGAACGGACTGCTTCGCGCAGCCCTTCCAGAAAACGTTCGTTTCCGGCAATCACTGCCGCAAACTCCTCGGGAAAACCACCGCCAAGGTATATACTGTCTGCTTCAGCCGGTATGCTCTCACCCGCCAGCGGACTGAAATACTGCAGCCGGGCTCCCGCCGCTTCCAGCAGCTCCAGATTATCGGGATAATAGAAGTTAAATGCCGCGTCCCGTGCTACGGCGATAACAGGCTGGTACGTGTCTGATGCGACATGCAGCTCGATGGATTGAGAAGCAGCCCCAACACTGTTCGCATGAACAACGTCTTCCGCGCTAATTTTACTTCTGGTGCGAACTTCGTCAGCCGCACCAGCCTGGTTGAGTATGCCGCTGCTGTGAGCAGTGTTATTTGTGCTAAATGAACTTGCCTGGTCACAGCTCTGAACTGTTTGATCTGAACTGCTTGAACTCGCTGTGTCACTGTTGTGAGCGGCACTGTTGGCTGTATCGACGAGGCTCACATCATTTGTGCTCGCAGCATGCACTGTATGATCTTCATTAGTTGTACCAGCTGTCTTTGAGCGGTCTTCACCATACTCGCGTCTTTCTGAACACTGGAGCGGTGAAGCACTTGCTGCCAGCTCCAGCAGCAGATCCAGATCCGTGCCTTCCAGTAGCACATCGGCTGCCCGCTGGAACAAAGGCTCCAGTTCACCGCGTTCAATTGCAGGCACCAGTCCGAGATGTCTCTCCGGGATAGACATGTCCTCATCACGTTTCAGCCAACCCACGACCGGAATGCCGCACATTTGCTCAATAGCTTTTTTAACAATCGTATAATGCCCTGCGCTTCCGCATCGGTTTACAATGACACCTGCAATGTTTAATTCAGGATCAAGTTGCTGAAACCCCAGTACAATCGCTGCTGCACTGCGTGCCATACTGCGTACATCGACAACCAGAATTACAGGTGTTTGCGTGACCATGGCAATCTCCGCTGTAGAGCCTGTGTTGCTGAGCGGGTCCTTGCCATCGTAAAGTCCCATCACGCCTTCAATAATAGAAATATCATGTCCCGCGGATGCTCGTGCAAACGTCTCCCGCACATAGTCTGGCGATGTCATCCAGGCGTCCAGATTACGGGAAGCTCGTCCTGTCACTGCCATATGATAGGTCGGATCAATATAATCGGGGCCACATTTGAAGCCTTGTACGCTCAATCCGCGCTGGGCAAGTGCCTTCATCAGGCCGAGCGTAACCGTTGTTTTGCCTGCACCGCTACCTGTACCCGCAATGATTAGCCGAGGTGCGCGAGGTGCAGCTTGGCGATCGGAAGCTGTCGTACTTGCTGCTTCGTTCGTAAATGTTGCTGGCACGTTCTGATTATGAAAAATATTTCTCTCGGCTTGGTTATTGCATGTTGTGGCAACAACCTGACTGCCGGATGTCGCTGTCACAGCTTGGTTACCAGATGCTGTTGTGACAGCCTGATGATTGTTGGCAGCTGCAGTGACAGCAGGATTGTTGGATCTCGTGTTCACCGCCTCGTGGTTGGATGCCATTGCTTCGGGTTGACTACTGGATGCCACTGCTCCGACTTGATTACTGGGTACCACTTCCCCAACGTGATTATTGGGTACCATTGTCCTTTCTTGGTTGTTGGGTACCCTTGCACTGTCTTGTTTTCCGGGTACCACTGCTCTGTCTTCATTATTGGATACCATTGCACTGCCTTGATTATTGGGTACCACTGCACTGCCTTGATTGTTGGATAAAGTAGTTTTAGTGTTCATCATGAATCCCGCCTTTGATCCGAATATAACAAATAGACCATCCCATATCGGTTCCAACGGCCTGGGACGGTCATTTATTTACATGAGGTGGTGTAGCATCATTTTTTAGGGTGCACGCTCTAACGATCTCAGATGACGCTATTTGGCTCAAAATGGGAAAAGCAAAATTCTAACGATTCCTGCAGACGTTATTTGACCATTTTGGGGCGTAAATAGCAATAATTGAGGCTTTTCGTCCCAAATAGCGTTGCTCAGAATCGTTAGAATTGAAACGTGTGCTTTTTTCACGAAATAAGCTCTCTGGGGATCGTTAGCGTTGGAGCATCGAGGTACAATCTACGTTCGGTAACACCAGCCTGTAAAAGCCTGTTAAGCCGAAAAAGTATTCGTTGGCTGCACCGCCCAGTGCCGCTTCCCCAAGGCATACGGATGGGTGCACACGCCGCCGCTAATCCTGCTTAGTCAAATGCAACTCTTGCTACGGAAATGGTCAGGTTGCCGCTCTTTTTCTTTTCCAGCAGCCAGTGGTCAGCCCCTGAAGAAAGCAGCGCAGCAGGTTCACTCACGCCATAGGCTCCAGTATATTTGAACACCGTTTCCGATGGATTCGGCAGCTTGACTGTATTCAGCTCCGCTGGGGTATAGGTTACAAGTTCCCAGCCGTATTTGGCACATAGAGCGAGCAGGCCAGCTTCATCCTTTTTCAGATCAATCGTGGCAACGTTGCGCACGCTCTTCACGGACAGGGACAGCTCTTCCAGTGTCGCCAAAACTTCCTGCTCCAGCTCTTCCAGCGCAGTGCCGCGATTGCAGCCCATGCCGAGCACAAGACTTTTCGGACGATACAGCACACCGTTTGCCAGAAAACGTTCCTCTTCCGCAGCCGTAAGCAAACGGTCGCTGACCACCAAGGCAGCATTAAACGCAAATGTTTCAGCCTCCTGCATGCTGCGGAAGACCCGGATATGGTCGGGCACAGGTTTATTGTAACGCCACCAGTTGCGTTCACCCGTCTCCTGAATGAGCGCAACCGACTCCTCGTTGACCACCGCCGCACTCACCGGGGTTGCTTTATCAAAGCTGTCCACGATCCAGCCCAGCTCACGCCCGAACATATCGACCGGAATCGTGCCCTGTACGTCCGAAGCTGTCGTGATGACTGCACGCGCACCAAGCACTTCCGCCACTTGACGCGTCAGTTCATTGGCACCGCCAAGGTGGCCGGACAGCACGCTAATGACATTCTCGCCGCGGTCATCGATGACCAGTACGGCAGGATCGACTTTTTTGTCCACCAGCAGCGGAGCAATCATGCGTACAACGGCACCCAGAGAGATAAACAGAATGATACCGTTATATCGTTTGAACAGGTCTGGCAGGATCAGCTTCACCGAACCTTCGAACAACGTGTATCCCAGCTGCTCTTCATCCCCACGCGCAAATTTGCTCATATAATAAACGTCTGTGCCCTGAAACTGTCCTTCCAGATTACGCACCATCTCCACACCATGCTTGGTAATGGCTACGGCAGCAAATGGATTACTCACCAGACTTCACTCCTTTGCGGTAGCCGTGGGTGAAGGACTTATCATACAGCTTCGAGCGGTGTGCATCCCGGTTGACCAGATCAGGGTCAAGCGCCCAGCCTGCCAAAATCATCGCATGCATCGTAATGCCTGCGGCACGCAGATCCGCAGCCAGGTTGGCCAGCGTGGTACGCACAATTTTCTGATCTGGCCATGTGGCCCGCTGCACCACCGCGACCGGTGTATCTTCACTCCAGCCTGCGGCGAGGAATTCCACCACGACTTTCTTTGCCAATGTTGCACTCAGGAAGAGCGCTACCGTACTGTGGTGGGATGCCAGATCGCGCAGCTTTTCCCGTTCAGGCACAGGCGTACGCCCTTCCGCACGCGTCAGGATGACCGTCTGCGTAAGTTCCGGCACAGTGAGTTCCGCGCCCAGCGCCGCTGCTGAAGCAAACACCGAGCTAACACCCGGAATGATCTCGTACTCCACACCCAGCTGCTTCAACAGAACCATTTGTTCCAAAATCGCACCATACATCGCCGGATCACCCGTATGTACACGAGCCACACTGCGTCCCGCCTGAACTGCAACGCACATCAGCTCAACCTGCTGCTCCAAATCCATGCCGGAGCTTTGCAGCACCTCGGCTTCGGGCTTGGCTGTCGCAATCAGTTCATCATTCACGAGGGAATCCGTGTACAGAACGAGGTCGGCATTTTTTAAAATATTCGAACCCTTTACTGTAATCAGCTCGGGGTCTCCCGGACCTGCACCGACAATATAAACTTTCGGCTCCAATGTTTTCATTTGCTCACCACCATCAGGCTCAAATATTCCAGCTCCTGCCCTTTCAGTTCACGGGCGTCACGCCAGACGAGTTCATAAGGGGACGTGACTTTGGTAACCACCGAGGCTTTGCCGCCCAGTCCCATCTCGTCAAGCAGCTCCAGCATCGGGTCAAGCACCTTTGCTACTTTAATAAACACAATTGTATCGTGATGCTCAATCGCCTGCCGCATTGCTTCTTTGTCCGCTGTAGCCGGAATAATACCGACCTGCTCATCCCCATCTGCCAGATGCATATCCAACGCTGCCGCCGCACCAAGGACGGAGGAAATGCCAGGGATCGAGCTGATTGGTACTTCAGGATGCAGTTCACGCATCAGACGTGCAAGGTGAATAAACGTGCTGTACAGGTTCGGATCACCTTCCGTTACAAAAGCGACATCCTTGCCTTGCTTCAGCGCTTCCCAGCACGCTTCCACGGTTTTTCCCCACTCTCGCTCCAGCACAACCGGGTCTTTGGTCATCGGAAAGATCAGACCCAGCATCTCTTTCTCATCCGGATTCACATATAGTTCCACGATCTCATGGGCGTAGGATTTGCCGCCTTTGCGTTTCTTCGGGTAGGCGACCACCGGGCACTCGCGGATCATTCGATATGCTTTGACGGTAATCAGTTCCGGGTCTCCCGGCCCAACACCCACGCCGTACAGTGTGCCGATCGTTTTGCCCTCCGATGGTGCAGCTGCGCGTAATTCTGACAACGCAGACGCATCTGAGGAGGGCGTGTTTGCAGTCGCGATTTCAGTTGTACCGACTCCGACTCCAGCTCCTGTTCCTGATGCACTCTCCATTTCGATTGCTGCTCCTCCTGCTGCGTTACCTTCCGAATTCATTCCTGTGATGCCTGCTGCACCGCTCGCAGTTTCGCTTGCGGCCACAGTGCCGTGTGCTGCTACACTACCTGACGTATCCCTTGTGATGTTTCCTGTTGTTGTGCTAATGCTGCTCTCCCCCTTTGGTTCCTTGGCAAAAAACTATTCTGCTCCGTTCACAGCTTCCGCTTCGTCTGCTGCGATATATTGGCCTGTAATCACATAGATCGGGTTCAGTCCGTCAAAACGGGTCATGTTCAGGATCGGCTTGCTCCGCGCCGTCTGCAGCAAAGTCACGGAGGCGTCCATGCCAGCTTCGCGCATCGCCTTCATGCTGTCATGCAGCGTTTCGATGGTCGCTGCATTGACCACGATGCGTCCCTCGGGGCGCAGCCGGGACGCACACAGGGCGATCAGCTGCGCGAGCTCGCCGCCGCTGCCGCCAATGAACACCGCATCCGGATCGGGTAGTTCGTCCAGCCCCGCTGGCGCTTTGGCATGCAGGACAGTGAAATCGGTCCGGAATTTGACACGGTTGGCCTCGATGTTCACGAGGTCACCCTCGTTTTTTTCGATGGCGAAGATCTGGCCTCGCGGCGCCAGCCGCGTGCACTCCACCGCCACCGAGCCCGAACCTGCGCCGATATCCCACACGATGCTGTCCTCGCCCAGCTTCAGCTCGGACAAGCTGAACGCGCGGACTTCACGCTTGGTGATGAGGCCTTTTTCGGGTTTGCGCTGATAGAATTCCTCATCTGCAAACCCGAAGCCTTTACGCGGCACCGGTGCATCCTTGCGGCGAAGCAAAATGACGACGTTCAGCGGGCTGCACTCAGCTGCTGCCAGCTCGTCCAGGGTGTAGTGGCGGGCACGTTCATCTGCCGCGCCCAGGTTCTCTGCAACGTAGGCATCATACTCGGTCATGCCGAACTGTTGCAGATACGCCCCGATCGCAGCGGGGCTGTTGTGCTCGTCCGTGAGCAGCGCCACTTTGGCTTTGCCATCGATGCGCTGGGCGAGGCCTTTGAGCGGGCGACCGTGCACGCTTTCGAGCACGGCGTCGTGCCAGCTCTCGCCAAGCTTGGCAAAGGCCAGCTGCAGCGAGCTGAGATTAGGCCGGATGTCCAGCTGATCCGGGCCAAGCTTACGCGCGAAATAACCGGCGATGCCGTAAAACAGCGGGTCTCCCGAGGCGAGCACAACGATGTTGTGCGTGTCCTGTAACGCTTTTATTTTCACAACGAGATCGTTTAGACTGCTCTTGATCACAATCTTCTCTCCAGCAAACGCCGGGAAAAATTGCAGCAGGCGCTCGCCGCCTACCAGCACATCAGCCTCCTGAATGAGATTCAGGCTCTCTGCTGTCAGCCCCGCTGCGCCTTCTTCGCCTACGCCAATGATGCGAATGTTACGATTCTTTGCTCCATTTGTTGTGTTCGAGTTCACTGATTTCCGCCCTCCCCAGTTCCATTCCTTTCATGGTGACCAGCACCACTTCCACCGTTACGCCGCCGCCCGCATGTTCCAGACAGTGCTGGCAGGCATATAAGCATAACTTTTCAAAATAAGGCAAATATCCCGCTTCGGTCATCATATCCGCCACCTGAGTCGCCGTGTTGGCTTCCTCGATCGCTTGCGCCAGTTCATCTCCGGCCCCGGTCTCGCGAGCCACGGACGCAAGAAATCCAAAATCCACCGGCGCGCTCTTGGAGTGCACCATCATGACCCCTTGAGCGACTTTGGCGAATTTGCCGGGCATGCCGACCAGACTGATGCGTTTCATGCCCAGTCGTTTCCCATGTTTGATCGCAAAGCCGACAAAATCGCCCATCTGAATAAAGGCTTCCTCCGGCAGTTCGGGCATCATTTTCATCGCATACTTCTCACTGCTGCCGCCTGTCGTCAGCACAATATGCTCACAGCCGGAAGCCTGCGCAACGGAAATGGCCTGTACTACACTAGCTTTGTACGCTGAAGTAGAGAACGGAACGACCACGCCGCGTGTGCCTAAAATGGAAATACCTCCAAGAATGCCAAGCCGGGCATTAAGCGTTTTCTTCGCGATTTCTTCGCCGTCCGGCACGCTGATCACTACTCGCACACCTCTGGCAGCGCCATATTCCGCAAGTACCTGAGTCACCGCTTCGGTGATCATACGCCGCGGCACGGGATTAATCGCTGCTTCGCCTACGGGCACGGGCAGACCGGGCTTGGTAACACGGCCCACACCGATGCCGCCATCCAGCTCCACTCCAGGCTCGTCCCGCCAGGACACATGCGCAATGATTTTCGCCAGATGGGTGGCGTCCGGGTCATCCCCGGCGTCTTTGATCGTGGCACAGGTCGCCGTGCCATCCGTCATCAGCCCCTGCTCGATCAGCTCGAACGAGTGGTCAAAGCCGGCGGGCAAGGAAACCACGGCTTGCGCAGGGATATGTCCCGTTAACAGGAGCTGCGTTGCTCCTTTGGCAACCGCCGTAGCACACGCCCCCGTCGTAAAGCCGGAACGCATCGGCTTATCCGGGTCCGGTGCCTCTCCGCTTTTCATGCGTTTCTTTTCCATGGCTTTGAACCTCCCGTCCTTCTTCTTCCTGTTTTTTGTTGGTCTTACGTCAATTGTTGGTTGGTTAGCTGTCCATTAGTTGCACATTAGCTGCACCCCTATTCACTTCCGTTGGGCACCCTCACCGTACCTCACGCACACGTTTTAGCCAGACTTCCGTTCACTGGTGCCCTGCACGCTAACCATATTACGATAAGACTCCTACTCACGGATGCGGACATCGCTTTGCTCCGACCTTCGACTTCTACAATGAGGCCCGCCTGAGTACTCCGGCGATCTATGCCTTTACAGCCATCAGGGAGATGGCGTTCAGGGCCGCTACCACGATCGTACTGCCGCCTTTGCGGCCGATGTTAGTGATAAACGGAATGTCCAGCTTGCGCAGCTCGTCCTTGGACTCGGCGGCGGATACAAAACCTACCGGCATGCCGATGATCAAACCCGGCTTGGCCTCGCCCTCTTTTACAAGACGAATCAACTCCAGCAGCGCAGTTGGTGCGTTACCGATCGCATAGATGCCGCCTTCATACATTTGGGTTGCTTTACGCGTCGAGATGATGGCACGGGTGGTGTTGAGACGTTTGGCCTCCTCCATCACGTCCGGGTCGGAAATATGGACATGCACATCACCGCCAAATCCACGAATGCGATCCTTGCTCACTCCCGCCTGAATCATCTGCACATCAGCAATGACCGATTGGCCTGCACGCAGCGCCGCAATTCCTGCCTGAATGGCATCAGGGTGAAACACCATGCTGCGTCCCAGTTCAAAATCCGCTGAAGCGTGAATAACACGCTGTACAACTGGATACTGCTCCTCTGTGAACGGATGCTCCCCCAGTTCCTCGGTAATCATTTCAAAGCTTTTGCCCTCGATCTCCTGCGGCTGCACCGTCAGTGGTTTAAACTCTGTTTTGAAATCCATGTACTCACACCACTCCCTGTAAAATATTATTGGATCAATATCATCATCGTATAGGTACTGTCCCGCGCTTCAAGGCAAGCCAACCCTTCAAAGCTGAACTATTCAAATTAGGCCTATCAGGCAAAGGACTACTCCCCTAAAATTCCGCTCAGCTCGTCCAATACACCGTCAAAATGATCAAACACCGTGCCAAACTCCGCCTCCGGACGCGAGATCAGCACAACATGAATGCCAAGCTCAAGCGCAGACTGGATTTTCTCGTCCACCGCTCCGGTTTTGCCGCTTTCCTTGGTGACCATCACGGTCGTTGCATAATGCTTGTAAAGGGCCTCGTTCATTTCTCGGGAAAAAGGTCCCTGCATCGCAATAATATTGCGCTGCTCCACGCCCAGCTCACCGCATTTCTCCATATTGTCGAGACGGGGGAGCATGCGTGCAACAAGGCGTATATCCGGATCACCGAGCAGGTGCTTGGTGAAGAGTTGCAAGGTTTTGCTGCCTGTCGTCAGCATGACAGAGCCTTTGAGCTCTTTGGCTTTGAGCGCCGCTTCATCGTAAGATGACACCACATGCAGCAGTGCATGGTCATCGTAAGCAAGCCCGGTACGTTCATAACGAATGTAAGGGATGCCCGCCAGCTTCGCGGCTTCCATGGCATTCGCATGGGCTTCCTCGGCAAAAGGATGGCTTGCATCCACAAGGACAGGGCTGTTTTTTTCACGAATCAGCTCGATCATTGCCTCTACTGTCAGACGGCCCGTACGAACTGGGAGACCGGCTTCTGTCAGACTTTGAGCTGCGCTTTCGGTTACAACGGAAGTCAGCACGTTATGGCCTTGCTGCTGAATTCGGATCGCGAGCTCGCGTGCATCGCTGGTGCCACACAGCATAAGGATCATGAGCGCTTCACCTGCTCTGAAGCTGATGCCACCTGTGCCTGAGCGGAGGATGGGTCAAGTTGTGCTTTTGATGCTGCGTGCTCTGCCTCCAACTGCCTGCTGTTCCGGTTGCCTTCATGCTGTGGGTGCGCAAGGTGCAGTTCTTCATCATGGTCATGATGAAAATCAGCCGTGCGGTGGATAGCAGTCTTTGCAGCGTGATCATGTGCATGCTGTTGTTCGTAATGTTCCTGGTGTGAGTGTATGTGTTCCGCTCCTGAGTCACTGTGATCGTCATGCGCGTGCCCATCATGGCTGTGGACATGCCCGTGCTCGTGGTGGTCGTGTCCATGGCTGTGGCTGTGATCATCGTGGTGATGGTCATGTCCATGCTCATGAGTATGATTCTGATGATGGTGATCATGGTCATGCCCGTGCTCGTGATGATGATGGTCATGATGGTCGTGGTCGTGCCCATGATCGTGGTCATGATGGTCGTGATGGTGGTGATGGTCGTTATCATGGTCGTGCCCGTGATCATGGTCATGGTGGTGGTGATGATGCTTGGCTGCTTCAAGTCTGAATTGGCAGTTGTCACAGTTTGCTGTCACCCGCCCGTATAATCCCTCATGCGCACGCTCCAGCACCAGCTCGACCAGCTTCGGATGGAAACCGAAATATCCGCCGATTTCAACCTGGACGTCAGGATGCGCGGCTGCAAATTCAGCCGTCATCTCATCAATGCGTTTAATCAGCACACCGGTAAAGAGAAAGTACGGCATGATGATGATTTTTTTCGCACCCAGCAGGAGACAACGTTCCAATCCATCCGGGAAGGAGGGCTGGGTTACCCCGATAAAGCTGCTTTCCGCCCATCTGTACGGCAGCTTCTCCCACAGCATGCGGGTCATTTTGAAAAAGTCACTATTGGCATCCGGGTCACTGCTTCCACGTCCAAGCACAAGCACGGCGGTTTCCTCATCCGTTACGGCTACGGGAGCGGGAGGGGCAGCAACGGCTGTGGCGGTTCCTCCTTCACTGTGAGCTCCAACCCGTACAGGCTGCGCTTCTTGCAGGCGAGTCTGCATGATCTGCACGACTTTTTCATGCACACCAATCGGACGACCATATATAAACTGCACCTGCGGATAACGTGCTTTGGCACGGTCAATCGCATTCGGAATATCAATCTTGGCATGACCGGCTGCAAACAAAATAATCGGTACCAACACGACACGTGTCGCCCCTCGGTCCACACAAGCAGTCACACCGTCAGCAATACTCGGTCTGGTTAATTCCAGAAAACAGGTCTCCACCAGTGTATTCTCTGGCGCTTGTTCAGCAACCTCACGTGCAAACTCCTTTAACTCGCGATTCCCCTCAGGATCACGACTCCCGTGTCCCACCAACAAAATTGCATCCATCTTCTTATTTCCTCCTCTGCCCGATCCGCAGATCAGATTTCTCATATCCGATTCAATTCCATATATTCGTAAGGCTCTTCACCCGGTTCCAAGGAGGAGCATCTGTTAAGACATATATCAAGTGACCCATATTAGATTAATTACCAGGCTTCTACTGAGCTACTAACGAGCTTCTTATGAGCTTCTATCGAGCTTCTACTGAGTTTTTACTGAACTACTACCGAGTTTTCACTGTGCTTCTACCCACTGCCTGCTGAGTTTATACTGGATTTTTCTGGTTTTCACTGGTTTTGGCCAAGTTTGAGTTTCTACTGGTTTTGACCAGGTTTTTGGAGTTTCTACCGGGATTCTACTGGGTTCTCAACTAGGCTTCTACCTGGCTTCTACCACTACCAGATTTTCCAGGAACACCGTATCCCTCGCGCTAACTGTAACCATCTCACTTACTTCAAACCACTACGCTTACAACCCCGCGCTAACGATTCCAGATGACGTTATTTGCACCAATTTACCCTCGCTGGAATTCTAACGATCTCAGGAGACGTTATTTCACCAAAATGATGCCTTTCACCCCAACTTTAGGCGGTTTTTAATGAAATAGCGTTCCTACGATTCGTTAGATTTTCAAACAGCCCTTTTTCCGCGATATAAGGCTTCTGGGGATCGTTAGCGCTTAGGGGCCGCAATCTGGTCTAAAAAAACTTGGCTACCCCCAGTGATTGACCTGTGTCTTCTATCTTCCTAGCTAATGATCGATCGAGTTTCCTATCCCTAGCCAGTGATCGAACAACGGTGTCCTCTATCTCATATCATCCTGTTCTTCTATCTCCTGTCTTTCTGTCTTTCTGTCTTTCTATCTTCACATCTCTCTATCTTCTATCCTGTATCCTCGTTCTCTTAGTTATCACATCAGTTACTTCATCAGTCACCGCATACCGGGTTAACTTCCACGGTGACTGGTGCATCCACGTGACGGAAGCCCTGAATGACACCCACCCGTTTGAAAAACTTGTGGAATCGCTCGTTTGGATGGCCTTTTTCTTTGTACTCCGCCACAATACGCTCTACGATGCCGCCAATCTCGTCTCCAGGAATTCCTTCTGCTACAGGCTGAGCCGGGTGCGCGTTGCGCCCGAACTTTTTGCCGCCAAGGAACAGATCGTACGCGCCTTTGCGGTAGACGATGCCGATGTCCTCCAGCACCGCCCCGTAACAAGCCATGCCGCAGCCGTTCAGCGCTACACTGGTTTCCTTGGGAGCAGATAAACCGCCAATGACTTCCTGCAGATGATTAGCCATCGGTACAGCATCGTCCTTCTCCAGGTTGCAGAAGTCACAGGCTTTGACCTTGATGACATCACCGATCGGCACCACGATAAAGTTCGCGGCACGCAGCTGCTCCACGAGCGTGTCCGGCTCAAATGTCGGCACCCGCAGAATAATCTGGTGCTCGGGTGTATACTCCAGCTCGCCGTCCTCGCTTGCACACTGCGCCAGCAGGGCCATCTGGGCGGCGGTGAATTTTTTGTTGCCCACGCCGGGCGACACGCCGATCTCAAAGAGCGGCGCCTTGCGCCCCGGCACGGGCCGAGCTGCGGTGCCAACCGCCGCAGCACCGCTGGCGCCTTGCGCGCCTCCGGCTGCCGGGCCTGACGCAGCTGCGTCCAGCCAGCGGCTTGCCGCTTCGCCCGCGAGCGCGCCGCCTGCCGCGAGCCGCGTCAGCGCCTCGGCGGCGAGCTCCGCTGCGCCGGCGCGTGGCGCCACAGCGGCTGCGCGCGGTGCGGCCTCCGCCGCCGCGGACGCGGGCCGCTCTGCGGCAAGCACGGCGGTGCCAGCGGCAGCGCTCGCCGGGCTTGCCGCAGGCGTGGCGGCCGCCCATGCGCCTGCGGGCGGCGGCCCTTGCGGAGCCGTGCCCGCTCCGGCGCTGGCGCCGCGCAGGGCTGGCTCCGCCGATGGCGCGGCTTGCGCTGGGCGCGCCGCGTCATCGCCCGCTGCCTCGCCGGAGGCGGCAGCGCGGGCTTCCCGAGCGCCGAGCGACCATGGCTCGGCTTCGGTGCGCAGCCGCTCATGTGGTCTGAGCGGCTGTTCCGCGGAGTTCAGCGTATATTTCCGCTGATATCCGCGCGGGGTGACCATGATGCCTTCGTACATCATGGTGGAGGAATTGCCGATAATCACGGTGGTCAGCATGCCGATATCGTGATTCAGCATATCCTCGAGCGTGGTCATGACCACGTCCTGACGCTCGCGGTATGCACTTTTGACCAGACCAACAGGTGTCTTCGGATCACGATAACGCAGCAGCATCTCCTGCGTCTCTACAATCTGGCGTGTACGCCGTCCACTCCGGGGATTGTACAAAGCAATGACAAAATCAGCCGCAGCAGCTGCTTCAACCCGGCGAATAATCGTCTCCCATGGTGTCAGATGATCGCTAAGGCTGATCGTACACGCATCGTGCATGACGGGTGCGCCAAGCAAGGAAGCACAAGACTGAATCGCAGATACACCCGGAATTACCTCGACAGCTACCCCTGTATCCGGTGTCCAGCCCTGCTCGATCAGCACTTCATACACCAGCCCGGCCATACCATATACCCCTGCATCTCCACTGGAGATAACCGCTACGATATGACCTGCCTCCGCCTGCTTGACTGCCTCCTGCGCTCGGCTGACCTCCTCCGTCATGCCTGTACGTACGATGGCTTGTCCGTTCAGCAAAGGCCGAATCAGATCAACATACGTGTTATATCCAATGATGACCTCGCTTTCCTGCAATGCATCCAGTGCACGCTTCGTAATATGCTCCATCGCACCCGGACCAAACCCGATGATGAGCAGCTTGCCTTGCTTTTGCATACTACTTCCTCCCTCATTCCACTTGTCTTGCTGTTCATGTCCCTTGCCGATCGATCTGAACATGCCAAAACTCATCTACCCGCATCTCCAGCCAGCCGATGTCCAATATTCCAACATGTACTGCATCTTCTTCGGATACAGCCACGATTCAATAGCTCCCATGCATTCAGCATCACTTGTTATTTCAAATATCCCGATTGGGTCCATCATTTTACGATGATAAAAACAAAAAAATCCCATCCTGATCACGGATGAGATACGCATGTACGTACACTCAGGAAAGCTGGCCTGGGCTTCCTCTGAAGAAACACACACAGCCACGAGGCCCCTGTGGGGCCTGCTGGAGCAAACCGATGTTTGCCCATTTCCTGAATTATCGTACACCACTCCTTTCCGCGAAGGGTTTGGTGACACATGCAAGGTAGGTCTCCTGGCTCTGGATCATCAGCTGTCTTTTCTGTCTTCCCCGTTCAATTCGAGTGACTTATATCGAAAAGTGCTTCACCATTACAGTGGCGGGACCGCTCGGGACTTGCACCCGATTCCCTGTTACCTCTTGCTTTATGCAAGAGCACCTTGCTGCTTTCATATTGTCTTCATCATAACATCGGTCAGGAAATAATGTCCATGCTTGTCCTGATTACAATTCACACTCTCATAATTTACAATTTATGTATGCAACCTTCACTTTCTTGCCTTTCCTGATGATGCATAATGGATAAAAAACAAAAAAGATTCCGATCCGCCAAACGGACCAGAACCTCAACATCTTCACATATAACTATTCCTAAAAAATCTTTCATAATATCATTTCAGAAAACATCTTCGATCTGTGATCTCCGAAAACCATCTTCCATCTAACTTTTCTTAAAACCACCTCCCATATGCTATTTCTTAAAACCATCTTCCATATGCTATTTCCCAAAACCATCTTTCGAATGCCATTTCCCAAAACCATTTTCCATATCTTACTCCCGGACACCCACCGGATGTGCTGCGAAGTAACGGCCAAGCTCAACAATCAAGGCCCCCATCTTCTCTTCCTCAGGTACAACGATGGCTTCGATGCCTTCCTCACGCATTGCATTCGCTGTCACCTTACCCACAGAGGCCGGGACCACACCTTCCTTGAAAGCTATCAGCATCTGCTGCAGTTTACCTTGAGCAGCTGCATATTCCGTCAAGAAGCGAACCTGTGGACCGCTGGTAAAAGCTACGGCATGCAGCTCATGCCGAATAATCTCATTCAGTAACTGCTCAAGCTCTGCTGCTTCCGGCGGTACATGACGATATGGCAGCACCTGCCTCACGGCAGCCCCCTGCTCCTCCAGCCAGGCCACCAGCTTCGGAGCGGTTTCACCGTGCAGCTGCAGCATAACCTTTTTGCCTGCCAGATCATGTGAGCCAAACTCACGAATCAACCCGTCTGTACTGCCATCATCATCCCGCACGAGCGGTGTCAATTTCAGCTTCTTGAGTGCATTGACCGTTTTATATCCTCTGGCTGCAATACAAGATGCAGCAATGACATCCCGCAGCTGCGCGGCAACATCCATATCCTCAGCCATGTTAAACAAAGCGTCCAACCCCATGCCGGTCGTAAAAATGGCCCAATCGGGCGGATCGGATATCCAGGAGACCAATCCGTCTCTAATATTGCGATCATCCAGAAATACCGTCCCCTGTGCAGGCCGCACGAGTGGAACTCCACCCATCTTCTCTACCAATATAGACATCTCTTTGGATTTTCGCGGTCCGGTTAATGCGACACGTACCCCTGCCAAATGCTGTGCCATGTAAGCTCCCCCTGTTCGTTCAGCCGAATGTTCATTAGTCTGACTACAGTATACAGGCTGCTTCTGCAGAGGGAAACCATGACCGCTCTCTTTTTGCCTTCATCAGCTATAACGATTTTTTATGGTATATATCAGGAAGGCTGCAGATTTCCGCCACCAAGGGTTTCCTTGCGTTTCTGATCTCCAGACTTTTCGTCCGTCTGATCATCCGATTCCATTGAGTTCTGCTCACGTTCCTGTCCGTGCTGCTTGCCTTTAGACGTACGCTCCCCGGAATCAGAATGCGGGGCATGCTGTGTTTCCTTTTTACGCGGACGCAGAAACAGAAAAAATACCATCGGAAATATTACCTCAAATACAATGGCAATCCATGTCCACTCCCGGGTAAATCGATTCAGCTGTATCGCATTGCGGAAAAACCAGAATGCACAGACAAAACCCATCAAGGCAATCGGCCCTGTCAGCACCTTGCCTGACACTTTGGGAATCATTCGTTTCAGTCCCCAGCACACAAAGTACAGGTCAAACGCAATCTTCGTTATTATACAAGGCAAGGTTGCCGCCGCAAGCGCCAGATCAAACCGATCCAGGAAATCACTGATCTGCAGCTGCCTTGCCAGTTCATACGATGGATACACAAGTCTGGAGGCAATCGGGACGCCAATCGAAGTAATCGTTTCAACAATAATTAACATCATCAGCAAACCTGTCAGTACGTTACCTGAGAAAATGGACTTTGTTTTGAAATCCTGGCCTCTGACCACAAAGGGCAAAGCAATCATCTCCCCGTAAAAAGAGAACAGATACCAACTTCCCCTTCCCACTCCCGCGAAATCAATATCAAAAAAGGGTTTCAGGTTATCTATATTGATCTGTTTAATTAGCATAAACGGCACAATGATGGAGTTTAATATAAAAAGAGCCACATACAGCTCCACCATCCCGATCAGGGAACCCAGACCCCCGCGCACAATAAATATAGCCATCACAATCAAAGAAAGCACAATAATGGATATAGGCGTAGTTTCCAGCAATGTGATGCTTACATAATCACCCGTCAGCCGAATATCTCTGGCAAATACAAAGAAAAAAAACGCAATGTACATGAACCCGGCGAGCCTTCCCAAAAAAGGATATCGCGTCACAAGTGATTCAAACAGATCCTTATCTGGAAAGCGCCGCTGCACACGACTAAGCATCCACATCGACGCAAACATAATTAGAATAACGGGTACATAACACAGATAAGCATGCTGTTCTGCATAGAAAATCGCTTGTGTATGAGGCTGCAGCAGTGTACCCGTAATACTCAGCAGCATAATGATTAACACCATTTGCCGGTGGGTTACCTTCTGATTCATTCTGCCTCCTCCTTTCTCTCAGGGTAACGGAAGCAATCGCTGAATGATATGACTCATCCATACCGATAGAAAAACCGTTTTTTTCAATGTCGTCACATAAAACCAGATGCCTGTTGCCATGACGATGATTCCGTAAGAAAGCCAGCGATTAACGGAGGCCGCCTGCTTCAAATGCCTGAAATCCATCACAAGTACTACAACAACCATCGCCAGGTACGTATACAACAGGGGTTTAATCATGCACAATATCCTCCTCTACGACCCCGATCGGTTTATTGACAATACCTACATTTTCAATAATGACGTGTGGTACCACATTAACCTGAACGTCCGGATAGATGACATCCCATCGATCCTTGATTTTGTCCCATTCTTTTGGTAAATGATGGTGTATGGAGCGACCCATACCGAGAATGTCTGCTTTGAATTTCTTCTGAACCAAACGAACGCCTTCCTCAATATCTTCTTTAATCTTCAGGTGTATTGCTTCATTTAGTTTTATAATTTCATTCTCACGCCGGTCACCGTAATCGGATTCATTGTCCACGATAACACCTTTGGCATAGAGTTGAATCGTCACACTCACCTTGCCATTAACCACTTTGGGGTGAAGAGACGAGTTGTTCTCATTCAGTTTAATGAACAGATCACCTTTCCCGCGCGGGGCTTTAACCATGACCTCAGGTTCATTGGCTTCACCCATGGCCAGAATGAGCGCATCAGCAGGAGCCTTGTCCATCATGCCCACCAGCTTGTCTTTTTTGAAAATAGCCAGCCCGTCGAGCTTGATGTTGGTTTTGGAGTCCTTCCAATCCTTAGGCACACTGTCCGAGACGGACGCGATGGGCAGGAAAGGGTCCACTCCATCGCTTAGTATCGAATCGATGAACGTTTTGAGCGAACGCGGATTTCGCATGTTGAGAAAACATAATTCCCGTACCATCTCGGAGGGGAACTTTTCGATCGGTGCATCCGTATCAATGACCTTATACGCTTCTCCACGTGTAACGACCGGCAATGCAGACAACCGGTTAAGAGGGTATCTTGTAAACAAATCCAGCATGGGAGCAACACCGTCACGTGCAAGCTCCTCACCAATCAGGATGGTGCGGCGGTGCGCATAATAAATTCTGCGCGAGAGTGATTTCTGACCTTCCAGCGAAGTCCCGCGCAGTGTGTTCGCTGTATTGGAGAGGATAAACCAAGGTTTGTCACCGCTTGTTCCACCACCACCACCCACGCTTCCGGATGCCCCGGATTGTCCAGGAAGAGCAATTTGCAGGCTGGATCGGTAATCATTATTTTCCTTATCCACAGCTATGCCAATGACAAAAGCAACATCATTGATCTCTTCACGATCCCAGCAGCCAGCAAGCAGAGAGGTGCATAGGAGGAGTGCAGCGACAGCCCTGTATTTTATTAAAAAACGCATGGGATTACCATCCTTCCTCCGCTTCCGGCGAACCATTAATATCTCTAGTCATCCGCTTCCGGTCCCGATTGACCGTTGAAGGACGATTGATCATTTTCCACCAAGGCACACGAACCAGAATGTCTTTGGTATCTTTTTTGCTGTACGGGCTAACACCTGACAGATACGGCACGCCGAATGACGTCATCTGTGTGAGATGCACCGAGATTAGCACAAGACCGATGACGATACCGTACAGCCCCAGCATACCTGCCAACAGCATAATCGGAAATCGCAGCAGCCGAACGGTGATCGCAAAGTTAAAGCGCGGAATCGTAAATGAGGCAATCCCCGTCATGGATACGATAATCACCATCGGTGCCGATACAATACCTGCCTGCACAGCGGCTTGTCCAATCACAAGGGCACCGAGAATACTGACCGCTTGACCGACCGTCTTTGGCAGCCTTACTCCGGCCTCGCGCAGGGCTTCAAAGGACAGTTCCATGATGAGTGCCTCGATAAGCGCCGGAAAAGGGATGGCTTCCCTTGCTCCAGCTATGCTGAGAATCAGTGTGGTCGGCAGCATGTCCTGATGATACGTTGTAATCGCGATGTAAAGTGCGGGCAGGAACAGGGCAATCGCAACAAACAAAAAGCGAATCCAGCGAATGAGATTACTAATAAAAAAGCGTTCATAATAATCCTCGCTGGCCTGTAACATCTGCCACATCGTCACGGGAGCGATCAATGCAAAGGGTGTGCCATCCACCATAATCGAAAAACGTCCCTCCAGCAGGTTCCCCGCTACCGTATCGGGACGTTCCGAATAATGCATCTGCGGAAACGGAGAATACGGATGATCCTCTATAAGTTCTTCGATATATCCTGACTCCAGAATGCCGTCAATTTCGATCTTTTCCAGACGTTTCTTGGCATCCTGAATCATTTTGGGATCAGCGATGCCCTCCAGATAGATCAGGACCACATCTGTTTTGGTATCCGTGCCCAGCGTCAAGCTGACCATTTTGAGCGCAGGTGTTTTCAGCTTGAAACGCAGCAAAGCCGTATTCATACGAAGCGTTTCCGTGAAGCCCTCCCGCGGCCCGCGAATGACAGACTCCGTTTGTGGCTCCTCTACGCCCCTTCTTACCCCGCCTTTCACATTGAAAAGCCATGCTTCGCTCTTTCCATCCATCACCAGCAGCGCGGATGAAGCCAGCACCCCTTCTGTTGCAGCATCCCATGTCTTGACTCGTTTCACCTGGGTTAACTCAATGCGTGTATCATCAATGGGCACATCCGGCTCGTCCGATCGCTGCTGCACAAGTCCCCGAATCAGCGGACGGAGCATATGCTCCTGAATATCCGCCGAATTAACGATGCCTTCCACGTAAACGAGGAGGCCTTGTACATCTGGCGAAATCATCACATTACGGAATACCACATCCGAGCAATCCGAGAAAATCTCCTTTAACGCCTGAATCTGATTAGAATGAACCGCACTGATGGGCTGTTTTAGAATAGGCGGAGACGGCAGCCCCAGTGGTACATATTGGCCCTGATTGGAGACCGATCCTGAAGCTTTGGATTTGTTATTGCCCGATGATGATTTATCTGCCATATGCCGCCCCTCCATTCTTGTTTTTATACAAGGTAGCTTGTGCCAGAGAGCCAGGAATTATGTGGTCTTTTTTCACAAAAAAAAGCCTTCCCTAAGGAAGACTTGTTGAACAAATGTGCAGAGCACACATGTTTTATTTTGATACCGATTTAGTCAGCAAAATAATCATCTGGAATATATTCAATTTCCGATTTGGCGTAAATCTTGAGTGTATGCCGCTCGCTGTCATACGTGACACGGTCGCCATCGACATAATACCAATGCTTCGTCAGCGGGCGATCTTTGCGCTGTACAAAGCGAAATACGTTTAACTCCTGTTTCAGCTCAATAATCCTGGTAATCGTCTGCTCATCCAGCCCCGTTACAGTGAACACGTAACCTGTGCCTTGCTTCTGAAAGCGATAGGACAGCTCTGCATCTGTTTTACTGTTCGCCAGGCCGCGTCCGGTTACGCCGTGCTTTACCATAAACCATTCCTGCTGTGCCATAGGTGTGTTTCCTCCTTTGATCTTGGCGTAAAAATCAGTCCTTCTGCTTGTTACGGCAGATCAATCAACATATAAAAAGTGTCCTCATGTCCTTCCAGCTTCATCGAAGGGGTTTGCTCCACTCTTGCCGTATCTCCTGTCTGCAGCACATGTTCATTTTGCAGACCAAGCTTGCCCTCAATGGAGAAAATGTACATCCGACGTCCGGCATGCTGCTCAAAATCAAGCGTCTTTCCTTTAGCCAGCCGTCCCAGATAAATCGTCATATCCTGATGCACCGTGGCGATTCGTGGTCCTCCCTCGGAAGATGCAACAGGTACAAGAGCTCCTTCCAGAGCCGCTGTATCAAAGGAGGTGGTTTCGTAGGATGGCTGCAGCCCTTTGGTATGTGGCATAAACCACAGCTGCAGCAGTCTGACCTCTTCCGTATCGGAGGCATTGTGCTCGGTATGAATCACACCACTTCCTGCCGACATTCGCTGAATGCCGCCAAAGCCGGTTACAGCCACGTTACCGAGACTGTCTTCATGTCTCAGCTTGCCGTTCAGTACGATGGATACAATCTCCATATCACTATGGGGATGTGCACCAAAACCGCGACCGGGGGCAATGACATCATCGTTAGCAACCCGCATCGGTCCAAAGGCCGTGTTGTCCGAATCGTAATATTCACCAAAGGAAAAGCTGTGACTTCCGCGCAGCCAACCACGGTCAAAGCTGGAACGTGCTTCAGATGGAATGATCTTAATCATATCGTGCAACCTCCTCATATCTATTGTAATGCCTGTCTCATTTTTCTAATGTGAGCCTGCTGGTTTGGTCTTATCTACTCTTATTTTTTCTTAGTAGCATACTTATTCTCATTATATCAGACATCAAGGGCATTCGTCCAAACATCAGATACAGTTGCATGAACGAAAAAAAACCCTTGCCCCCTCCATTCGATCAGGCAAACCTCGTTACCTGATTGAATGATTAGGTCAAGAGCTTCATTAAGCTGAAAATCCCCTTTTCCAAAGGGAAAATCCGGTGCTAAGCGCATGCTTCCGATGTATATTTCTTCCAGAAAGCTTTAAGGCGACTGGTCCGCTTTGCCGGTTTTTTTCTGCACTCGCCTTACACAGATCAGGCGCTCACGTTCTGTCGTGCATTCCCTTGTCTGTTAAACAGATAATCCACTGCCAAGAAACGGCTCCCTGTAAGAAGCAGCGTTAACGATCCTGCCATCAGCATATAATCCAGCTCTGTCCCATTCAGGAAAGGCTGACCTGCCTTGGCCGTGAACAACGCTCCCACCATTACAGCGATGAATAAAGCTGCAAATATACGTGTACCCAGACCAAGAATAACAGCTGCGCCACCTGCAAGCTCAATAATAGCAACGACAGATGCCATAAAACCCGGAATGCCTATACTTTCAAAGAAACCTACCGTTCCACTAATTCCACCCTCGAATTTGCTCCAGCCGTGCAGTACAAAGATCAAACCAATCATAATTCGTAAGAAAAAGAGGCCCATTTCAATACTTTTATTATTCATTATTCATCTCCTCATTTCATTCAAAATTAGTTTCATTATGTCTCTTTCTTGTTCCAAACACACTCCTATCCGATCGACCAGACAAACAGAATGGACAGCAACAGAAATACCATTGCCGAGATGAGAATCGCATAACGCGGTAAACGCAGCTTGACATCCCGTTCAGGGTCCAGCAGCCGTGAGATGCGCACGTTCACTGACGTATCGGCAAACGAAGACTGGATAATCTGCGTTCTGTTTTCTCCCGTTGATGGTGAACATGCACGCAGCAGCTTCAGAAGTGCACTGCCAATCCCAACCGCATTCCCTGTACGTTCAATGGCTTCGTTGTCTGCCAGAATCTCTCTCACAATGCGATATTGCTGTGACGTATGCTTGAGCACAGGGATATAAGGCATCATCGCAGCAAAGACGGAAAGCAATGTCGTTTTGAGTGGATCACGATGCCACAGATGATGAACCTCGTGATATACGACCGCCTTCTCTTCTTCCGTATCCAGCATGTGCAGCAAACCTGTGGAGAGCACAATGCAAGGCCGCCACAACCCGATTGTAAAAGCAACCGGAGAGGACTGCTCTACCACAAGAAACCGCGGCCTTCTCAGATGCTCATATCTGGCATTCAGCGTTGCCGACCAGATGTGATTCTCCATTGAACGCAGCTTGGTCACCGCCGCACGTGTTTGAATCATTCGTACAGACAGAAGCCAGCTTGTCCCGGCAAACGTCAGCAGCACCAGCAGCAGCAGGAAATGTCCTACGGACATCCAGCCCATGCGGCTCATCCAGTGATTGCACAGCCAAAGCAGATTGAGCCGGATGTCCCACCCAAATAATTTGTACATCGCATACATAAACATCTGCACCAGCACCAGCAGCGGAATGCCAAACCCGACGGTGAACAACATCTTGGAGCGGGTCTTCCACATATTACTCGTTATCCTTTTTCCACTGTTTGATCTTCATTTCGAGTCGTTCAATCAAACCCTCGTCAGCTTCATCGAGCGCGTCCAGCATATGATTCAATGCCAGCGTCCCGAATTCGTCCACCAGTTCCTGGGACAATTCCTTGGATTGATCGTTCATAAATGCCTCCTTGCTCTGAACGGGCTGATACAACGATGTGCGGCCCTTTTGTGTTTTGCCGAGCAATCCCTTATCCACCAAACGATTCATTACGGTCATAACGGTATTAAAGTTGACGTCTTTGTCTTGCTCCAGTGCAGTCTGTACTTCACGAATGCTGCTGCCGGGACGAGCCCACAGAATGTCCATAATTCTGGCCTCCAGCGGACCAAAGAAACGGTTCAGCCCACGCTCACCCACTTTGAAATTGTGTATTCTCATATTCTGACACCCCTCACACTACCCATTGTAGTGTCCATGGATAAGAAGTCAACCTCTATGTCAGCTATTTTTATGTAAATGATTAGTAAAATTGTTTTTCATTTGAGTGAAAACAATGCAAAAAACCGGGCCATTCCGCACAATGCGGTCCTGCCCGGTGCATATGACTGACCTTGATGTATTGTTCTAAACCTTCTTTACATCCAGATCAACAAATGGATGCCTTCGTGGGAGTGTTACTTCGGCATATGTCCAGAAATGTCTACACCCAGACCGTTAGCGAGTCGCCCACCGAGCTGTGCATCGGCACGGAAGAAGTGGCACAATGCTCTCATCTGAATATCGACCGGCACTGCTTTAAGATCATTCGTCAGATTATCCAGCAGATGCTGCTGCTCCACAGGTGTGAATGAACGGAACAGTTCCCCTGCCTGCGTATAATCATCAGTCTTCTCAATTTTTTCTCTTGTTACATGCCCGTGTAAAGGAACCTGGCTATCCCGGTAAGCCGGGTCCTCCTGCGGGCTGCTCCCAGAGCTATTAGGCTCATAGTTTACCGGGGATGGGTCCTGATTAACATTCATCAAGCCATCGCGCTGGTGATTACGGACTGGCGCATAAGGGCAGTTAACCGGAATCTGAAGATAGTTCGGTCCAAGACGGTGACGCTGTGTATCCGGGTAAGAGAACAGTCGGCCTTGCAGCAATTTATCCTCAGACGGCTCAATACCTCGTACAACTGCACTTGGTGAGAACGCCGCCTGTTCCACTTCCGCGAAGAAATTCTGCGGATTGCGATTTAAGGTCATCGTGCCTACGGTTTGAAACGGAAGGACGTCCTCTGGCCATGTTTTGGTCGGGTCCAGCGGGTCAAACGAGAAATCATTCATCTGTTCCGGCTTGAGCAGCTGCACCTGCAGCTTCCACTGCGGATAATCCCCGTTTTTGATATGGTCATACAGATCACGTGTTGCATGGTTAAAGTCCTGGCCCTGAACTTCAGCAGCCTCCTGACGGGAGAAGGCACGAACGCCTTGGGCAGATTCCCATTTGTATTTCACATAGTGCACTTCGCCTTGGGCATTGATCCATTTAAAAGCATGCACACCGAAACCATCCATCTCGCGGTAACTTGCCGGAGTTCCCAGATCAGAGAACAGCCAGGTCATCATATGCGTGGATTCCGGTGACAGCGTCATAAAATCCCAATAACGTGCCGGGTCCTGAATGTTGGTATCTGGAGCTGGCTTGAGTGAGTGTACCATATCCGGAAATTTAATCGCATCCCGAATGAAGAAAACCGGCAGATGGTTTCCGACAAGATCATAATTGCCTTCACGTGTATAAAATTTAACGGCAAATCCGCGTGGGTCCCGCGCAGTCTCGGGAGAACCTGTGCCGTGGATAACGGTCGAGAACCTTACAAGCACATCTGTTTCGGTACCCGGCTCTTGCAGAAAGTCAGCTGTAGTATACGCCTTCATGCTCTGCTCCAGCTTGAACACCCCATGTGCTCCAGCTCCTCTTGCGTGTACAACGCGCTCAGGAATGCGTTCACGGTCAAAGTGTGCAATCTTCTCGATAAGGTGGTAATCCTCTAACAAGGTTGGGCCTCTTCTGCCCGCTGTTCGTGAATTCTGGTTGTCTCCTACGGGCGCCCCCTGATTAGTCGTCAAACGATCTGTCATCCTGTCGTCCTCCTCTGAAATGGGTATTTCTTGTTGTATCTATCTACTAATTCATCATCTAATTCCAATCATATTCGTCATCAGCTTAAATATACATTTAGACTTGATCTAACTGTTAAATTGATTCTAGCATGTCCTATGCTCAAACTGCATGAGGTTTACATGAGGTTAAGATGAGATTGCTTCAACAAAAATGAATGAAGTATGAAGGGTCTGAACAAATATGCCGTCATCTCGTGATACCTATTCTAAAAATATAAAAAAGCGCTGATCGTTATTAAACGATCAACGCCAGGTTCAAACCATGATGCACAGGGAAAGGTTCCCCACGTACGCTGCATCTTTTCACTATGAGAGGTTAATCCGCAAGGCGGTAACCTACACCTCTTACCGTAACGATGTACTGCGGCGAAGACGCATTATCACCCAGTTTTTTGCGCAAGCTCTTGATATGAACATCGACTACGTTGCTTCCACCCGTAAAATCAGTCTCCCAAATGTCACTGAGCATCTCTTCACGCGAGATGACTGCACCCTTGGCATCAATTAATTTGAGCAGCAGATCATATTCCGTCTTGGTCAGATGAATCCGGGTATTGTCACGCTGTACGCTCATCCGTTCCCGATCCAGCAGCAGATCCTTAAAGCCGATTCGCTGTCCCTCTTCCGGCAGGAATGCACGCTTTGGCAGGACAGGACTGCTGCCAATCATGCGCTGAACCCGGTAAAGTGCTTCCTGCGGGCGTGCCGGCCACACGAGCAGCTCCTCCTGCAGCATAGGACCGCTAGCACTGCCAATCATCTTCTCACCAACCAGGTAGAGACAAGGTGTCGTATGCTCGGCCTCACGATTCAAACGACTGCTGATTCCCGTAAACGCGTCAATAGTTCCGGCCACGGACAGATCATAGATCAGCAGATCAAATACCAGGCGTTCATGCAGGTCCGGTTCCCAGCGATGGAACACAAGCACGTCAAAGCAGCTGTCGGTCAAGGCTTTCACCAGTTCATGCACCTGACCAGGCATTGGACTAATCAGGATGACACGTCGGGTAATCGGACAATTATCCACTAACGGTGCAGGCTCGGTCTCAGCCAGGGCAGGCTTGACCCGGAGTGGGAGCCGGCGGCCCGACCATTTCACTTTTACTTGATCCGTTTGTTTCTGCATTCCCCGCAGACACCTCCAAATACCACATGAGCGTGATCAATTGCATAACCGGTCTCTGCCGCAACCTGCTGCATCCATTGTGGAGGAACCTCTGTCATCACCTCGTCCACTTTACCACATACTTCACACATAATATGCTGGTGATCGTCCATCCGGGCATCATATCGGCTTGCTGTTTCGCCAAGCTTAAGCTCTCTAATCAGCTCTTTATCTGTTAAATAACGAAGTGAATTATATACCGTACCATAAGCCAGATTATACCCTTGCTCAACCAGCCGATTCATCACATCGGCAGCGGTCGGATGGTCCTCTGATTTACGCACGACATCATATACGGCTTGCCGCTGTATTGTCAGATTTAATGTTTTCACAACCCATACCCCTTTATATTATTTTCAGAAAATATATCGAATTTGAACATTCTTATCGTTAATTTACTTATCTATACACAACATTTATTTATTTTGATTTAGATTAAGTATAAATCTTAATGTATATCGAGTCAATATTGTGATGTTTATATTTGCTTTTGGAATTTTATAACGACTAAGAACCAAACCCTTCAAACATTTGGGATTATATGGTTCGCTAGAGCACCGATTTTCAGATAAAATAGAGTGATGTGCGTAAAAGGGGGAATGCTGGTTGTTAAGCACGTTTTTTGTAAATCTCTGTGTGATAATTACCTTTATGTACCTGTCAGGAATTGTCGCTAAATTCTACAGCATTCGGTTGCCTTTTCCCTCGCTGCGTGTTCAGATGATCGGCGGCTTGTTATTTGGTTTATACGGTACTGTGCTTATGAACTACTCCTTTCATATAAATGACAGCACCATTGTCGATCTGCGGCATCTGGCTGTTGTGACTGCAGCAGTATATCTTGGCGGACTTGCTTCCGTTATTTCTGGTGTCATTATCGCGATTCTTCGCATCCTTATGTTTGGCATAACCTCATCTGCTATTGATGGAGCATTCATCATGATACTGCTTGGACTATCGGGCGTATACTTCGCCTACGCTTCATGGTCCAGATTAACCAAGATTATCACCATGAACCTGCTAGGCATGATGCTGATTTTTGTCGCGCTCCTGATGAATACGGACAGCATGAGCACCTTAATGAAGGTTTATCCCATTCAGATGACCATTGCCTTTACCGGCGGTATTTTCATTTATTTCATTGCCGAATTTATTAACAGATCCAATGAGATGTTATTTATGCTGGAAAGACGAGCATCAACGGATCACCTGACAGATTTAAGCAATCGGCGGCAGTTTGAGCAGTCCCTTCGGGCTGAACTCCACCATGCAAGACATTATCATCAGAAGCTGTCTCTGCTGGCGATTGATATTGACCGTTTCAAAATAGTAAATGATACGTACGGTCACTCTGCTGGAGACGCTGTACTCAAGCAGCTCGGGCAGCTTCTCGTTGCGCATGCACGCTCTACTGATCTCGTCTCTCGCCATGGCGGGGAAGAATTCGCCATCCTGCTGCTCGATTGCGGATACCATCAATCCATAACCATTGCAGAATCTGTGCGGAAAGCTGTCGCCAGATTTTTGTTTGCACTGCCTGACGGTCAAACCGTAAAGCTGACTGTCTCGATTGGTATCGCCGTCTATCCTGATCATTGTGACGATCACGACGACAATGATCTGTTTGACCAGGCTGACCGTGCTCTGTACGAAGCCAAAAATACGGGACGTAACAGGGTGTGTTCATTACCCCCTCGTAATACTACCGTTGCTGACGAAGACTGGTTATAGAAGACGAATGCTGGTTATAGAACCTGATTTTTTTTCACAGCAAAAGGGATGCCGTCTGCCTGTTCACAGGCAGATGGCATCCCTTTGATACATCCTTACACTCTTTTCGTAATTATATCCCGTTTCGCTTCTTATCTTAAACCAGAATCTGTTCAATCCTCTCAATCACAGAAGCGTCCAGCTTCACTCCCGAAGCGGCTGCATTCTCCTTCACCTGCTCCGGGCGACTGGCCCCGACCAGTGCACTGGAAACATTGCTCTGGCGAAGAATCCAGGCCAAAGCGAGCTGGCCTACCTTCAGATTCAGCTGATCTGCAATCTCAATCAATTGACGAACCTTGCCGATTCGATCTGCGCTGATCTTGCCTTCATCCCAGCCAAGCTTCGCAGCACGGCTGTTCTCCGGAATATCTGAGACCGATGTATATTTGCCTGTCAGCAGCCCCTGTGCGAGCGGGGAGTATACCACTTGTCCTATGCCTTTACGTTCACCCAGAGGAATAATTTCGTTCTCAATGTAGCGGTCAAACATGTTGTATACCGGCTGGTTCACCACAATGCGGTCTAACAGCATGCGGTCCGCTGTACCTAGTGCATCCTCCATCTGAGCTGCTGTCCACTGGCTAACACCGACATACAGCACTTTACCATGCCGCACCAGATCATCCAGTGCACGAAGAGTCTCCTCAATCGGTGTCTCCGCATGATAACGATGGCAGTAATAGATATCAACATAATCCGTGCCAAGGCGCTTCAAGCTGGCCTCACACTGCTCCATAATATGTTTGCGGGATAATCCATGATCGTTTGGCCCATCACCCATTTTGTTAAAAACCTTGGTTGCGAGCACATACGAGCTTCGCGAGTACGCTTTCAACGTTTGACCCAGCAGCACCTCGGCAGCTCCCCGCTCATAGGCATTAGCCGTATCAAAAAAATTAATGCCTTCATCAAATGCAGTTTCGATTGATTTGACCGCATTCTCCCGTTCAACATATCCGCCGTACGTCAGCCAGCTACCCAAGCTGATCTCGCTGACTTTCAGTCCGCTTCCACCCAATCTACGATATTCCATTGAATGCTTGTCCTCCTCTTCATGAGATGATGAAGTTCCACATCCTATTGTAACCTAACTGGAGTGATGTGAAAACGCTTGCAGTAATGAAAGCAACAAAGGAGAGCACTGAAGAACACATTCAGATTGAATGTGCCGCTTTGTGCCTCCAGACTCCAGGAACCGACAAAGATATTCGCCGAGCAGCTCATCGATAACCGCTTCTATGGCAAAATACTACTTAGTGCATTCAACAGTTCGGTCTGCCTTACCGGTTTGGTTAATACGGCATCAAAAGCCTGCGTTTCATGCAGATCCATATGCATCCCATAGGGGACAAGCATAATGACAGGCAGAGCTTCAACTTGCCGTTTCAAGTCCATAACGAAATCGTCCGTAATTCCTTCAGCCAGCCCCATGTCCACAACGGCAACGTCCGGCTTGAAGCCTTCTTTGAGCCACTGGTAAGCAACAGCGGAATCAGAAGTCATGTGCACATCCATCTCCCATCTGCGCATCAAAGAGGATACACCCTGCAACATATCAGGGTCTTTGGCGAGCAGCACTTTTTTCCCTTTTAATCGTTGCTGTACACTGGTGACTTGTGGCAAATCCCAATATCTGCGCAAGGGAAGGTAAATTTGAAATTCGGTCATCATCCCATCAAGCGCATTCACCTGAATGCGCCCATGCATCAAAATGGCCAGGTTCTGACTGACAGCCAGCCCCAGATTACTGCCAATGAGCTTCTCCGTGCTTATGGTCTCCGTTTTGGCAGTGGATGCACGCAGACGATTGTCCGATATCATCTGTCCTGTATATCGAACCCGAAGCAGGAGAACATCTGTATCCCCGTTTGCCTCTTCATTGAGATCACCTGTCACAAGCACAGCACCCTCCCGGGTGGAATCCATTGCGTATTGAATGACATGACCGAGCAGCTGACCAAGCTTGATCTCATCGCCAATGAAAACCTGGGATACATTCAGATTCAGGTTTAACCCCAGTTCTATATTTTTGCTGGTTGCTGTACCGGCATAAAGATAGACCGTGTTCTCAATTGTGCTGACCAGATCGAAGGGGTCATCATGAATCACCGTTTTGCCAGCATCATTCGTGTTAAAGTTCATCATATTGTTAAGCAGCGAGAGCAGAATGTTGCCGCTCGTTTCGATCATGTTGACATACTCGGCTTGTTCCTCCGACATATCGGGAGTGCGCATCAGATCCGTTAATCCCAAAATTCCGTTCAGCGGATTACGAATCTCATGGCTCATCAGCTTCAGCATCTGTGTCTTGGTCAACGCTTCGGATTCGGCACGTTCTTTCTCCGCTTGCAGCTTCTCCTGCAATTGTTCTGAATCGCTCAGCTTCTGCTCCTGAGCCCGAAGTGCACTCTCCAGATCAACCACATATCCCAGAAACAAGGCCATCGCTTCCAGGGTCTTCATGTCCTTCTCATGGATCACGTATCCTGGGTCATCCATTATGCATATTGTGCCGAAGGCTTCACCTGATCTTCGCATGATCGGCAAACCCACAAAAAATCGGTTCCCCAGTCCAGTCGTAACATCCATTGAACGTGTGACAGAATGCTCACAGGTATCCTGAATCGTAACAACACTGCCGTTATCCTTCAATACCAGGCTGCAATAGGATTCCATAAATGGAAGTGCTGCACCTTTAACAACTAATTCCTCCTTGCGGTTGAAGGCTTCGAGAATGACATTGGTCACTCCGTCATTCGTGGCTACGAAGATGGTATTCACTCCTAATATGCCACTTAATACGTCCACAATATGGGCCGCTGCTTCTTCAATGTTTTTATAGAAGCCTTGGTGTCTGCCTTCTACCGTCCCCATGATCCACCCCACTTTGCTTGTCTTGGCTGCTATACTTTAATTCACGAATCAGAATATTGCATCACATTCAGAGCTCTAACAAATCCGAACAATTGTCACAAACTATACTTATATGTTTAACACCACAGAAGTATAAGAGAATCATACTGATATCCATAATCTGTTTTATCATTAAGGCTTTTTTTAAAGCACTCCAATAAAGCGTTTGTACAAAACACCCCCATAAAGCGTCTCTGTACGCGTACTTTAATCTATGATCTCTGACGTGGATGTTTATACTTGCAGGATAAGTAGAGATTATACGCCTCCGCTTGAATTTTGGAAACCTTTAAACCCGCATCAGTTCAAGGCAAATGCTGCCTCCTCATTAGGAGTGTGATGATAATCACACCCAAAAATCCACATATAGTTTATAAATGGATAATATCAATCTACATCTAGTATATAACATCCATATTTAACGTATATAACGCAAACGTTTATAGGCTTATACAATCTCAAAAAATCCATTTAGGAGGCACGTTACATGACTATGCTTGAGTATACCGCACCACCGGCACCTGATCTATTATCCGACCTGGGAAGACGTATTATTGGCGCTGAAGATGCTGATACGCTGAGAGAGAATGCCAATCTGAACGGAGATTCCTTCAGCGGAAAAATGAGCAGGCTCGGTTCGGAGACGGCAAAATGGCATGCGATGCGTCATGTGCTGCCTGAGGCGCTTGCAGAAGCCGTTGAACAAGGGGATCTGTATGTGCATGATCTGGATCAGTACGCCCTTGGCACAACCAACTGCATCTTTATTCCGTTTGATCGGCTGCTGGCTTCCGGCTTCAATACAGGCAATGGCTCCGTCCGCACACCACAGACGATTATGTCAGCCATGGCCCTTGTCGCTATCATCTTCCAGTCCCAGCAAAACAGTCAGTACGGCGGTGTGTCTGCCAACAAGATCGACTGGGACCTCGCCCCTTATGTGAAGCGTTCATTCGTCAAACATTTTCGCAAAGGGCAGCGGCTCTTTAACGAACCTGCCGTCATTACAGATGAGCAGCTGCATCTGGACAGTACGGCAGCCAAGCAGCAATGTCCACGATCCTTTGCGTTTGCCTGTGAAGAGACTGAAGTCGAGACTGGACAGGCAGCAGAATCTCTTATACATAATCTCAATACGATGAGCAGCCGGGCAGGGGGCCAGATTCCTTTTACCTCGCTCAACTATGGAATTTGCACCTCGGCAGAAGGACGGCTCGTCTCCCGTTCCTTGCTGGAGGCCACGATTCGGGGACTGGGTCATGGGGAAACACCTGTGTTCCCACAGCATATCTTCCAGTGCAAGCAGGGTGTTAACCAGGCTCAGGGTGACCCCAACTATGATCTGTTCCGCTTGGCGGTAACCTGCTCCTCGCGGCGCATGTACCCTAACTTTGTCAATGTGGATGCTTCGTTTAACTTGCCTTATTACCACCCGGAGGACCCGGATACAATTATTGCAACGATGGGCTGCCGCACACGTACCCTTGCGGATCGGTTTGGACGGAATCGTCAGAGCGGCAAAGGAAATCTCTCGTTTAACACCGTTAACCTGGTCAAATTGGGCATTCGGTATGGTATCTGCCGGGGAAACCGGGCTGTCGCGGATCGGGAAGGCTTCTACGCGGCATTGGAAAAGGTCATGCATACGGCAGTGGATGGCTTATTGCACCGATATGCCATTCAGACAAAACAGCCCGCCAAATCATCTGATTTCATGATGCGGGAGGGGGTGTGGGAAGGGGGCGAGCAGCTCGACCCCAATGAACCGGTAGCGGATCTGCTGAAGCACGGAACGTTATCGCTTGGTTTTATCGGGCTGGCTGAGTGTATGACGGCCATGTATGGACGACATCATGGACAGGATATGCATGTGCATCGCGAAGCGCTGAACATCATTCGCACGATGAGAGAATTCTGCGATCACATGAGTGAGCACCATAACCTCAACATCACCCTGTTTGCTACTCCAGCAGAAGGCTTGTCCGGCAAATTCACCAAGTTGGACCGGGCACAATACGGCCCCATCTCTGGCGTAAATGATCGTGAATATTATACCAACTCGTTCCATATTCCGGTCTATCATAACCTTCCGGCCTACCGTAAGATCGAGCTGGAGGCTCCGTTCCATACCTTGTGCAACGCTGGAGCGATCTCTTATGTAGAGCTTGATGGCAATGTGCGGGCCAACACGGCAGCTTTTATGCGCATCGTGCAGTATGCACTCGCACAGGATATCGGTTATTTTTCCATCAACCACCCGATTGATCGCTGCCCTGAGTGCGGGTATGAGGGGGTTATCGGGGATATCTGTCCGGGATGCGAGGTTCATGAAAATGATGTGCACTTCCAGCGCCTGCGCCGCGTAACTGGCTATCTGACAGGTGACTATAAAGTACGCTTCAATGCTGCGAAGCAGGCCGAGGTGCGGGATCGGGTGAAGCATCGGTGAATCTCTACGGTTACATTCCCGAGTCAGTCAATGAAGGCACGGGCCTGCGCGCTGTATTGTTTATCAGCGGATGCAGACACGCTTGCCCAGGCTGCTTCAGCTCGGACTCATGGAGCTTTCGAGCCGGTGAACCCTTTACGGAAGAGCGACAGCAGCAGATTTTGCAGGAAGTGACGACCCATCCCCTGCTGGATGGCGTGACGTTATGCGGCGGTGATCCCTTTTTCTCCGCATCAGGCTGCAGCCGCTGGGTTCGACAGCTCCGGGAAGCGCGTCCTGACCTGACGGTGTGGGCTTATACGGGATTCGATTACGAGGAACTCGTCACCGATCCGGGAAGAGCCGAGCTTGCACAGCTATGTGACGTCATTATTGACGGACGTTACCTTGTAGCTGAACGCGATGTGTCCCTGCCCTTCCGCGGAAGCCGGAATCAGCGTTTAATCGATGTGCGTGCCACCCAAGCCGCCGGAAACATCGTTACATTGCAGCTGGATGCAGTGTAGCGATGTTTTTGTTGTCTCGTCATAACAAAAAGCAGGCTCTGCCACATTTAAGTGTTCAGAGCCTGCTTTTATATAGCTGTATTGTAGGTTACCTGTAATAACCTGCTTTGTTACACCTGGAACCTCTGTATCACCTGATTCAACTCGTATGCCAGGCTTCTCAGCTCTTCGGACAAACTGGATACTTCCTGCATCAAAGCAAGCAGCTTCTCTGAAGACAGAATCCCCTCATCCATTGGCAATAATTTTAACGAATCTCAAAATGACAAACGCGCACACCTGCTGACATCAGCAGATAGACATCCTGTACTCCCGCTGGAGCGGTAAGCTCAGCCTTCACCGTAGACCACTGTTGTGCCCCGCTTGCTGTCAGCTCTGCATGCCCTGCGAGTGTGCCGTCCGGCGCACCCAGCCTCACTTCCAGCACAGCTCCCGGCTGTTCTGCGGATACACGCGCTTCGAGGACAGATGCACCATTGCCAAGGTCTGCATCCTTGAAGGCAATCCATGCCTGTTCTCCGGTCACGCGGACGGCTGTTCCGCCTTCTTTGCACTCATCCAGCTCCACATTCCGGTAAGCATCATAGTTCCCGGCCCTTGTGGTCACACTCAGATTACGTGCAGGGATGGTCTCTCCTGCAACCTTCAACTCTGCTACCATCTGCACATCCGAAGAGGACTTGGCAGCCATGATGGAGTAGATGCCCTCCTCCACAACATACCGATCACGCGTAACGTCCCAGATCGCCAGCTCCTGAACAGGAAGGTCAAAACGTACAGTTGCCGTTGCCCCCGCTTCAATATGCAGGCGGCGGAAAGCCTTCAGCGTTTTCAGCGGGCGTTTCACACGGGACTTGCCTGCACGTACATACAGCTGCACCACCTCGTCACTGGCAATCGAACCCGTATTCGTCACGTCCACGCTAATCTTAACCTGCTCATCCGGACCAGCCTCCGCAGGGGTTACCTGCAGATTGCTGTATTTAAACGAAGCATAGGTGAGCCCGTGTCCGAACGGATACAACACATTTCCTTCAAAATACTGATACGTACGGCCCGACTGGATAATGTCATAGTCCTTGATGTCCGGAAGCTGATCTTCTGATTGAACCCATGTCATGTTCAACCGGCCTGCCGGTGCATAATCTCCATACAGCACATCCGCCACTGCGTTACCCAGCTCTTGTCCTGCATGTGACGTATACAAAATCGCAGGAATGTTCTCCTGAACCCAGTTGCACGTAAAAGGATAGCTGCCAACGATGACAACAATCGTGTTCCGATTGGCTTCGTATACGGCCTGAATGAGACGCTGCTGGGATTCAGCCAGGTCCAGGCCGGGGCGGTCAATCTCTTCCTTACCGTTGACAAGCGGGTTATTGCCGACAAATACAATCGCAGTCTCCGCTTCCTTGGCTGCGGCTACAGCTTCCTCAACTCCATCCACTACGACATTGCGCTGGAAAGTCTCGGCTGCACCGAAGGTTTGCTGCTCTTGGCATACCTTGAGGGCATCGTGACCCTCATTTGCTGCTGTCACGATTTTGCCATTCCATGTCGTCAGTCCCACACTGCCATCCGGCTGCGGAAGAAGGTGGAACACTTCTTTTACGAACCATCCATATACTTCACTTGCTGACGCCATAACAGACTCTTCATCTGTCGTTACATATTTGCCATTGCTCTCGGCCTGCAGGGTACAGCTGCCAAAACCCCAATCCGTCACCCGGAACGTCTCCGCATCCTCCGAGGCTTTAACCACCATCTCTGGTGAGCTCTCGGCTCTGACAAGCCCTATTTTCTTGCCGCTTGCTGCTGATGTAAGTGTGATGCGATCGTCACCGTCTCTAAACGTCACATTGTCACTCCCCACCTTGCTGCGGATGCCGTCTACAGGGGAAACACGGTACGGCAGCGTTCCCGCATACCAGTCCCGGTATACCGTACCTCCAAGCTGACCAATCACAGCCACCTTGCCTGCTTTGGTCTTGTCCAGCGGAAGGATTGCATTGTCATTTTTAAGCAGCACCACTTGCTCTCTTGCCGCTCGAAGAGATAGCGCCTTGGCTTTATCTGTCATCATGGCTTCCTCGCCAATGGCAGCATACGGATTGCCTTCTTCCGGGTCAAACTCGCCCAGACGGAACCGGACGCGGAACGTGTTAAACAAGGCCTTGTCGATATCATCCATCGTAAGCAGCCCCTGCTCCAGCCCTTCACGAAGGGCTTGCTTGGACAGCTCCGCATCATCGGTGATGCTGTCGATGCCTGCTTTGACCGATTCCACCGTGCCCGGTGTATGAGAATCATAGTAATGGTGATCATTTTGGATACCCATCACGTCGCCGGCGTCACTAACGATGAAACCGTCCATGCCCCACTCCCCTTTAACAATCTCGTTCACATAAGGATGAAGGAGAGCCGGTGTACCGTTTATCGAGTTGTAGGCCGTCATCATCGACTGTGCCCCGCCCTCCTTAAAAGGCTTCTCGAACGCTTTCAAATAATATTCACGCATATTACGCGGATCAATGCTGGATGAGCCGCTGCCCCGGTCCACTTCGTTGTTGTTGCCAAGGAAATGCTTGAGCGTGGCCACTGCTTTGTAATACTTGGGATGATCGCCCTGAATGCCCTTAACCAGCGCTGTGGTCAGCTCCGCTGTCAGTTCCGGGTCCTCGCCGTAAGCCTCTTCATTCCGTCCCCAGCGCGGATCACGCTCCATGTCCACCGTGGGCGCCCACAACGTAAGACCGTTAACGGCGGGATTTCGTTTGTAAAATACACGTGCCTCATCTCCAATTACAGAGCCGATCTGCTGCAGGAGTTCCGTATCCCACGTACATGCCAGCCCGACAGGCTGTGGGAAGGATGTCGCTTCACCAAGCCAGGCCAGACCATGTGCAGCTTCGGTTCCATGCTTGTAGGCTGCAACGCCCAGACGCTCAACGGCTGGCTGGTATTGCAGCATGGATTCTATTTTTTCATCAACTGTCAGACGGGACACCAAGTCCTTCACCCGGGCATCGAGCTCAAGATCTGTGTCTTGAAACGGATATTTCGTTTGATGAGTTGTCATGTGTGATCTCCTTCGATAAATGAATTTATCATCGTTATGATAGCGAATACATTTTAAAATGTTAAAAACAATTGTATCTCTTGAATTACATCTCTGAAATATACGTTAAAACCTCATCTAAAAGCACTAAATTCAGAATGAAATCAATTATACGCAATTAACCTAAAACGATTTCGATAATCCTACTATAAAACATATTGACCCAAAAAAACAGAGGTTCTTCTCAGGAAAATATAAACCTTCCTCCCGTTAAATATGCGTATACTCGTTTTTTTCCGGCACACTCTGGCAATCCTGATGAGAAAGCACAAGGACACAGGCCCCTTCATGCCTTAATGTCCTATATCATGGTCTGATCAAGATCGAGGAGGAAGAGAATCAATGAGTGACAATGAGCCGTTAAAAACAAATCTCCCGCCAGCTCCGGAGTCTCTATGGCGTGCAGCCAATACATTCGATACCTATCCCAAGCTGACAGAAGATACTACGGCAGACGTAGCTATTATCGGAGCGGGAATTGCAGGCATTACAACAGCCTATCTGCTTGCACAGTCCGGGCTGAGCGTGGTTTTGCTTGAAGCGGGAAAAGTGCTTGACGGTACGACTGGTCATACGACAGCCAAAGTATCCGCACAGCATGGAATGATCTTTGATGAAATTATGCATCACTTTGGGCATGAACAGGCACGGATGTACTATGAAGGCAATGCCGCGGCCGGGGAGTGGATGCGCAAGCTCGTCAAGGAAAAGCAGATCGAATGTCAATGGGCCGATGAGGATGCCTACGTCTATATTCAGTCAGAAGATAACATCAAAAAGCTGGAGGTCGAGCTGACCGCTTACGGCAAGCTGGGTATTCCCGGAGAGTGGGCAGACCCGCTCCCCATCCCGGTTCCTTCCAGAGCAGGGATTCGCATGCCCGGACAAGCCCGTTTTGATCCTCTTGCCTACCTGCACTACCTTTTGACATCAGCTGTCAAACAAGGTGTACGTATCTATGAGCATACAACCGTAACCGATGTAGAGGAAGAAGCTTCACTGCGTATCAGAACATTTGGCGGCTCATTTGTCACAGCAGAGCATATCGTGGTCGCTTCTCATTTCCCTGTATACGATCCGGGGTTTTACTTTACCCGGCTGCATGCCGAGCGTTCCTATGCAGTAATGGTTGAACCTGAGAAACCCTATGCAGGAGGTATGTACATCTCAGACGATAATCCGGCCCGCTCACTCCGCGCTGTCATGCATAACGGCAAAGAGCATATTCTCTTCGGCGGGGAAAACCATAAAACCGGACAAGGCATCTGCACCTTCGGACATTATGAGCGGCTGGAGCAATATGCGGCGGAAACTTTCGGTATTCGCAACATCCCGTTCCGCTGGTCCGCACAGGATCTCATCTCCATTGATAAAGTGCCTTATATCGGACCTATTACCGGGAGACATGAACAAATCTATGTGGCTACCGGTTTTGCCAAATGGGGGATGACCACAGGCACTATGGCTGGACATCTGCTGGCTGATCGCATTAACGGGCGGGTTAATCCGCATGCAGACGTTTTTGATCCGGCAAGATTCAAGGCTGACCCGGGCATCAAAAACTTTATAGTGGAAAATGTAAATGTGGCGAAGGAGTTAATTGCTGGCAAGGTCGGCATCGTACACAAAAATATAAACGAGCTTGGCAGCGACGAGGGCGCAGTCGTGCGTTATAACGGCAAACGTGCTGGTGCCTATAAAGATAACAGCGGCAAGCTGTTCCTTGTGGATACAACCTGCACCCATTTGGGATGTGAGGTCGAGTGGAATAAAGGCGAGCGTTCCTGGGACTGTCCATGTCACGGCTCGCGCTTCAATTATGAAGGCCATGTCATTGAGGGACCTGCGATAGAAGACCTTCCCCTCCTGGATGTGCAGGAGCAGTGATTCTTTGAGCAGACTTAACTGACTAGAACATCCATATCAGGACTTCAGCCTTTAACATGTACATGTACGTTCACTCCCTACCCCATCTTTGTGAAACGTACGTCTCCACGCGTACATTTCATCTCCTAGACCGGATCGGTTCTCCGTCTCCAGACGGAAGCAAACGATCCGGTTTTCTCGTATGCTGGATTCTATAGGTGAGCAGCAGCAGCCAAAAATGATTCAGAACTAATTTATAGACACTACCTTGCATTAAATAGTACCGGGTGCTATGATGACTCCAACACTACTGAATAATACATACTAGTGATCATTGGATCAACCAAGGAGGAACCTGTGTGAACGTAAATATCCAGTTCAAAAAAGGAGTGCTGGAGCTGTGCGTCCTGGTCTTGATCCATCGTCAGGATCGGTACGGCTATGAACTGGCTCAGGCGGTTTCCAAACATATCGAAGTGGCCGAAGGTGCACTATATCCTTTGCTTCGCCGGCTGGTGAATGAGGGGTACTGCACGACCTATCTTCAAGAATCAAGCGAAGGCCCTCCACGCAAATATTATCGCTTGTCTGATAAAGGCCGTGAATATATGACGGCACTATCAGCGGAGTGGAACGCCTTTGTGCGCAGCGTGACCAATCTAATGGAGGAAGGAAATCAAGATGAATAAACAACAATTTATGCAGACGATGGCACTGTATTTACGTCCGATGGACGAAGCCGAACGAGCTGAACTGCTTGCAGATTATAATCAGCATTTTGCCCTTGGACTGCATGAAGGCAGAACCGAAGAAGAGATCGCCCGTGAACTGGGGCACCCGGAGCAGATTGCACGAGAAGCGCTCGGTGACCGTTATGATGCATACATGCATGCTGACTTGCCTGATACTGACCCTTTCTACGCATCAACGTTCAAAGAGATGAAACCCGCGAGCAATCCTACAAAAGCCACAAGGAATTTCTTCACAGCTGTCGGGCTGCTTTTCCTGAATCTGATGTTCGGCATCCCCATCGGTTTAACCCTGTGGTCGGTATGGCTCACCATTGCAAGCATGTCTTTGCTGGCTCTTGCCCCTGTCGCTGCCGCTGTAGATGCTCTATTTCTGAGTCAACTTGAAAAAGCAGAAATTTTTGTAGCTATTGGCCTGTTTGGTCTCGGCATTCTTTTTGCGATTGCATCCAAATATGTTTTCAGAGCATTCAAAGTCCTTACTGTAAGCTACATTCGATGGAATCAAAAAGTAATGAAAGGGGATGCTCCTGCATGAGCACTAAAAAATGGCTGGCACTCGCAATCATCTGTATCGGAATAGGTTTGTTTGGAACGTCTATGTACGGCTTTCAGTTCGGAGATGAACGGGAGACATATAGCAAACGGTGGGATTTCAAGCCTGGAGAGCTGCAGAATGTCCGAATGGATGGCGACTTTAATGCGGATATCGAATTTATGGTCAGTTCAGATCAGAATGCGTATATCGAAGTGGATGGCAAATGGGATCAGGGCGTAATCAAAAGCTTCGAACAAGCGAAATTTGCCAATGGTACATTTGAGCTCTTGCAAAATCAGCGGACACGCTGGCAATTTTTCAGCCTAAATTGGAATGAACAGGATGCCCGCATTACGGTAGCTGTGCCCAAGGGATATCCACTGAATGACGTTGCCTTGAAATCCTCTTCAAGTGACTGGAATCTGACCGGGTTGAACGCTCAATCACTGGAGATGAAGAACTCGTCAGGCTCTATTCGTTTACAAGAATTAAACGTTCCCAGAATCGAATTGTCACTCACCTCTGGAGACATCGCAGCTTATACCATTCATGGCGATATGACGGTCGAACAGACATCTGGCAGCTTCAATGCAGAACAGGTTACGGGAAAAGTGAACAGTCAGATTCGTTCAGGAGATATCGAGATCACCCGATTAAACGGCGCCGCTAATGTTGAATTCACCTCGGGCAGCATATATATCGAGCAGTCACAATCTGCTCCCGTAAATGTATCAGGAACATCGGGAGATATCTTCATCCAGGCAGCGCCTGATTTTGACGGTATTTATGATGCCAGAGCTACTTCAGGTGATGTTGACGTGCCCGAATCGCCGATGGTAAGTCAGGAACTGATCAAGGCACGTACAACCTCTGGCAGCATCAGGATTGTGCAGTCACGCTAGATTGTATTGTGCAGTTAAGTTAGGTTATTTTATACAGTTACGTTAGGTTATAATGACGCATATTTCCGATCGTTGGGTAAAGTATAGTATAATCAAAAGCCAACCCAAATGCTGAGGAGGATTATTTTCATGCAACTTAAAAATAAAACAGCCATTATTACTGGAGCAGGTAAAGGCATTGGCCGTGCCATCGCTGAAGCACTTGCCAAGGAAGGTGTACATCTTGGACTGATTGCCCGCACAGCTTCCGATCTGCAGGCCCTGCAGGAGTCTTTAAGCCAGGAGTATGGCGTGAAAGTAACAAGTGCAACAGCCGACATCTCCGATCGTTCACAAGCCGAAGCCGCTGTAGCAGCGATTGAACTGGAACTTGGAGCGGTCGATATCCTGATTAACAATGCAGGTATCGGCAGCTTTGGTACGTTGCTGGATATGGACCCTGAAGAGTGGGAACGCATCCTGCATGTCAATGTAATGGGTACATACTACGTGACACGCGCCGTTCTTCCAAGCATGATCAAGGAGAGCAGCGGCAGCATCATTAATATTGCTTCTACTGCAGGTGAGCGTGGATTCGCTACAGGCTCTGCTTACTGCGCTTCCAAATTCGCAGTACTTGGCATGACCGAATCCCTGATGCAGGAAGTTCGCAAATCAAATATTCGTGTAACGGCACTGACACCAAGCACGGTGAATACTGAACTCGCTGTGAATGCCGGACTGAAAATCGGAGATGAGGATCGCATGATGCAAGCTGAAGACGTAGCCGAGCTTGCGCTGGCAACACTCAAGCTCTCCGACCGTGTCTTCGTGAAAGCGGCAGGTATCTGGACAACGAATCCACAGTAAGCATAGCTTCAAGTGAAGATTTGCCTTGTTTGTTTATGACACCACCAACCAGCGTTCGGTTCGGTGGTGTTTTTGTTTATGATATAATAAAGCATACATTGATATTGGGGGTTTCAAGATGTTTGAGAATCGAGAACAGCTCCAGGAAATTTTAAAAAAGGCGAATCAACATGCACGTAAACAGGCTAAAGAGTCAGGTGCCTCTATTTATTATATAAAGGATAACAAACGCGTTCGTGAGGATGCTGAAGGTAATAAATTCGAAATTAGATATGATGCTGCTGGAAAACGTCAGGAGCTTGAGTACCATGAGTGAAATCAGACCAGTTATGACTGTGTTTGCTGGAACCAATGGAGCGGGGAAAAGCACACTCAGAGTTGGATACTGAAGCTCGAGAGAATCGAGAAAATTTCAAGGCATTTTGCTATTTCATTTAGTTCATCAATTGAAAACTATATCTATTAGGTGAGGGATATGGATATGTCCCTCACTTTTTTATTTTTGTAATACGCGTGATTTATATCTCAACTAACAAAAGAAGGCGTTGCCTACCATGTTTCTCTCCCCCTGCACTTATGTATCCAACAGATGATCCAGCTCCAACTCCTTGGATACCGCAATCAAGACTACCGCTGGCTCATCACCAATATTGGTAACCTCATGAGGTACGATCGCATTCCACGTAAATGAATCACCCGCTTCCAGCGTTTCCTCATCTTCTCCCTGCTTGGCTCGAATCACCCCTTGCATCACCAGATGGCTTTCCTCTCCCGCATGTTTGCTGATACCTGTAGAAGCCCCTGGCGGCAGTTCTACTATCGACATGCGCATGGCACCCTTAGCGGTCAACTGCTGAACCTTGATCTGCCCGCTGCCTGCTGTAGTCTGCTTGCGTTCATGCTTGCGCACCACGTTCATACGCTGCTCCGGTGTTAACAACAGGTAAGGCAGCGGTACGTCGAGATAGTCCGCAATGCTTTCCAGTGTAGCGATGGACGGTGAGGTTTTGTTATTTTCCACGTTGCTGATAAAACCTTTGGACAAACCCGTACCCTCACACAACTGCATAATCGTAATCTGCTTCTGTTTGCGTATCGTTCGAATGGCCAAGCCAATATCCATGTGACCGCCCTCTCTTCTCTCTCATTTCTCGTGAACATCAAGTTCCCTTATACAAAACATATTTTCATCATACAAAAAAAGTGTTGACCCTACAATGAAATCATGATAAATTTTGTTCATCAATAAGAATATTATTTTCACATTAGTAAACTTTATGCTACAGATCTATTCGTGCCATCGGCGTTTAAGTTTTTTGTCTTATACAATTAACTCACACGTAACCCTTATTCCATCTGGAGGTGCATTGGTTTGAGTTCTACTTATATTCATGAGGTGAAGCTGCCTCCTCATTACGATAAAAACAAGCAGTATCCGGTTATTTTTGCGCTGCATGGCATGGGATCGGACGAACGGGACATGCTTCAGTTAATGGAGCCTTTGTCCTCCGATTTCATTATCATTGCCATTCGCGGTCCTCTTGTACAGGGCGGAGGATATGCATATTTCCAGATTAAAAGTATAGGAAACCCTATTCGCGAGCTGTACGATGCCTCGGTTCAAGGGCTACAGCAGCTCATCCTAAAGTTGTCAGCTCAATATGCGACCGATCCTGCTCGGCGTTATATTGCCGGCTTCAGTCAGGGCGCAATCATGGCGATGACGCTGTCCCTGATCATGGGGGATGCCATTAAAGGCATCGTTGCCATGAGCGGATACATTCCGCAGTTCGTAAAAGACGAATATACGCTGCAGCCTTCTCCCAACCTGTCCGCATTGATCTCACACGGCGATCAGGATCACCTTTTCCCGTTACATCTGGGCGAAGATAATGCTGCATTTTTCCGCAACCACACCGATCATGTCACTTATATGCCTTATCGGGGCGGTCATACAGTAACCCCTGAATTATATGCCAAACTCCAACACTTCCTTCGGACGGATGCTCAGGTAACTGCCGAAGATACGAAAGGAATGAACGAATCATGATGCCATCCCTGTTTATTGCTCATGGCGCGCCTTCACTGGCGCTGGAGGAGAATGTATACACTGAATTTTTGCAAAAGCTTGGACAGGAGCTGCCGAAACCGAAAGCCATTGTCCTGTTCTCGGCACACTGGGAATCGACTACACAGCTTGTATCGTCAGTCCCTGACACCTACGAAACCATCTATGATTTTGGCGGTTTTCAACCTGAGCTGTATCAGATCAAATATCCGGCTAAGGGTCATGCTGAGACAACGTCCGAGGTTGTGAAGCTGCTCACCGGAGCGGGCATTTCTGTGCAAACGGATGATACCCGCGGTCTGGATCACGGCGCTTGGGTTGTGCTGCGCCTGCTGTATCCTGAAGCAGACATCCCGGTGGTTGCCCTGTCCGTCAACCGTTATCTGACGGGTGAACAGCAGTATCAGGTCGGGCAAGCCCTTGCTGCGCTACGTGAACAGGATATTCTTGTCATTGGCAGTGGGGGTACGGTACACAATCTGCGCCGCCTGAACTGGGAAAGTCAAGGCGTTGATTCATGGGCCATGGAATTCGACAGCTGGATTCAGGATAAGCTGGAGCGCTGGGATACGGAATCTCTCTTCGCTTATGACAAGCTAGCTCCATCCGCTCAGGCAGCGGTTCCTACACCAGAGCATTTCGTGCCGCTTCTGCTGGCAATGGGTGCAGGTGATGAGAAGAAACAGGCCTCCCTCTTGTTCCGGGCGTATCAGCTCGGGAACCTGAGCTTGTCCTGCTGGAAATTTGAATAATAAGTTACATGTGAAAACGTGAGTTGCAGGGTTTCCCTGCTGCTCACGTTTTTTGGATTGTTTGGAGATGACAAACTACCGATGACACAGACCTCAGGTGCACTTTTACACATTCCCATTAGTTCATTCTATAGAGACACCACTTGGGTCTATAGTTTCTTGTACGTGCTTTTGGAGTAATTCTATACTAGTAGAGAGAAGATCATGCTGTAGATGAACCGCCTGAACCAACTGAGCTAGTCTGGATAAAACAACCGAATGATCTGAAAAATCACTCTCTCGGGGAGGAATGCATGATGTCAGAGCCGACGCCAGAACAACGTATGGATGAACTTATGGGTGAGCTGCTGGAGCTGCTGGAAGAGAAGGTGCAGGACGAGGAAAACCAGGAATTGCTCGAAGCCTACAGGGAACGTGAAGGGGCAGCAGACGAGGAGCTGGATGTGTTCGAGCAGCATTACGGCATTCGTCTGCCAGCAGATTTACGGGCATTTTACAAACGCAAAAATGGCAGCGGATATGCCTTTCATGTCCTGTTTCCAGGCGATGCGGCACAAAATGAGGACCACGTCTTCTATATGTTATCGCTGGAAGAAATGAAGCAGGAAAATGACGGTACGGTTGAGATTCGTATGCAGGATTATTTCACCCCGGAAGAGATGCATGAACTCGACCCCCGGATCAAGCCCTATCTTCATCAGAAATCGTGGATTATCTTTGGCAAGCTTGGAGGCGGCTCGCTGTATCTGATGCTGGATTTTGACCCGACAGAGCAAGGTACATACGGTCAGATCATTATGTTCGAGCATGACCCTGACTTTGTCTATTATGTCGCTCAAACGTTCACGGAACTGCTGGAGCAATCCAATCGCAATCTGCGTGAGCTGGAGAGGATTGAATATTAACTTGAGGTAACTGGAGAATGCCTATGTTGATCAGATGATGATATGACCATTTTTTCATAATGCTGGGAGATGTAAAGGCGGTTATAATAACATTTAGTGGAAATGCACAAGCTACCGGAATAAGGACTGTCTTTCTACATCAACTACATCTCTGGGAGGAACTACCGAAGTGGCTGAATTACCAAAGTCTGAGAGCTTTATGTCTCTCGTCAAAAAAGGAAACACATCCTCCGCTGTAGCCATGGCCGGAAACGCCATACTTGCGTTGTGTAAAGGAGGAGCCTTTATCTTCAGTGGCAGTGGCGCCATGTTTGCATCAGCAATGCACTCTCTGGCCGATGCTATTAACCAAGGGTTTGTTTTTGTCGGCAGTGTGTTATCCGAGAAGCAGCCTACACGCCGCTTCCCGACCGGATTCGGACGGGTCATCAACATTTTCTGCATGATTGCTGTCATTGTCGTGACCATCATGGCCTATGAAACGATTCACGAAGGTATTCATCTGCTCCGGCACCCTGCCGGGCACTCGGGGGATGGTCTGTGGATCAACATTGGCGTACTTGTGCTTAATATCCTGATTGATGGGGCTATCCTCATCAAAGCGATGAAGGAGATTCTCAAGGAAGCCCGTGCTCCTAAAGCAGCAGGCTTCGGACTCGTTCCAGCCGCAATTAAAAATGTAGGACGCGCGGCGCCTCCAACCCGCCTCGTATTTTACGAGGATGTCGTAGCTGTACTCGGGGCAACCCTTGCGCTGGTATCTGTCGTGGTTATTGCACTGACGAACTTTGCTTTGCTTGACGGTATTGTCACCACCATCATTGGATGTCTGATGATCGCCGTTGCTTTCCGTGTCGGCTATGACAACATGATTGGTCTGATCGGTGTCGCTGCACCGCAGGATATCGAGGACAAAGTGTCTCAGATCATTCTGGCAGACAGCCATGTAGCTGATATCCAGATGATGCGTATCGTTCAGGAGGGCCGCTATTACCATGTCGAGGGCCTGATTGAGCTGACGAAGGGACTCACCTTGGCCGATGCCGATGATATCAAATTCCGCATTCAGGAGAAGCTGATGCTGGACCCTGATATTGCCGATGCGGCGATCTCTATTATTGAGGATGACGGCGTAAGCAGCTGGGACAAAAAATCTTCGGACATTCAAAAATAAAGGGATCACTCACCATTCCTATAACCGCCGCTACATGGCATGAGATGATCAACAATCTATAAGGAAGACAAAGAGACGAAACAGGCGCCTTATCCTGTATCGTCTCTTTTCTTTACGTTCTACTCTCTTCCCGCAATTATCGCCCCTGCTTCATGCCCATTTGCATCACTTTATCCAGCCACTTCTGACGGAACGCCTCCGTAGACTTGCGGATCGGACTAACTTCGGTCACACGCACAGGGGACACCCCGCTGAATTGAAGGATATTGGATTTCATGATTCTGTGACCCGCGTTTCTGTATACCAGTGCATTGTACAAGCGCGGCGTGTCTGAAGTCACAATAAGCTGCGCAGATTTGCCCTTTAGCAATTTGTCCGAGAGTGGCGAATTATCGCGATATCTCATGGCAAATCCGGGTAGGAATATCCGGTCAATAAACCCTTTCAGGACAGCAGGCATCGTTCCCCACCACGTCGGATAAACAAACACCAGATGATCTGCCCAGCGAATCAACTCCTGTGCTTTCAGCAGATCAGGCTCCAGCTCTGTCCGCTGACGATAGCCGTACCGCAGATTAGGATTGAATTCGATCTCACTCAGATCGATCATTTCCACAGACGCTCCCGACTTTCTTGCCCCCTCTGCATAAGACGTTGACAGTGCTTTACAATAACTTTGCGGGTCAGGGTGACCGTTAATGATCAGAATTTTATTTGCATTCATCCTTGTGTTCCTCCTGTATAATAGAGTTCATAAAAGCCGATGAAACGGACATATCACAAGCATAGAATGAACGAAGGCATATACCAATGATCAACGGCGCTGAACCATTGCGGATTCGCGCAAACGGAGGAATTATGAAACATCTCAATCAAAGCGTCTCGATTAGCATGGTGTACCCCATTCTGAAAACGCTGGTGCACAAAGGTTTCGACCCCGAATCTTTTTTCAGAGACATGGCAATTGATCCTGTCATGACGGAGAACCCCGATGCAAGGATTCCCGTCAACGAACTGGAACGAATCATGCGTCGCGCCGCCGAGTATACAGATGATCTGTATTTTGGATTAAACCAGGGGCTAACGTTGGATTTTGCGGACCTGGGCCTGCCCGGATACGTCATGATGCATTCCAGAACGATCGGAGATGCGCTATCAGCTTATCAGCGGTATAACGATATTATATATAGTGGATTTCAACTGGAGTGGGAGATAAGTGGACCGGATGTAATCATTCAGCTGTCTGTACAAAATGACAATATGCCTATGTCCCGTCATTGTGTCGAGGATATGGCTGTTTCGTTGCTGCATCTGATCAACAAGCTGGCTAATCACCGGGCAGTCGTGAAAGAGGTGCTTTTCCAGCATGATGCGCCTGATGCTGCTGGTGACCTATCTCCTTACATCACTTCATTCGGGGTCACCCCTCAATTCGGTGCTGCTCACACGCGCCTGCGGTTGTCCCAGGATATTTTGACACAGCCTGTATTGTATTCGGATGCCAGGCTGCTGAAGGTTTTTGAGTCTATGGCCGAGGAGAGCAAAGCCGATTTGTATGCTTCCCAGCCCTTCTCAAGCAAGGTAAGCAGCTGGATTATGGAGAGTCTGCCCTCCTTCTTTCCCACATTACAGCATACCGCATCGCATCTGGGCGTGAGCATTCGCACACTTCAGAGCAGATTGCGTGAAGAGGGCACCACATTTAACGAAATTTCTGTCCAGGTACGGAAGCAAATCGCACTTCGATATTTACAACGAGGAACCTACTCTGTCGGAGATATTGCGTATGCCCTGCATTTTTCAGAGCAAAGTGCCTTTCAGAATGCGTTCAAAAAATGGACTGGACAAACCCCGGGACAATACCGGGCAAGTCTCGTCAAAACCGGGCTGTAACAGTCTGGATGCACGTCCAGTCGTTATAATTAATGATTACAGGCATCTAACCTAGACTTTAGTCTAGGTTAAGTTTAACGCCAAAGACGGAGGTTGTTGTTTTCCAGTCCATGGTATGCTGTGAATAACGAAAATCATAAATACATACGTACGGAACGATGATTCCATGTTAAAAGGAGAGACATTATGGCTAAACGTACAATTCTTGCACCTGTCCTGATTCTGCTTGGTGTATACCTCATTCTGAATCAAGGGGGCAGCCTGGGGCCGGGTACGATCTTTGCTACCTTCTGGCCCACACTATTTGTTATTCCGCTCGGACTGTTCTTTCACTGGCTGTACTTCTCCATGATCGGCCGAGGGGTCGGGCTGCTTGTTCCCGGTGGCCTGCTGCTGACCGTAGGTATCGTCTGTCAGATTGCAATGCTGTTTGATAACTGGGGTACGATGTGGCCGGGCTTCCTTCTGGCACCAGCTGTGGGTCTGTTTGAGCTCTACTGGTTCGGGGGGCGTAATAAATGGCTGCTCATTCCGATTAACATTCTGACGGTTCTTTCGCTGTTATTCTTCACTGTCATGTCCATCGGCTCGGTATTAAGCAACATGAGCTATGTTCAGCCTTTTGTGGCTATTGCGTTGATTGTGGGTGGGGCTTGGATCATCATGGGCCGCAAAAAGCATATGTAGTGGCAATGATATAAGATGTAGAGGCAGAATTACACTAGACCACTCCGCATGCAGAGCAATCTTTCGATCGCTGTTATCCCCAGATTTTTCTGAATCTCATATCATATGAGAAAATCCGGGGATAAAGGCGAACGCTTCGCTTCTCCATCTTATCTCTGCCCTCTCCGTTAACGTGTAATTACATACATCTGATATCGCACTTCCATGCTTTTGCTCTGGAGTAGGGTAAAAGAAAGGAACCTCCCCTGAATCATTCGTGATCAGGGGAGGTTTTGCGGTTATGCGGGTCCCACTGGCGTGGGATTATGATTGAACTTGAATTTGACTTCATTCGTGCCGATCATTACTGAAGGATTTTAGCTTGCTCTAATCGATCATTATAACCTTCCAATCCCCTGATGCATCCTTTTTAAAATTGTACATAATTCCCGTTTCCTTAAAGTTCTCTCCCACTTCAGACCCTTTTACCCTATATCTTACACCAACATCAATACGGTCTTTATCTTCCTGCTCTATTATGGTCGGTTTCCCTACAAACTGGTACCGATCCTGGGTATCCAGAAAGAAACGGTTACTTTCAAAATCCTTTTGGGATAGAAATGTTTTTTCAAAAGCAACAGCATCTTTTTTTACCATAGCGTTCATGTTACTTTCCAACGTTTGCAGCAGCTCCTTATATTTTTGTTCGTTCTTATAGGCAGAAACATCAATCATCACACCTTCTTGAAATGTATCTGCTCCTTTCTCTACGACCTTCTGCGGCGAAGACTGTCCGACTTCATCCGTATTCTTTGGCGTTCCTGCATCAGGATTCTGTTGGGAACAGCCGGCCCCAATAACGAGTAACAGCGTTAAGAGACAGATGCCAGACCTTTTTTTATTCTTTTTCATGCATTCACCTCCAAAGTTATATTTACAGGAACAAACAACATTTTTTATCTATAAGTTTACTGTGAATTCTGTGAGCTTTTGAGTAGCTTTTAATGAAGGTGCACGAAAAAAAACGACAATAAAAAGAAGCAGCCCCCATTGATGCAGGAGCTGCTTCTTTTTTGGCACATTATATCCACAAAGCTGGAGGTCAGCAGTCAGACATTTGTTGCTGGACTCTATCTGGCATTTTAGATGATCTATATTGCCAACTATTTGCTGTGCATTTTAAACTCCAGAAACAGGTCGTTATAATGCGACAGCATTTTTTTGCCCAGGTTGTTGTAGACCTCCAGCTTGCTTGTCAGCGTCTCGTCCGGGTAGAAGCGCTCATCCTGCGAGATATCCTCTGGCAGCAGCTTGAGTGCCTCCGCATTCGGTGTGGAGTATCCGACATACTCGGCGTTGCGAGCCGCATGGTCCGGGTCCAGCATGAAGTTAATGAACTGGTGTGCACCCTCTACATTTTTGGCTGTTTTCGGGATAACCATGCTGTCGAACCAGAGGTTGGAGCCTTCCTCCGGGACCTTGTAATCCAGCTTGTCGTTCTCATCCATAATCTCGGACGCATCGCCTGACCATACCAGCCCGACTGCCGCTTCTTCATTGGCGAGAAGCATTTTGATCTCATCCCCGACGATAGCTCTTACGTTTGGCGTCAGGGTTGATAATTTTTTCAAAGCAGCCTGAAGATGATCCTCGTTGGTATCATTGAGCGAGTAGCCCAGACTGTTCAGGCCCATGCCGATAACTTCACGAGCGCCATCAAGCAGCAGGATCTGGTTTTTCAGACGGGGGTCCCACAGGTCATTCCAGCTGTCAAACGTCAAATCACCCACCAGCTCCGGGTTGTACACGATACCAACCGTTCCCCAGAAATACGGGATGGAGAATTGGTTGTTTGGATCGTAGTTCAAGTTCAGGAACCGGGCATCGATATTTTTCAGGTTGGGCAGCTTGTTGTGATCGATCGGAACGAGCAGGTTTTCTTCCTTCATTTTGCTAATCGCATACTCGGAAGGAATCGCCACGTCAAATGTCGTGCCGCCCTGCTCAATCTTGGTCAGCATCGCTTCGTTGGAGTCAAACGTCTGATAGATGACCTTCATGCCTGTCTCAGCCTCGAATTCCTTCAATAGCTCAGGATCGATATAATCGCCCCAGTTGTAGATCGTCAGCGTGTTGCCGCCGGAATACCCCTGGCTTTTGTTGAGATAGGAAGCGAGAATCATCAGGGCAAAGGCGGCCACAAACACAAGTGCAAATGTCCGTACCAGCTGTTTCATGGACGCAGCCCCTTTCCTCCAGGTGGTATGCGTGTTGCCCGGCGGTTAATGAAGTAATATCCAACCACCAGCAGCACCGTGAGCAGGAACAGCAGGGTGGAAAGCGCATTGATAGACAGCGACACACCCTGCCTTGCTCTGGAGTAAATTTCCACTGAAAGCGTGGAGTATCCGTTGCCTGTCACAAAGAACGTTACAGCGAAATCATCGAGCGAGTACGTCAGTGCCATGAAAAATCCGGCAAAAATGCCGGGCTTCACATAAGGCAGCACGACACGCGTCAGTATCTGCCATGACCCTGCGCCGAGATCGCGAGCCGCATCCATCAGGGTTGGGCTCATCTCCTGCAGCTTCGGCAGCACCATGATGACCACAATCGGCACGCTGAATGCGATATGTGACAGCAGCACGGATGTAAAGCCCAGCTTGATGCCAATCATCGTAAACAGAATCAGGAATGATGCACCGATAATGACATCCGGGCTAACGATCAGCACGTTGTTCAGGGACAACAGCGTATTTCTAGTCCGTTTGCGACGCACATGATAGATCGCCAGTGCTCCTGCCACACCCAGAATGGTTGAAATGGCAGAGGACAACAGCGCGATAATAAACGTATTTAAAACGATAATCAGCAGCCGGGTATCCGCAAATACTTCCCTGTACCACTCCAGTGTAAAGCCTTCAAACCCGCGCATATGCCCGCCGCTGTTGAAGGAATAGAAAATCAAATAGGCAATCGGTGCGTACAAAATGGCAAATACGACCGCCAGATAGACGTTAGACAGTTTACCGTTTCTTCCCATTTCGCACCTCCTTCTTGCCTGATCCGGTCAGAAACATAATGACTGCCATGGCGATAATCAAAAAGACGGCAATCGTCGAGCCCATGCCCCAGTCCTGGGTGACAAGAAAATGCTGCTCAATCGCTGTACCCAGCGTAATAACACGGTTCCCAGCGATCAGACGGGTAATCATAAACAGGGACAAGGCCGGGATAAATACTGCCTGACAGCCCGATTTCACACCACTGAGCGTCAGCGGGAAAATGACTCGCCGGAACGTCAGCCAGGATGAAGCACCGAGATCCCGTGCAGCATAGATCAGGGATGGATTCATTTCTTCCAGCGCGTTAAAGATCGGCAGAATCATAAACGGAATGAAGATGTACACCGAAACAAAGATAAAGCTGAAGTCGGTGAACAAAATCTGCTGTGTGCCAATGCCCACCACTTCCAGCAGGGAGTTGGTCAGCCCGTACGTACCGAACAGGCCGATGAAGGCGTACGCTTTTAACAGCAGGTTGATCCAGCTTGGCAAAATAATAAGCAATAGCCACAGCTGCTTATGCTTCGTCCGGGTCAGCATATACGCTGTCGGATAAGAGATGAGCAGTGAGAAAGCCGTAATCAGAAACGCATACCAGAACGAGCTGAGCGTCATCTGCATGTACACCGGCGTGAAGAACCGCGCATAGTTGCCGAATGTGAAATTACCCTCCACATCAAAGAACGAATAATAGATCACCAGCAGCACAGGCGCTACAACGAACAACACCATCCATAACACATAGGGAATCAGATACGCATTGCGCGTGCCGGCTTTAGTCTGCATGAGCGGCCTCTTGGTAGGCTTCGAGTCGTCTGTCGAACTCTTCCTCGGTTTCATTGAAACGCATCACATGAATGGCTTCCGGGTCAAAATAAAGCCCGATGCGCGATCCCACGACCGCTTTCTTCGTGGAATGAATCAACCATTCGTTGCCTGCGTCATCGTAGGTCGAAATCTCGTAATGCACGCCGCGGAACAGCTGGGAATCCACCTTCACCTTGAGCTTGCCCTGTTCCTCCGTAGTAATCTCCAGGTCCTCTGGCCGAATGACAATCTCAACAGGCTCGTCCGGTTGCAGCCCCTGATCGACACATTCATACTGTGCGCCTGCGAATTCAACGACAAAGTCCTGCTTCATCTTGCCTGCCACGATATTCGACTCGCCAATAAAGTCCGCCACAAAGCGGTTAATCGGCTCATCATAAATATCATTCGGTGTGCCGCTCTGCTGAATGACACCGCTGTTCAGGACAAAGATTTCATCGGACATCGCGAGTGCTTCTTCCTGATCATGCGTGACAAAAATAAACGTAATGCCCAGCCGCTGCTGCAGCTCTCGCAGCTCATACTGCATCTCGGTACGCAGCTTCAGGTCGAGCGCCGATAAAGGCTCGTCCAGCAGCAGAATTTCCGGCTCATTCACAATGGCGCGGGCAATCGCTACACGCTGGCGTTGTCCGCCGGACATCTCACCAATCTCCCGGTTCTCGTAACCGGACAGATTGACAAACTTGAGCGCTTCGAGCACTTTGGTGCGAATCTCGGCTGTTTTCATTTTTCTAATACGCAGGCCAAAGGCTACGTTCTCAAATACATTCAAATGTGGAAATAATGCATAGTCCTGAAATACCGTATTTACCTGACGCTGGTGCGCAGGCACACGGTTAATCAGTGCACCGTTAAAATAAATGCTGCCCTCCGTCGGCTCCGCAAAGCCGGCAATCAGCCGCAATATCGTTGTTTTACCACAGCCTGACGGCCCCAGAAGGGTATAGAATTTACCCCGTTCAATCTCAAAGCTGACCGCCTTCAATACAGCCTCATCCTGGTCATATTGCTGCGTCACGCGTTCGAACCGAATGATCGGTTGTTGTTCTGACATGTTATCGTCGCCCCCTTATTCTTGAGGTACACCTTACTCTGTACACTAATAGAATACATTCCTGAATAACAAATGCCCATTTATTATATATGATTCAGGTATAACCGCAATGGTTTTGATGTAAACGCCTTGTGTAATTTCGTCTTATTTTCACTATTTATGCATACATTACGGGTATATGTCGATATCTACGCATGTCGTTAGGAGAACCGCTGATTTATCAGTTGGTTGAGACGCACGAAAGGAGTCCTGGGCTTGGAGGTTCGGCGCAATCTTCCTTTACTTCTTATGATATGTTTCCTGAGTCAGATGGGCGGATTCATGATCCTGCCCTTGTTTCCTCTGTTTATGGAGGAATTCGGCTTATCCGGCTGGACGCTTGGGGTCATTTTTGCCCTGTTTTATGTTGGAAAAGTTATCGGTGGCGTTCCGGCAGCAGCCCTTTACCGTAAATTTGGGGGTAAACGAGCACTTATCGTCATGCTGGCTGTACTCGCCTTGTGTATGGGGGGATTCGCCGTATCCAAGTCCGCCATTCTCTTCGGTCTGCTTCGGCTGCTCCAAGGACTCGCCTCTTCCGGCCTGACCGTAGTGGTGCGCTCCATCATTGGGGATGGCGGCAGTGTGGAGAACCGGGGCTTGTACAACGGTTATATTAGCAGCAGCGAAGGAGGCGGTATGATTCTTGGCCCGGTGATTAGCGGCTGGCTTGCCATACACTGGCCATTGTCTGTGCCTTTTCTGCTGGTCGCACTCTGCTGCCTCATTGCAGTCGTTACAGCCATGGGAATCAAAACCTCAGCACAGAATCTCCCTGCATCATCATCTATAGCTTCGCGTAAAGTCAAAGACGATCATAACAATCAGAACCAGCAGAAGAATGTTAATGCTCCCGCAGCTCCCACGACCGAGTCCATTCAGGCCAAATCTCTCCCTGTTACTATGACAATGAAACAACAGCTTATCGGTTACATCACCGTACACGTTCTCGAGATGAGTGCCTATGCTGTATTCCTGACGTACTTCGCGCTGTATGCCACGCAAGTGATGCAGTGGGATGCTTTGTCCGCCAGCCTGGCGTTCACCGTAGCAGGAATATCTACTTTTGCGGCTGCACCCGTTGTCGGTCGACTCTCGGATCGTATGGGTGACAGGCTGCTGTTATGTATGCTGGGCATGTTCTTGATCGGGGTCGAGGTGCTTGTCTTTCTATGCACATCCTCTCACATTTGGGTATACATTGGCATGTTCATCGGCGGGATTGGCGGGGCATGTTACATGGACTCCTTCTTTGCACATATCGGCGACCATACGCCGGAGGAGCAGCGAAGCCCGGTCATTGGTCAGATTGTGTCCGCAGCCGAGATCGGCTCCATCGCCTCACCCCTGATCGCAGCACTTCTGATGGAAGCGGGCTCCCTCTACACCGTGTTTATCTTCAATCTGCTTCTGATTGCGGCTGCGATCGCCGTTCAAGCCGTTATGCGGAGCAGGTATTGGGTGAGAATAAAAAAATAAACCCGCTCACACAATTTAATGTGCAAACGGGCATTTCATTAGCGTGTTTTCGGTCTGTACCTTCTCTGCCTGTGACCGAGTAAGTTCTTCAGATGGATGCTCTTGGTGTCCCTGATTTGCATGCTCATCATACTGCTTGCTGCTGCTCCCGTCAGCGGCCACGGCGATCCCGTCCCGAAATTGATATGCAGGGTTCTGGTGAAAAAAGTTCGGCTTCACAATCTCATTCCGATAGGAGCTGTGGAAAATGTGGGTCGTGGCTGGCGACACAGGGGGAATCAACCACACCCAATCGCCGGTCAGCTCACGTCCAGCCTTCTCCTCCCGCTGTTCAAACAGAGCAAATTGCGCCGCAGCCGTATGATGATCCACAATACTCACGCCTGCCTTCTTGAATGAATGCAGTACAGCAACATTCAGCTCTATCAGTGCGCGATCCTTCCACAATGTCGTTTCACTCGACGTGTTCAATCCAAGGGCGGCAGCTACCGCTGGCAGCTTGTTATATCGAAACGTGTCAGCCAGATTACGCGCACCAATCTCGGTTTCCATATACCATCCGTTAAACGGTGCAGCCGGGTAATTAATGCCCCCAATCTCCACCCGCATATCCGCGATCATTGGTACACCGTACCAGCGTAAACCAAGCTCGGCGATCTCGGCACGCTCGGGATGCTCAATCTGTACTTCAACAATCTCATCGTCAGGAATGACGTACCATTCAGGAGCTTGTCCTTGAGCCTGAATGATGAGCGGCAGCACATCATAATCACTGCCAGCACCCTGCCAGCCCAGTGACAACGCTGCCTTGGTCAAGTCCACCGAAGCCGGATCACCGACAACGCCCTGTTCCGTCTCGTATCCCGCATAACGAATCAATTGATGATTCCAGATGCGGATGGGTGCTCCGTCTGGGCCTTCCGGAGGCAAAATCGTGATGGTCGGAATAATCTTGCCGCCGTTGGAGGCGTTATGGATATGATCGAATACAGCCTGCGCAGCCGCCCCTGCGGTACGCACATCACGACCATCCACGATGCGCAGCTTGTCCCAGAACAGACGACCGATACAGCGGTTGCTGTTCCGCCAGGCCATTTTGCAGCCATGCTCCAGCTCTTCGATCGTGTGGGTGTAAGTACCTCTCTCTTCTATATCGCGTCTAACGGCAATAAGCCGGGCCTCCGCGTCTGCACGCGTATAGCCCAGCTCTTCATAACTTGTATATATAAACCGTTCAGCTTCTTCCTGCAATTGATCCAGGCCTGTCCGCATTGTTCATTCCACCATTCTGTACATCTTGGATGCCACTATTATACGGGAAGCGCACCGGATTTGTAAGCGAACGGGACGTTTGTTCACGGACTCTACATATCGTTGTCAGGAGTAAGGGTGCCTTAGGTTATTTGCCCAAAAATGCGTTTAACATCCAGATCTCTTTATCCAGCGCAGCTGTGAAACCAATTCCCATATCTTCGGTTGCATTATCCCCGGCTTCGCCAGCCTCATCAATACCTTGACGAATAACCTCCTTCATCGCATGCAGATCAGCGACAACCTGTTCCACCATCTGTTCAGCGGAAAATTGTGCTTCTGCCTCTTTGATTGGAGATAAACGCAGCTGTTCTGCCATCGTTGCTACAGGACGACCTCCAATGGTCAGCAGGCGCTCAGCCGCTTCGTCCATATTGGCAGTAGCCAGATTGTAAAGCTCTTCGAATTTCGCATGAAGCGTGAAGAAATGCGGGCCTTTAACATACCAATGGAAATTATGCAGCTTGGTGTACAGCACAGACCAGCCTGCGATCTGACGGTTTAATACCTCTTGAAGTCCAGTTGTGTTACTTGTAAATGTGTTGTAGTTAGCTTGCATTGTGCTCATGGAATTTATCCCCTCTCAGAAAATGAATTGAAATGGTAGTGTAGTTACTGAACATGTGCCATTTGATGTGAAAACATCGGCCGGTAAATGATACCGAATCAATATTGGTTCATCTTTTAATTTAGACTTAATCTAAATCTTGTTTTAATTATAGCACCACTTATATCCTTTGAAAAGAGTTTTGCGCTCTCCTGCAAATGAAGATTCCATGAAGCTGAGCTTCATCAAAAACAGGAGGTGGAACCTTCAAGGGAACAGCGAACATTCTCACAGATCGGCTATACAAATAAAAAAGCCCCTTATCTCCTTAAAGATGAGTGGGCTGATGCTCTGCACTGACACTGACACTGACACTGACACTGACACTGACACTGACACTGACAACAATATTATGGCTGTATTCTGTTTTCATTACATAGTTACTTATAAGCTTGTGCTGGCTCAAACGTGAGAATCCGGCTGATGTCCTCATAACTCTGTGCTGTAAAATGAGGCTCATGATCCGATTCAGGCAATGCTCCGCGATGATTGAACCAGATCACTTTCCAGCCCGCGTCTACAGCTCCGGCCACATCGTTGCGCCACGAATCGCCGATATAATAGCTGTTATGCGCTGCGGTTCCGGTCTGCTGATTCACATGCTTGAACAGCCTCCCGTCTGGTTTGGCGTAACCAACCATGCCCGAGATAAAAATCTGCGTCTCGTCTACCAGACTAAACACATCTAACGCTTTAAGTTTTCGCCGCTGATGCTGTCCTTCACCGTTCGTGATCAATCCCACCGTGTGCCCCTCCGCCTGAAGCCTGCGAATCAGATCATAAGCTCCTTCAAACGGGGTAATCTCGAATTGTCTGCTCAGATACTGCTTCTGCAGCTCTTGTGCTTGTGCAGCTTGCAGAGATAATCCGAATTCCTCCATAGTCAATTCAAATCGACGACGGCGCATACGCTCCACCGCATCCGGTTCAGGCACTGCCGACAGGTCTTCTTGTGCAGACAACCAGTCGCTGTAATACCGAAAACGATGATACGCCAGCGCATAATCAAACGTCTCTGGCAAACCCAGTACTTCCTGAAGCACCACACGAAGCGGCTGCAAATGATCATATAACGTATCGTCCACATCAAAAAATATCGCTCTGGCAGCACTTGTTGTATTCATCATCGATGCTTGTCCTCCTGCTCTCTGGAGTTAAATCCATATCTTCTGATGTAATTATACTATAAAATAGATGAACTTCTCGGTTACCTTCACAAACGCATCAATCTGCTCTACAGCAAACGTCCGGTAACCCGTACACGGCGACGGAATAATTCGCTGCTGCTATCTCTATCCCTGCCTTGCTGATATCCTGCGAGTTTATCTGGCTCTCACTAGTTACAGGGGTCTCACCAGACACCTTTGCCGGGGATGCCGCATCATTACCACACGCCGTAAGCAGCACCAAAGTTACCAGCACTACAGCTGGCAACGTTACATTTGTTCTCAATTTTGATAAAACATCAGAATCGGGTGTTCTCCTTATGTCAATATGAAAATATGGCCTGGTAATTCCTCTATTTCACAAGTGTTTTTTGGGGTATTTAAAGGGCGATACATAGACAAAGTTCGGCATCGAACGGTAAAATGAGACACAATGTATCCACTGTTCAATATTCCAATAAATTGGAGGCTTATGACATGAAATGTCCAGTATGTAATCACGAAAATGGAGATGCCCGTTTTTGCGAGAGGTGCGGCTCTAACCTGAAAGGAACCCATGCATCAGATAATCCTGTGGAATCTGCAACACACACAGACTCATCTGATGCAGGGGCGGAATACACCCGCTGGTCCAGCACGCAGGAGCCCGCAACGAATAGAAAGGTATCCGAAAGCTCATCCATCTCACCAATCCCGTCGCCTGCTCATGATCATGACGATGCCAGTTACAATGATTCCCGGGAGCATGGTTCTGCACACAGCAGTAGTGGAAATCAATGGAACAACCTTGTACAGAATGAGAAAGTACAGCAAGCCAAAGAAGTAAGCAAACAGTACCTGTCTTATTTCCTCAGTATACTGGCCCGTCCGTACCAAACGATGAAAACCGTCGGTGAACAGCATGCCCTGCACGGCTGGATAACGATGGCCCTGTTTGCTATTTTGACCTCTACATATATTCTGATTATGTTTGGCCGCCTTGGTGCGGATGGGCTATTTATCGGTGGATTCCTTCGTCCACTTCTGTTTACTGCGATTATTCTGATCGCCGCCGCGGCACTGATCTACGGTGTATTGAAGCTGGAGCGGATCACTTTTCGTCCTAAAATCATGATTTCCCAGTTTGGAGCGCTGCTGGCTCCAGCAGTCGTGACTCTATTACTTGCTAACCTGATGATTGTGATCTCGTATTCCTTTGCAATCTCGCTGCTGGTGCTGTCCTACATCATTGTGTTTGTTGCTATGAATGCTGTGCTGTTCCATCATCCGCTGAATCGCACCCAAGCCGCCCTTGACAGCATGTACAGTGTACTGATTGCCAATGCGGTGCTGTTTTATGTAACCTATCGTCTGTTATTTGCAGTTTTGACCGGTCTGTTCGGCCCATTGTTCTCGCCGTATGGACGCTTGTAATATGTTCTTTTGGCAGTAGAGGTGTTAGAGGCTATAGCTTAAGAGCTCAGGCTTCTTTATACGTGGGGAGGTCTTTTTTCTTTTGCATTTGTAATGTGGCATTGCGCAGGGATTATTCCATACACTATAATGTGTAGTGTAAATAATATGTTCCTATTTACTTATTTACCTTGTTTATTTATTAACGTTGTTTGCTTGAGTGAACGTGGCACTGCGTGCGGGTATTACAAGTTCACACATCTATACGCTCGTGTATAACTAAAACACTACATAATGTAGTGTTAGGTGTATTTTTTATTTTATAACGAAAGCTGAGGAATTGGAATGGACATGACCCAAATGGATCATATGCAAATGGAACAATCGACTGGCACCTCATACTTGTGGTTGATCGTTGGAGCAGTGGTGCTGGTGCTCTCCATCGCCGCTTATATCTGGGCATCGCGTACATGTGGCAGTATTCTTGGTCATATGAAAAAGAAGGAGCGTGCTGCTATTCAGAAGAAAGGTCGTTTCATAAAGAATACCGCTCATATTCTGATTGGTGCTTCAATCGTGGCATTCGGATTGTTTTTCCTGCAAAATGCTGGCGGCGACACATATGATGTCTCCAAACTGGATAACAACGCCGTGATTGATGTGACCAATGATAAATACTATGGAGCCACCCATACGGAGGAACCGATCCACTATGAGATGAAGATTCCGACCTCGGGGCCACATAATCCACATGACATTCAGTTCGGCTTTTACACCGACTTCCCGGGTTATCCTTATCTGGTACACAATCTGGAACATGGTGACATCATCATCTATTATCGTGAAGATGCCAGTGACATGCTCAAGGAGCATCTGAAATATCTGACCAAATTCCGTAAAGCAGGCTCAGGCATCCTCGCCGTGCCCAATAAAGACATTCCCGATGGCAGCGAGGTTGTCGTAACCGCCTGGACCAAAACGATGAAGCTGGGCAAGTTCGACGACGCCAAGGTAGGCACTTTTATTCATCGCTACATTAATCAGGGACCCGAGAAGATTCCAGCTTCTGTTCGCCAAGGCGGCGGAACGATGTAACAGGAGCTGGGACAACCTATTGGTACATTGGTACGCACGTCTAACGATTCTCAGAAACCCTATTTAGGCATTTTCACACGATTTTATTTTTTAACGATCTCAGGGAAGCTTATTTAGGAGGAATCATGGTAAAATGGGCATTAATCGTTGTTTTTTAGCGAAATAAGGTTTCTGGGAATCGTTACATTTCCTGAAGCACCCATATCGCCCAAATAAGCTCATCTGGGATCGTTAGAATAATCGAGGATCACTCCGAAACGGTAGCACCTACTCGCTCACCCTATAATCCTTTGTTAATCCTATGCCGATAAAATAAATAGGAATATATACATAAAAGAAACGTGCATATGTTTGAGCAAAACGTAAGGCAATCGTTAAAATGCAAACACATCTTAAGGAGTAAATGGTGCACATAAAGGATATTTTGCACAAAAGCATACGAAACACTCATAGCACGAAATTAAACTCATCACATAATCACTTGATGCACCTGACATTCATTCAGCACTAAAACATACGAAACACTTGGAGATCATAAAGCGCATTAGCTCGTAAAGGACAATAAGCACATCCGGCACTTGGAGTACGATACTACATTGACCACTGAAGTGTCCGATACGCTTGAAGCACATTTAGCAAAGGCGTTCCATTTCTCAACTTAGTTACAGGATACAGTTACATATACAAGGGGGAACTATTCGTACGATGAACAGCTTGTTTATGCGCATTTTTTTATTTTTTTCATGTTTGATGTTAGCCGCAGGTGCGATTCTGGGTGTTACTATGTATCGATCATCCGCACAATTAGTAGAGCAGTCGATGGGGATGCAGGCCCAGGCGGTGGCTGAACGGGCAGCAGCTTTAATTGACATTTCGCTGTACACCCCGCTCAGCACCGGGCAGGACAAAACGACGTATTACGATACGCTGCGTCAGCAGCTCAGTCAGCTGCGTGAGGCCAATGGGCTCAAGTATTTATACACCCTCGGAACACGTGAGGAAAATGGAAAGGCGTCATATTATTACGTAGTGGACGGAGCCGCGCCAGATGTGGCCGAGGATGATTTCTCGCCATATGGCACACTTGAGGAAACGCATTATGCAGGCATGCTTCAAGCCTTTGCACAGGATACCTCCGTACGTGGAGAGCTTACACGAGATGAGGATTATGGAGCAACAATTACAGCTTATGTGCCCATCCATGGAGCGAACGGACAGATGTTGGGCGTGGTCGGTGCGGATCTCGATTCTACAGCCGTCTATGAGTTAATGTCACGCAACCGCATTACAATGATCTGGACGGCGCTAGTGATTGTGCTGCTCGGTGTATTGCTGGTTTACATCTTTGCTCGTTATCTGACCCGCCCCTTGGTAAAGCTAAAAAAGCTCATTACCGAGGTAGGCAAAGGGGATCTTACCGTCAACGTAGACCTGGCACGCAAGGACGAAATTGGCCAGCTCGCCTCCGAGTTCAAACATCTGGTCACGGATACCCGGCAAGTCATGACAGGTATTCGCCAAAGCTCGGACTCCCTGCTTCAAGCCGCAGAAGGGGTATCGCAGTATTCACAGGCAACAGCCGAAGCCAGCCAGCGCATTGCCGAACACACCAATCATACCGCACACGGGGCTTCCGAGCAGGTCGTTCGCGCTGGAGAGGTCACTGTTGCCATGGAGGAAATTACGCGCAGCATGCAGCATATCGCCCATTCGTCTTCCAAAGTGGCTGACGTGTCACAACAGACCACGAATAATGCCATTCAGGGACAGGCCAAGCTGGACACCGCGATCAGCAGTATGGACGTTATTCATCAGGCCAATGTTCAGATGGCAGCATCCACCACTGAACTTGCCGAATACTCCAGCAAAATTGAATCCGTGGCACAGCTGATGCAAAACATTGCATCCCAGACGAATTTACTTGCCCTTAATGCAAGCATTGAAGCAGCACGGGCGGGTGAGCATGGCAATGGTTTTGCTGTCGTCGCCTCCGAGGTGCGCAAGCTCGCAGGGGAATCCGAGCAATCCTCACAGCATGTCTCTGAACTGATCGCCGAGATGACCCGTCTGACCTCCGCACTGGCTGAGCATATGTCAGCAAGCACAACAGCGGTACAAGCCGGCATGACGGTGGTTCAGGAGGCCGATCAGTCATTCTCCTCCATCCATAGTGGGATTGAGACGATTAACGAGCGCCTGCATGAGGTATCTGCTGCGTCCGAGCAACTCTCAGCAAGTTCTGAAGAAGTGTCCGCCTCCATTGAAAACATGGAGCATATCTCGCGGGAATCGTCATCCAGCATTCAGCAGGTGTCCCAGGCTGCCGAAACGCAGCTGCAATCCATGGATGAGATCAGCGCCTCCGCCGAGTCACTGCGCGTGTTATCCAGTGAGCTGAATAGACTGATCAGCCGCTTTAAAATCTAGAACAAAAAGCCGCACGGCAGCGTTCCAACCCATCGGGATTTACCCGATCACTGGAACACAGCCTGCGGCTTTCTTTACTTTCTTGCCTCTATACAATGCGTATCGTTCGTTGATTACGTATGGTAGAAAGGTCTTTTTGCCATCAATATCTGCAACTCATAATGGCTCGTCATGATACAAGGCCAGCTGCGGCTGCCGATCATTAGTAGCGCTGCGGAGCAGCTTTTTTGCCCAAATCCGTCATATAAGTGAAGAATGCTTCCGGGTCAGTATCATAGACCAATTGCACCGGACGACCGTCTGCCTGCTCCACCGTGCGGCCTTGGCTTGGGCCATCTGGAATGACGATGCAGTTCACGGTTTTTTTCTTCACGATGTCCTCGCGGCCTACGGAAGCCGTAGTCAGCACATCCCACAGATAATACGTGGAGTTGGTTTCACTGTACACGAGCGGCGGACAACCTGCATAACAGTTCCCCAGGAAATCTACACCTTCGAAGCGGCGCTCTGCTGCCCAGCGGTTACGAACAGCGGGTGTAAGAGGCACTTTGTTCGTGCTCTCCAGGGCAACCAGATCAATCTGGATGCCGCTCTGCCACACGCGATATGCCGCTTCCGGGTCCCAGAATACGTTCCATTCCGCTGTACCGTCATGCTCCGGTTCTTCGACGTTACCACGCTCGAACGTACCGCCCATCCACACCAGCTTGTCGATTTTCTCTTCGATGTCGGGTGCTTCGTCCAGCGCACGCGCGAGGTCCGTCAGCGGGCCGGTGAACAACAGCAGTGTTTTGCCTTCCGTATTGCGCACTTTCTCGATCAGATGCTGATGTGCTGGAATTGCCGATAGCGGCGCTTCCATTTTGCCGGATTCATTCAGAACAGGCAGTGCATCTACATAGAACGAGTGCAGTCTCCACGCTGGCGGGAACGGATTTTTGCCTCTGGAATTGGATTTGGATACTTCAACGGAATACGTTCCGAAACGGTCGATAATTTTACGGCTCGCATCTGTCGCCGGCTCCAAATACCCGTCTGCCGGAATGACCGATACACCGGTTACATGTACATTGTCCATCTGCAAAAGCATAAACAGCGATACGAGATCATCCACACCGCCGTCATGATTGAAATACACATTCAGTTTGTTCGTCATGCTTGCTTTCATCCTTCCTCTGGTTACCCCATTGATGTGAACTTGTCCGTCTGCCCGTAGCCGACGCTTCCTCTATTATGTCCTATAACCCCCGGTCGAGTAAACCTTACGCACCCAAAGAATACCGTCACCACGGCGTTTCTGCGCATTTTTTACCAGCTAACCCATTCCATCTCAAACATCCATCCCCAAGCCTCTTCCACTGGAAAAAAGAAAGATGGACCACGGGCATGAAGCCCCGCCGTCCATCCACCCCTCTCCTGTATTACAGGGATCGGGTTTGTTTTCTTTCTTGATGCTCCGCAACCGGCATATACTTGCCTGGCCAGAAAGCCCATTTGCCAAGCAGCGCTGTAATTGCCGGCACCATAAACGGACGAACCAGGAACGTATCCAGCAGCACACCTACAGCAGTGATGATGCCGAACTGTACCAGCACCTGAATCGGCAGGGTCGCCAGCACGGCGAATGTACCAGCCAGAATCAGACCTGCCGAGGTAATAACCGAGCCCGTCTCGCCAACACCTTCCCTGATCGCCTGACGAAGCGGCATCGTTTTGCGCTTCTGCCAGATGCTTGAGATCATAAAGATGTTATAATCCTCGCCCAGTGCCACAAGGAAGACGAAGGAGTACAGCGGTATTGCACCCTGAATTGCCTCTGCGCCGAGCCCGTAGTGGATGATAATCCAACCCAGACCGAGTGCGGAAAAATACGAAAGTACAACGGTCGCAATCAGGTATGCGGTAGCTACTACGGAGCGAAGGTAGAGCAGCAGCAGCAAGGTGATCAGGCCAATGACCACCGGGATAATAATTTTGGCATCCCGCTCGCCCGCAACTTCAATGTCATATTGCTCAGCGGTCTGCCCGTCAATCCAGACCTGATTGTCTGCATCAGATACTCCAGCATCCTTCAATGCACCTTCTGCCGTAGCCCGCAGATCGGGAATATGCTGCATCGCTTCCATCGAGTACGGATTCAGATTGAATTCCACATCATATGCTGTAATATTGGCATTCACCGCGCCCTGCTGCGCATCGCTTACCTTGCTAATATAATCAAGTGATTCAAGACGATCTTTCAGATCAGTCTCTTTGCCGCCAGCATCTACAATCACTTTAACCGGGGCCAGTTCGCCTTGGGAGAACTGCTCACCAATAACCTTGAAGCCTTCGCGGGAAGGTACATTTTCCGGGAAGGAAGATAACAAGTCGTACGTAAATTTCACTTGGGTTGAAAAAGCAGCCAGTCCGCCAAGCAGCACAACCGTAATCGCCAACACTGTCCACGGTTTGGTTGTAACAATCCGTCCGATCCAGCTTTCACGGACTTTGCGTGGGGCGGGCGCTGGTTTACCTTTTTTCTTCGCCCGTTCTACTTGCATCTCGTGAGTACGTGGAACAAATGGATAGAATGAACCCCGTCCAAAGATCGCAAGCAATGCCGGAACGAGTGTCAAACTCGCAATAAACATAATGAAGATGGACAAACTGAACGGTACAGCAAAACGGTGATATGCCCCATACTCAGCCAGCAGCAGCACCAGTAAAGCGGCAACAACCGTCAATCCACTCATTGCAATCGCGCCGGATGAACCGGTGATTGCCTGGAAAATAGCTTTCTTTTTGTCCGGCTCATGATACAGAATTTGACGGTATCTGGAGATCATGAACAGACAGTAATCTGTTCCGGCTCCGAAGAGCAATACGGTCATAATCGAGATGGACTGTGCATCGACCGTGATCCAGCCTTGATCTGCCATGAATCCGAGAATCGGACTGGTGACCATATAGGCGAAGCCAACCGCAATGATCGGAATAATCGCCAGTACCGGTGAGCGATAGATCAAGAGCAGCAGGACAAGCACAAGCACGACGGTTGCAATCAGCAAAGACACATCCGCGGAGGAGAACAATCCGCTTGCATCAATGGATATCCCCACAGGGCCCGTTACACGGGCGATCAGCTTGTCTTGATTGTCTATAGCCGTATCAAACGGATTCATGCCGAAGATGGCTTTTGTTTTTTCCTCCAGCCCTTCGATGCCTGCCTTCAGCTGTTCGGAATCGGCATCCTTATTGAAGAACAGCGGCATGACGATCGTGCTGCCGTCCTCCGAAAGCTGCCCCTTGAGCGCTTGCGGTGGCAGCTGATACAGTGGCACAACAGACTGCTGCTGCTCCACCGGGTCCTGGTCCAGGCGCTCGGTTAACGCCTGAATCTGTTGTATCTGATCATCTGTAAGGCCCGCAGGGTTACGCCAGACGATGAGTGCTGGCAGCCCCTCACCGCCAGGGAATTCTTTTTTCGCCAGTGCAGCGGCCTGAACGGATGGTTTCGAATCACCCAGGTCCTGTGCATTATTCGTCTCGCGGTCACCTACTGCTGGCCACACCATACCAAGCACAACCGCAATCATAATCCATACGAGCAATGTGATCCATTTACTTCGTTTGCCCGCTACAAAGCGGCCATAACCTGAACCTTCCTGCATGGTCTATTCATCTCCCTAGTTTTGTTTGAATCCATATAAGTTGAACGAAAGACCAACTTATACAAGCAATCATTCGATCAAAACAGTCTTAATTATTGTCATGGTATAGAAATGAACCATGGGTCATACTATAATTGAGTTAATTATATATACCGGAAGGTTAATTTTGCAATCCCTAATTTTATGTATATTATGATGCAGCTTATTTTATCCAAAAATGAGGTCGGTGTTCATGAGCAAAAAACCAGCAAAAGATACAAGCACAGCGCGCGCCCCGGGCAGACCCAAAGCGGGAACAGATCAGACATCTGCTTACTCCAGCATCCTATTAACTGCATCTCGGCTGTTTATGGAATACGGGTATGAGGCCGTTTCTCTACAGCAGATTGCTTCGTTATGCAAGGTAACCAAAGCATCGATCTATTATCATTTTTCCAGCAAGCCCGAGCTGTTCACTGTAGCAATTACCCGCATGATGGCGATGGGGATGGAGCAGACGGCACTGCGTTTAGAGGAATCAGGCACATTGCACGAGCGACTCGTCAGCGTGGCTGTAGCCAAGATGCAGCATTCACATGTCGATATGGAAACGATGATGCGTGAAGCCGATGCGTATCTGAATCCCGAGCAGCTTGCCCAAATCCGTGAAGCAGAAAATCGCATTTTCGATGTACTCGCCACACATTTTCAGCGGGAGATGGATAGCGGTTATCTGCGTCAGAGCAATACTTTGCTGCTCGCTCAAGCTTTTACCTCCCTGCTGATGCTGGCTAACCGCGAGGATGTGCGCAGCATGCATGAAACCATCGCAGAGCTCGCGCAGGAGTTAGTGGGACTCTTTTTGAAGGGCGCGGTTAACCAACCAAGCCAAAATTAAATAGACGAGCAGCGGCCGTATGACTTCTGCCCTTCTGTGTGGACATCTGGACCATACTTAGCCGCGCTTTATGTCCTCCATATTCGGGCCAGCGCGGCAATGCCTGGCTCAATGTTCTCAGGTGTTATGCCAGCAAAGCCAATCATGAACTCCCGTTTGCCATCAGCGGGGGTGCTTTCGTTTGCCCACAAGTATTCTGTTGAAGCCACGCGTATACCCGCATTTAGAGCCATCTTCACCATGTCCTTCGCCGGGATTGCACTTATTAACCGCAGTACCAGATGAAATCCGGCATGTTCACCCTGAAGCTGCATTCCGAGCTGATCTCCGAAATGCAGCTGAATGGCCTGTACGATCAAGTCACGCTTCCGTTTATACAGACTGCGCATTTTACGAATATGTATACCAAGCTCCCCCTCCCGCATGAACAATTCCAGAGTCCGCTGATGGTGACGTGAAGCCGACTGTTCGAATAGAACCGTTCTATATACCTCGGCAAAATAAGGCAGGAGTTCTTTCGGTAACACCATATAGTGTACGCAAAAGGCTGGTGCAAGCACCTGAGAGAATCCTCCCATATAGATGACTGGGGTGTTCTCTCGCAATCCCTGCATCGAAGGAATGGGACGGCCGGAATATCTGAATTCCCCGTCATAATCATCCTCGATCAGATACGCCCCAACACGTTCCGCCCAGTCCAGCAAAGCCAGTCTGCGACTGATCGGCATCGTCATGCCCATAGGAAACTGATGTGACGGTGATACACCAGCCACCGACACGTCTGCTCCAGCAAGCTCATTCAGGTTGATGCCTTCGCTGTCCAATGAGATCGGGATTACCTCATATCCATAATTCCGAAATGTTCCGGGCAACAAGCGATAACCGGGGTTCTCCACAGCGATTGAGCGTTGTCCACCCTTCTGGAGCATCGTCTGTGTGAGCAGTGACATCAGCAGATGCTGTTCCGCACCGATGACAACCTGCTCCGGTGTGCATCTCACTCCCCGGAACTGCCCCAGATAGTCCGCTATCTCCGACCGTAATCCCCATTCGCCCTGTGGATCTCCGTAGAATAACAAGCTGTGAGATTCTTCACGCCAGACCCGATTGGCGTACTGCTGCCATTTCGCATAAGGAAACAGAGTGAAATCATTGTGCGACATATGAAAATCGTAGTGAACATGGCTCGCGGGACGTAAACGCTGCGTATCCGATGATGACACGGCTGGGGCGTTGGCCGGCACTGATGATTTGCCCAGCAATATATCGTGATAACCTTCAACCACAGCACGTACACGATAACCTTTGCGCGGCTCGCTGTAGACGTACCCTTCCGCAATTAACTGCTGGTACGCCCACTCAACAGGCGTAGTGCTAATGCCCAACAACTCAGCCAATTTACGCACGGAAGGCAGGCGGCTGTGTGCTGCCAGTGCCCCGCACAATATCTCCTGTTTCATATGATCCGAAAGCTGAACAAAAACAGGTCTGCTGTCGTGCTCATCCAGCTTGGGTAACTGTATCATATCTGCCTCACTCCATCTGTCCTGTTCATTTTGTGAAATCTGTATATTTGGAAGTATACAGGATTGGGATATACTTTGGTCAGCAGCAGTATAACAGAACAGCATACAAACGAAACAACATGCCATGATCACGATGCATCACACTTCGCTTGTGCTTGCTTGAAAATATGACAGGAGGATGACATATGTCACAACCTACACCTACGAATCGTACCGCCAAATTAATGCAAACCGAGCGTATTTACCTGCGCCCATTTGAATTAACCGATGTCGATGCTTACTACCCAAGTCTGTTTGATACCGAGATGCGAAGACTCACAGGAACCCAGGGCAGCTTTACCCGTGCCCAGGTTGAACGTTATGTAGAAAGTGCAGCGCAGGATGACTCCAGGCTGATGCTGCTCATTGCATTACAGGCAACACACGAAATTATCGGTGAAGTTGTACTGATGGATATCCATGATAAAAACCGCAGTGCTCATATCCGCATTGCCATTGATCAACCCGCCCATCAAGGCAAAGGCTACGGTAGTGAAGCGATGCTGCTGATGCTTGATTATGGATTCGGTATCGCCAATCTGCACCGGATCGAACTGGAAGTCTTTACTTTTAACGAGCGCGCCATTCGCACGTATGAGAAATTGGGATTTCAGCAGGAAGGCGTGAAGCGGGACGTTTTGTATTACAATCATGAGTATCACGATGCGATTCTGATGAGCATGCTTGAAGACGAGTTCCGGCAGAGATATGTGAAAGCGAATGCCCTCCTATAGTTCGGGTTGTGAACAAAACCCCAAACAGCGTTCTTGCAAAAAACAGGGGAGGTCATTCCCCCGTCCCGGTAAGGAAACGCAGATGGCCCGCCAGCACAGACAGCTCGGCGGGTGTTTGCATGTACAATTCGCCATCCGTATCGGCGGGCATTGGTGCATCTGTTTTTATTGTTAGCGTAGACGCCTTGAAATAGGAAATGCTCTCGTTACGGGGCTGCCATGCCCCCTCAGGTTTATGTGAAAGCACCTCACGCAGCAGCGGAATGCCTGTCTCATGGATAATGAGCACATCGAGCTGGCCGTCCTGTAAAGCATCCGCTGCAAAAGGCAGTGCATTGGTGCCCAGAAAACGGCCATTGGCTGCGTAGATCATCACAGCCTCGCCTTCGGCACGTTCCCCGTCCACCTCTAGCTCATAATGAAATGGCTCCGAGCGGCTGATGGTTTGCACCGTACTTATGAAGTAGCTGACTTTCCCCAGCGCACCCTTCAGATTCTCGTTAATATTTTGTGATGTCTCACTAATCAGCCCGATTCCGAAAAAGTTCGTGAACACCCGGTCATTCGCTTTTCCCACATCAACCGTGATCATCCGTCCTGATAGAAGCTCCTGAGCTGCTGTCTCCACGTCTGGCGAAATGCCGAGTGATCGTGCAAAATCATTACATGTTCCGCCCGGCAATACACCGATGGGTGGAGGTTGCTGGAGGGAGGCCAGCCCGTTTACACACTCATGCACCGTGCCATCGCCGCCCAGAATGAATACCACATCGAACTCTTCTCCGCGTTCCCGGCACAGCTGCTCTCCCTCACCAGGCTCATCCGTCCGCACGACAACCATTTCGTGCACAGCTGGAGCAAGCACCCCCGCTGCCAGACCTACGGTATTCTCCCGATTCGCTTTCCCGGCATGCTGATGATGAATTAACAAGGCTTTATTCCATTCCATGCCCCTCTGCCTCCATTCCAATGCTTGTCTCCATTTACCCAAAAAGGTTAAAATATTAAACAAATCCAAAGCTCAGAACATGATGTGCAATACATGAACAAGCTCCGAAAAACAGAAGAACAGAAGACAAGACGCATTATGCATCCTTTGTGTTTTCCATACGTAATACCAGATAGCTGTATGCTATTCAGGCTTGATGTATGCATGATAAAAAAGGTTACTCCGCAACCTATGGAATACAGACTTGAACTTCGCGGGAGCAACCCATTCAATTCACCTTCAATTGGTTATATGTACATTATACGAATGGAGGAATTCCCTATGATTCCACAAACATTGGAACAATTAGAGCAGGTACGCAAGGAATGCCGTACGATGGTTCACAAAAGAGCTGCCGCTTCAGCCGGGTCAACCCTAGTTCCCCTTCCCGGTACAGATGTACTGGCTGATGTGGGGATGCTGATGCAGCTGTTGCCTGCCATCAATGATAAATTCGGATTATCGCAAAAACAGCTCGATGGCATGGACCCTGAAACCAAGTCCATGATATACGGTTTTGTGATGTCGATCGGAAGCAAGGTCATCGGACGTATGGTCACGAAGGAGCTGGTTGTTCAAGTGCTCAAGCGGGTAGGGGTACGCGTAGCGACCAAATCCGTCGCCAAGTTTGTACCGTTTGCAGGACAAGGCCTCGCCGCGGCACTCAGCTTCACCGCCATGCGTTATGTGGGCAACAAGCACATTGACGACTGTTTCGAAGTAGTTAAACGGATGATTGAACAGCGTGAAGGGCTGCCAGGTGAACCTTTGTCCGTATCACTGAAGGAAGGCAGTCGCCATAGTTCTGAAGATGAGGAAAAGCTGGACACAAACGCGCATGTAAAACCTTAAAGCTGCTATATGGCGATCATCCATGCAACAGACTGAGGTTCACTCTGTGTGAGCTTCAAGCTTATTTACGGCAGCAAACAAAGTGCGCGCGCAGCGGTATAAAAACAAAAGGGACGAGGCAGCAGAAATAACTGCCTCGTCCCTTTGTTTTGAGGTTCCTTACACTTGTGGTGCGCTGTGGCAACCATGGTGCAGGTTCTATTTTTCGAAAAGCCGTCATGTTCTCGATCTGTTACATATCCCGAGCATTCTAGATTGCCTGCGGCTGCTGCTCCGAGAATTGACTGTTGTACAGGTCGGCATAGAAGCCCTGCTTCGCCATCAGTTCCTCATGGTTACCCTGTTCAATCACGTTACCATGATCCATGACCAGAATCAGATCAGCACCCCGGATGGTGGATAAACGGTGAGCAATAACAAAACTTGTACGGTTCTTCATCAGTTCATTCATCGCTTTCTGGATAAACACCTCGGTCCGGGTATCCACACTGCTGGTTGCCTCATCCAGAATAAGGATGGACGGATTCGCCAGAATCGCTCTCGCAATCGTAAGAAGCTGCTTCTGACCTTGAGAGATGTTCGATGCCTCTTCATTCAGCACCGTATCGTATCCGTCAGGCAGCGTGCGAATGAAATGGTCTGCATGGGCAGCGACAGCGGCCTTGACCACGTCCTCTTCGGTTGCACCTTCCCGTCCATAGGCAATGTTGTCCCGAATTGTACCGTTAAACAGCCATGTATCCTGTAGCACCATACCGAACATACTGCGCAAGCTGCCACGAGACATCTCTTTGATGTCGATCCCATCAATTGTAATTCGTCCGTTCTGGAGCTCATAGAAACGCATCAGCAGATTGATCAGTGTGGTTTTCCCTGCTCCAGTTGGCCCGACAATGGCCACGGTCTGCCCTGGATTCACATGGATATTCATGTTCTGAATGAGCAGTTCATTTTCTTTGTAACCAAAATCCACCCCTTCAAAAGCGACAGCTCCTGCCGGGTGACGCAGCGTTGAAGGTTGTTTTGATTCTGGAACCTCTTCTTCTTCATCCAGCAGTTCGAACACCCGCTCTGCCGAAGCAATGGTCGACTGAATAATGTTGGAGATGTTGGCAATCTGGTTGATCGGCTGAGTAAATTGGCGCGAATATTGTGTAAAGGCCAGAATGTCCCCGATGGAGATAGAGCCCCTTGTAACAAAAATCCCTCCGACTACACAGATCAGCACGTACCCTAGGTTCCCGACAAAATTCATCAAAGGCATAATAATCCCGGAAATAAACTGCGCTTTCCAGCCGGATGCATACAGCTCTTCATTCACCTTCTCGAACTGCTGAACCGACTGCTCCTCACGTCCAAAGGCTTTGACAACCTTATGGCCGGTGTACATCTCTTCTACATGACCGTTCAGTTCACCAAGTGATTTCTGCTGTCCCGCAAAATGCTTCTGGGAACGGGAAGCTACCAGCATCACCACAATGACACTAAGCGGCAGCGTCAGAAGTGTAATCAGCGTCATCCACGGACTGATGGTCAGCATCATAATGATGACACCAACAATGGTCACCACGGACGTAATAAACTGAGCCAAGCTTTGCTGCAGCGTGTTGCTGATATTATCGACGTCATTTGTTGCCCGGCTTAGCGTCTCCCCGTGTGTACGGGAGTCAAAATATTTCAGCGGCAAACGGCCCACCTTGGCACTGATCTGCTCACGCATATCATAAACGACTCGCTGAGCTACACCAGCCATCAGGTATTGCTGAACATACGCGAAAGCAGCACTAAACAGGTACAATCCAAGCAGCAGGTACAACACTCTCATCAGGGCTGGAAAATCAATCCCGGCTCCCTGCACACCCTGCATAATTGCAATAGCGCCTTTAGCAAGAATATCTGTACCCTCAGCCATAACTTTCGGGCTAATAATGCCGAATACTGTACTTAAAATGGCAGCAACCAAGACTCCAATCAAACGAGAGCTGTGCGGCCGGAGATACTGAACCAGGCGGCGCAGTGTACCCTTGAAGTCTTTGGCTTTTTCAGCCGGAGGGCGCATGCCCATACCACCGCCGGGATGACCCGGTCCGCGCGGAGCACTTGGTGCTTTGCGTTCTGCTGTACGTTCACTCATGCGATCTCCTCCTCAGTCAGCTGGGAGGATACAATCTCGCGATACACTTCATTGTTCTCCAGCAGCTCTTTATGTGTTCCTGAACCGACAATTTGGCCTTCATCCATCACGAGGATACGGTCTGCATCCATTACCGTGCTTACCCGCTGGGCTACGATCAGTACAGCCGCTTCTGTCGTTTCCGACTTGAGCGCAGCGCGAAGTTTGGCATCGGTTTTGAAGTCCAGGGCCGAGAAGCTGTCATCAAAAATATAAATGTCTGGACGACGGACCAGTGCTCGTGCAATGGACAAACGTTGCTTTTGTCCACCAGACACGTTATTTCCGCCTTGTGCAATCAGGCTGTCATACCCGTCCTTCATTTCGGAGATGAAGTTCTCGGCCTGTGCTGTGCGCGCTGCATGAATGACTTCATCCATACTCGCATCATCTTTGCCATGACGAATGTTCTCTGCAATTGTGCCCGTGAACAGGACCGCCTTTTGCGGCACGAACCCGATCTTGGATCGCAGCTCCTCCTGCCGAAGCTCGCGTACATCCGTTCCATTGACACGAACCGTGCCTTCCGTTACATCATAGAAACGCGGAATGAGGCTGAGCAAGGTGGTTTTACCTGAACCCGTACCACCAATAATAGCTGTCGTTTCACCTGAACGAGCCGTGAAGGAAATATCGGAAAGTGCCGCATTCTCTGCACCCGGGTAACGGAAAGTGACATGATCGAACTCAATGGTTCCCTGCATGGACTTCATGGTGGAAGGCTGTACAGGATCGGACAGGTCTGGCTGCATATCCAGCACTTCATTAATACGTTCCGCCGAAGCTGACGCTCTTGGAATCATGACAAAGATCATGGACACCATAATCAGAGAGAACATGATCTGCATCGCATATTGCACAAAGGCAATCAGAGCACCAATGTTCATATGACCACCATCAATCCGCAGGCCACCAAAGTACAAGATGGCAATCATGGAAAAGTTCATAACCAGCATCATTACAGGCATAACCGTAGCCATGAGGACGTTGACCTTGATCGATGCATCTCTAAGTTCGGTATTGGCCTCATTGAAACGAACACGTTCATGCTCGCCGCGATTAAAGGAACGCACAACCCGAATACCTGTCAGCTGCTCACGCAGCACCAGGTTAAGCCGATCCAGCTTTTTCTGAATTTGCTTGAACAATGGAAAGCCTTTGGAACCGATCAATGCGATCGCTCCGGCCAGTACAGGCAGAACAACCAGGAAGATGGTGGACAGCTTTGCATCCTGAGATACCGCCATGAAGATCCCCCCGATACACATCATCGGAGCCATAATCATCATGCGCAGCATCATCGTTAATACGTTCTGTACCTGTGTAATATCGTTGGTTGTGCGAGTAATCAGAGAAGCCGTGCCCAGCTTGTCGAACTCCTGCAGAGAGAAATTCTCCACATGCCGGAACACTCTGCTGCGCAGCTGCTTGGCGAATCCGCCCGCTGTGCGTGAGGACAGATAACTCGCGATAATAGAACATGTCGTTCCGCCAATAGCGATCAGCAGCATGAAACCGCCAATTTTCCAGATATAGGACACATCGCCTTTGACGATACCGAAATTCACGATATCTGCCATTAAGGTAGGCAAATACAGCTCAGCCATCGTTTGCAGAAAGATAAGGCCCAAAATGAAAATAATCGGGGTTCGATATGGCTTGAGCATGCGAAACAGTTTCATCATGGTGTATCATCTCCTTGTTCAGATGCGTCATTTCCTTGTTTGGATGCTTTGCTTGCATGTTCATCTGCTTCACTCGAATGGGTAACCTGTGTATCAAAGAAGGTGTACACCTTGCTGAGCAGTTCAGCCAGCTGCAAGCTGTCCTCTTCACCCAGATGCTCCACCAGTCGATTGAAGGTTGCCATACGTTCGTCATGTGCAGCCCGAATGATGGCACGGCCCGCATCTGTAATCGTAATCCGTACAGCCCGCCGATCCTCCGGGTCCATTGTACGCTCCACCAGACCTTCATCCTCCAGACCGCGAATAACCGGGGTAATGGTTGGTGATTTCACGCGCAGCAATGCGCTGATTTCCGAGACTTTCAGCCCCGGATGCTCCTGATTCAAGTGGCTCTCGAAATCAGGTGGATTATCGCGCCAATCCATACGCTCACCCGGATGTGAGCCATGAAGCAGACAGGCCAGCACCATAATCTCATTATGGTTGCGCCCGTGCGGCTTATGCTGTCTCCATTTGCCTTTGTTAAACTGCATGATGGAGTATAAAAGCTTCTGGGCCACCGGATCTATGCTTGTCATCACATCTTCCTCCTTTTCAGTTCTTGCCGGAACAGAACGTCCGTCAGAATAATCATAGTCTGTCTATTAAATAGGTCACATATTTAATAGTATTCCAATTTAATAGCCAATCAATTAATTAGGTATACTAAGTATATGTTCAGCTTATGGTTATGTCAATCATTTCATGTGTGACAAATGCATCCATATTTCCATGGCCTGTTCAGACCAGTTAAGACCAGTTCAGGCAAATCAAAAAGCCCTCAATTCCCTCCACTTGGTTGTACCACGCGGAGAAATTGAGAGCCTATTCATCATCATATGGATCTAGAATGAATGACATGTCATACAGATCAATGAAACACGATGTTATTTGGAGACAGAGACCTTCTCCGGCACAGCATGAAACGGGAAATAAGCCTTCGCATTGTTGTATGCAATTCCCTGTACAATCTGACCAAGCAGCTCCATATCCTGCGGTGCTTCGCCTTGTTCCGCCCATTCACCGATCAGATTGCAAAGCAAGCGGCGGAAGTATTCATGTCTCGTATACGAGAGGAAGCTTCTGGAGTCGGTTAACATGCCGACAAAACGGCTGAGCAGCCCTACATTTGCCAGTGCTTTCATCTGAGCGAGCATGCCATCCTTCGTATCATTGAACCACCATGCCGCACCGAGCTGAATTTTGCCCGGAGTTCCCCCGCCCTGGAAGCTGCCAATGATTGCTGCCAGCACTTCATTATCCCTTGGGTTGAGGGAGTAGAGGATCGTTTTCGGCAAAGCATCCTGCTGCTCCAGCGTATCAAGCAAGCCGATGACCGCCGCGGATAACGGTGTATCATTTACAGCATCATAACCCGTGTCAGGACCGAGCTGTTTAAACATTTTGGTATTGTTGTTACGTGCTGCATTGATGTGGAACTGCATCACCCATCCGCGCTCTGCATAGAGCTTGCCAAGGAACGTCAGCGTTACGGTTTTATACCCGTCCTCTTCCGCACGGGAAACCTTCTCTCCGGCAAGTGCTTTGGCAAAAGCTGCAGCTGCTTCCTCACGAGTGGCTGCTGCGTACGGTACATAATCCAGTGCGTGGTCAGATACACGCCCGCCGACGGAGTGGAAAAATTCAACACGGGATTCCAGCGCTGCCAGGAACGAGTCATAGTCTGTAATCTCAGTGTCCGCTACCTGCGAAAGCTTCGCCACCCATTCGATAAAGGTGTCCCGGTTCAATTCCAGGCCTTTATCCGGACGGAATGACGGCAGGACTGCGGTATCAAAATCTTCAATCTCCTGAATCTTCAGGTGATATTCCAGAGAATCTGTTGGATCATCGGTGGTGCATACAACCGTGACATTGGATTTGGTGATCAGATCACGTGCACCGAAGCCTTCACCGGTCAGCTTCGCATTTACCTTTTCCCAGATCGCGGGAGCGCTTGTCTCATTTAAGATATCGTGAACATCGAAATAACGCTGTAATTCCAGATGAGACCAGGCGTACAGCGGGTTGCCGATCATCATTGGCACCGTTTTGGCATAAGCGAGGAAGCGATCGTAATCTGTCACCCCTTCGCCGCCTGTTACATATTTTTCTTCAATCCCGTTAGCTCGCATCAGACGCCATTTGTAATGGTCGCCGTATAGCCAGGCCTCCGTCAGATTGCCAAATGTTTTGTTTTCGTAAATTTCCTGAGGACTGAGGTGGCAGTGATAATCCATAATCGGCATGTCTTTGGCGTATTCCTCATACAGCCTGACTGCCGTTTCATTGTGAAGCAAGAACTGTTCATCCAGAAAAGATTTCATTCGCCTTGCACGCTCCCTTTAGGTGAGTTTACGTTCATATAAGTGCACTTCCCATCTTTACGCTACACCGTTTGCGCGCAAAGTTCAATATAAAATGATAGCGTTCTCAAAAAAGGTTGATTTAGGCATATGCCGGAGAACACGGTATACTGATTTTAACGCAAATGATACCGATATGAAGATCGAGATGGATATAAATATCCAGGATTGACTATATACCGATCTTACACTCGCTCAAGCAAGGAGATGAACAAAGATGAAACTCACTTTTCTTGGTACAGGGGACATGTTCAGCGTAGAGCAGCACCACAACAGTATGCTTGCCGAATTCGGAGACACTCATCTGGTGATCGATTTCCCGGAATCCAATGCCAAAGCACTTAAAGAATATGGATTTGCCATGACTGGCATTCATAATGTGTTTATTACTCATCTGCATGAGGATCATATTAACGGAGTACAGATGCTTGGTTATTATGCACAGATTGTAGGAGATCGCAAACCACGCCTGTTCATTCATGAGGAACTGGTCGACCCGCTGTGGAGCATCCTTTCTCCAGGCATGCGATATACAACAGATGGGGAGCGCACGATGAGCCATTATTATGATGTTGTGCCGCTGCCGGATGGAGGGAGCTTTGAGCTGGGAGGGGTAACATTCGAGACATTTCGCACGCAGCATGTTCCCGGCATGATCAGCAACGGGCTGATGGCAAAGCCTTATTTTTACTACAGTGCAGACAGCACTCTCGATCGTGAGTTGGTGGAGCAGATTGCGCCAGATGTACAGCTCATATTCCATGAATGTCACATGCATGATCTGGTAATCAAATCCCATACTTCTCTGAAGGATCTGGAGCAGCTCTCCGCTGATGTCAGGAAGAAAACGGTGCTAATGCACTACCATGATGAATATGCCGATGCAGAGAAGCGGGCCGCTTTCAACCGCGAGCACCCTGATGATCTGCGCATGGCTGGCACACTGGAGTCCTTCAAACTGGTGGAGTAGGGAGTAGGAAGTAGAAGTAACCCGAGAGTTTGCTGCGAGCACTTGGCTAGAAGATTGTGAAAATAGGTGGCGATGGCGGTTAATGAATAGAGTGGCTGACCACCATCGTCATGAAGCAGGGCACTGCGTGCTGGGAACTGCACGCAGTGCAAAATGGTACGCTTTTATCCGTCCATCTCCTCTCTGCGCTAACGATCCCCAGAAACGCTATTTAGGTGAAAATGGGGTAAATGAGGCGGTTTTGACCGAATTTTCGCAAAATATGGAACTAGAATAAAAAGTGGACACCCGTTAAAAGAGAGGAAAGAGAGGTTTCGGAAAAATAAACCAATTGCTTGAAATCTCCCTGAAGAAAGCTACATCGAATTACATCGAAGCGTTAAAAAACAACAAACCACCCGAATCAGCGCACGGCAGCGCGTCTGTACGAACAGCATCCTCACGTCAAAAAGCATTGCGCGAATGAGGAGACTATTCAGCTTCAGGTGGTTCCTTATTTAAAAATCAACACTAATCAGCACTAATTACCCGCACTGGTGCCACAATCGTCATGCTGCTCTGGCAGCGCCCAGACGGAGACACCTCCGCCACATACGTGGAAGGTAGCCCAGCCATCGGCCTCGATCGTAATTTCATTTTCGCAGCTATGCGTCAGATCGACCCACACTTCCCCGGCCCGATGCTCTCCGACAAACATTCTCTTCTCACCGTCATCTCCATTGGAGATCACAACGGCACAGCCGGAGCCTTCAATCTCTTCTACGCCCCGGCGCACCCAGCCGATCGTGTTGGCATGATCGAAGTAATCCTCCTGCTCTCCGTAAGCCTTGTTGCAGCGGGCTGACAACAGAATGTCCAAAATTTCTTTTTTGCCCTCCACCGGCTCTGGTCCGCCAATCCCGTAATAATCACCGTAAAAGACAACCGGGTATCCATCGCGACGCAGCAGTGTCAGCGCATACGCACTCGGCTTGAACCAATCGCCAACCCAGGATTCCAGCGCCTCATGCGGCTGTGAATCATGGTTGTCCACGAAGGTTACCGCATGGGTCGGATGTGTCTGAACGAGGGTATCCTCAAATATTTTGGAAAGATCGAAATTGCGCCCCGCCAGGGAAGCCTCATGAAATTTATAGTGAAGCGATACGTCAAACAGGTCAATCTGGTAGTCCACGGTGTCCAGAAACGTACGACAGGCGTCCAGGTTCGAGTTCCAGAACTCTCCTACGATGTAGAAATCCTGCCCGCGTTTACGGATCATCTCCGCAGCAAATTCCTTGATAAACTCATGGTTGATATGTTTGATCGCATCCAGTCGAAAACCGCCGCACTGCAGCGTATCGATCAGCCATTTGCCCCACTCGATCATCTCACGCCTCACATCGGGGTGGTTGTAATCTATATTGGCAAACATCAAATAGTCATAGTTCCCAAACTCATCATCGACATTCTCATTCCACATTTTGTTCTCTCCGGCGATGCGGAAGACACCCGTCCGTTCTTCTTTGGCATCAAAATCAGTACCGTTGAAGTGTTCGGACGTCCATTTGAAGGAGGAGTACTGGTCGCCGCGTCCGGGAAAAGTGAATTTGGTCCAGCCTTCAATCTCAAACGGTTCAGAAATCTCCTTCGTACGGTCATGAGGATCAACCTCAATCACCTTGAATACTTCCTTCTCATCTGCTCCAGCCTTGTGATTCATAACCAAATCCACATAAACGGTAATACCGCTCTTCTGACACTCGGCAATGGCCTCCACCAGCTCTTGCTTGGTGCCATACTTGGTGCGTACCGTACCCTTTTGATCAAATTCGCCCAGATCGTACAGATCATACACACCATAACCGGTATCGTCTGCCGACACGGCTTTGGTAACAGGGGGTACCCATACCGAGTCTATGCCTTTTGCTTTCAGTTCCGGGGCCATCTCAGCCAGTCGCTTCCAATGATTGCCGTCTGCTGCCAAATGCCATTCAAAAAACTGCATCATGGTATGATTTTTCTTCATGACAAACCGACCTCCTTGATTTGCATTCGAAGCGGACCGCGAAACGGATAGGGGATCGCCGTTGTTCGTTCGTGCTAACCAAGTTATAACCCGTTTACCCCATGTTTCAATCATGAAAATGAAAGAATATTGAGAAAATTCACAAAATTATTTCATTAAATATGAAAAATCAGCAAAACGGGTGAACTAACGTCACGCCTTTTGATCATTCAACAATGTCAAATTCGCTTATAATCCAGCCATTCTTCAGGCAGCAAAGAACGATAAGGCTCCTGTGTAAACCGGTCATCGACCAGCACCAGCACACCCTTGTCCTCTTCGGTTCGAATGAGCCTGCCTCCAGCTTGTAACACCTTATTCATACCCGGAAACACATAAGCGTAATTAAAACCATTGCGTCCCGACTTGTCAAAATAATCCCGCAGCACGTTGTTCTCCAGACCGATCTGCGGCAGTCCCGCACCGACAACGACAACACCGTTCAGACGGTCTCCCGGCAGATCAACGCCCTCCGAGAACACACCGCCCATAACAGCAAAAACAAGACGTGTACGCTCGGGATGCGGCTGAAACGCCGCCAAAAACTGCTCACGCTCCTGCTCATTCATCCCCTGCTCCTGCATAACCGTATCCGCATCACGTGCATCCGGAAGCTGTGCATATGCTTCATACACCTCCCGCATGTACGGATAGGAAGGGAAAAACACCAGTAAATTGCTGTGCGGCCATTCAGAAACAAGCTGCTTTAACATTTCGGCAATCGGACGTTTAGTGCGCTCCCGGTCTTTGTAACGCACGGACAGCGGCATTAGCCGCACATCCAGCTGTTCCTTATTGAACGGGGATGGAATCTGCAGCGTGTAATCCTCCTCCTCTGCCCCCAGCATATCCCGGTAATAACGAAGCGGTGACAAAGTAGCCGAGAAATGAATGGTCGAGCGAAATCCCTTCGCCGTTTGACGCAGCTGCTGGGACGGGTCCAGACAAAACAGCTTCACCCGTACCTCGCTGCGCACACACTCTGCATACGTAATGAAACGCTCGTCATACAGCTTGGCAATGCGCACAAAATTTTGTGCCGTAAAATAGGCATCCAGCAGCAGCTGATCCGTCTCGGCATTGCCTGACCCACCTTCAACCAGGCACTGCTCGGCTACCAGAATAAACGGCTCCAGCCGTTCAATCAGCTCCTCCGGCGCCTCCTGCTGAATGATCTTGCCTTCTTCCCCGCCGTTCTTGCGAAGCGTGATCAGATACTTGTCAATCGCTCCCGTATAATCCACAATCGCTTTGGCGGCAGGCACATGGCTGCCCAGCGTCTGGAATTCTCTTTTAACATCGAGAAAAACAGCCTTTTCCAGCTCTGCGGAGAACATCATCCGCCCGCGGTCCACCAGATTATGCGCCTCATCCACCAGCAGAACGGTCTTGCGCTTCTGTTCCTCCAGCATACGTTTGAGCGATATACGCGGATCGAAAATGTAGTTATAATCGCAGATTACCGCATCCGCCGCATAAGCCGCATCAAGTGAAAACTCAAACGGGCACACCCGATGTTTACGTGCATACTGCTCAATAACGGGCCGTGTCATCAAGGTCTCATGCTCCAGCATGTCCAGCACAGCGCCGTTAATCCGGTCATAATACCCTTCACACATGCCGCACTGGCCAGTATCACAGGCTTCCTCGTCCTTGAAGCAAATTTTGTCCTTCGCCGTCAGACTGATGACATGCATTTTCAATCCTTCCGCCTGCATCCGGGCAAAGGCTTCCTCAGCCGCCACTCTCGTTGTCGTTCTCGCAGTCAGATAAAACAAACGGCTGGCCTCACCTTCACCGATGGCTTTCACCGTAGGGAAAAGCACGGACATCGTTTTGCCTATGCCTGTGGGTGCCTTGGCCATGAGTCCCTGGCCTTCACGTATCGTTTTGTACACTGCCCCTGCCAGCTTGCGCTGTCCCTCCCGGTATTTGCGAAAAGGAAACGGCAGCTCGCGCACACTAACGTCCCGCTCCGCTTCGTAAGCGGCAATCATCTCCGCATATGGCGCATATCCGGCAATCACCTCTGCAGCGAACTGCTCCAGCTCCTTCCGCTCGGCCATACGTCGAAACCGCCGCTCTTCGCCCGTCACCGAATGCACATACGTCAGCTGCACCTGCATGCGCGGCTCATCGTGCTGAACAGCATACATATACGCATACATCATCGCCTGCGCCCAGTGTACCTCAAGCCCGCCATCCAGCTCGTCCAGATTGCCAGCGGTCGACTTAATCTCATCCACCGTCAGCTGGCCTTCCAGCCGAATCAGACCGTCACACCGTCCTTCGATGACATAAGTCAGCTCTCCATGCCGAAGCTCGGCTTCCAGTACAATTTCCTTCAAATCCTCTTCGGCATATGCCTTCTGCACCCGCTGGTGAATCCGCGTTCCCTCCTGCATTGAAGCGTTAGTGCGGAACCCCGGACGTATACTGCCGCTGCGGTACACGTACTCCACCAGTGGTCTAACTGATATGCGAATTGTTGTTGTCATACGATCACCCGTTCTGCTTGTAGTCTATATACTTTATCATGAAACGGTATGCCCTAACCAGATTTTTGGAAAATTGGACTCGTCCGTTCCCATATGCTATGTTGGGGATATACGCTGAACTGGGGTTGAACTGGAAAGTTACACTTGCCTATCTGATCGAAGGGCTGGCTTCAAGTTACGGATGTTTATCGATGCAAATTCCAACCAGACATTCATTTATTCTATGGTCCGATCTGATACGACTATAATAAGGAGGCATATTTTCTATGTACATTTATTTGGTTCCATCCCCATTGCCCGATGCCCTTGCTGCGTATCCACATTTGACGTTGAAAGGCGCAGAAGATCAGGTCCGTCTTGCAATTGAATTGGCGGATCGCCTGCCGAACATCGAGTCAGATAAGCAAGTGGCTGCTTATGAGGCATTCGATGCCGCAGGATCATGGACAGGCGGCGGATTCGCTGTGCTGAACAACATCCCGGTTACGGAAGATGGACGGCCTGATTTTGAGGAACGTTTCAAGAACCGTGCCCGTAAAGTGGAAGACGAGCCTGGATTCGTCGGCATTCGAGTGCTCCGCCCGCTCAAGGATGATACTTATGTCGTGCTTACGCTCTGGCAATCGGAGGAACATTTCAAGGGCTGGCAGCAGTCGCAAGCCTACAACCATGCTCACCGCAACCGCAGCACAAGTGAAGGCCTGACGGCGCAGAAGCCAACCATGTTCCCGCGTCCATCGTTTGTAACGACGTATACGATTGAGTAGGGCAGAAGCATACTCATTATTCATTGTAGCGGTCGTTTTGCAATGAAATTTACTGACAAACCCGCAGCGTAGTGTCTACTTTCTTGACATAGGTCCAAATGATCTCCAACATTTTAGCGATATGAATGGAACGAACGGATACTCCCTTAACATTCTAACGATCTCAGGAAACGCTATTTGGCTCATTTCAGCTCTGCTGAAATTCTAACGAATCCAGCAGAGCTTATTTGGTACAAAACAATGCTTTTGGGGCGAAAATGGGCTTATTTCACTGAAATAGCGTTTCTCAGAATCGTTAGCTTTGGAAAGTGCCGCCAAACGACTATATAAGGCTTCCTGAGATCGTTAGCGCATCTCACCCTCTTCAATAAGTGATCCATCACCATAATCGCTCTTGGACTAGAGATAATCACCCTCGTTGCGTTGAATCTCTACTTAATAAAATTTCGCTGCACTCCCACTCCCGGATATGCCCCTCGCTGTAAAACAACCAGCATGATCTTCGCACTGCTTCTCATCATCTCTCATCTTTATAGAAATTAGAAAAGAGTAAAGACCCACGCACAAACCATCTGTGTGGTCTGAAAAGTGAGTCTTTACTCTTACTGATGTGGACTGCCATGTGTTAACACTGCACCCATCGCCCTTAAAATTCACCTGCAAGATACTGTAATTTTACTTTTGCAACTCTGTTGCTGGTACGGGTGCTGGTGCTGGTACTGGTACTGGTGCTTCTAGTTGTCGCCGGTACTTGCATTTATACTGACACTTCTGCTTGTATTTGTACGGATGTTTTTGCTTATAATGATACACTTACTGGCTGTCGTGTTTTTACTTGTAGTCGATAATTGTACTTGTACTTTTGATCGGTGCTTGTGATTTTACTTTATCGGCACCGTACTTTACTGGTGGTACTTGTACTTCCGCTTCTGCTGCTACTCTCTGGCATCTTCTACTTGTACTTTTAGCTGACAATTTTACTTGTAGCAGGGCTTGTTCTTTTCTTGCCTGCTTACGTTTACCTGCTTACATTTGCCTACCTACACTTGTCCAGGTTCTAGCTATCGCATCTATATCATCGTGTCACTTCTTAAATAATGAATTGTACGCCTCGTCTCCGCGCTCATTCACCTACAGCGGACGCAATGCTACGGATTCACGAGCGTTCAGCTGCTCTACCATGGCAAGCCATTCCTGCGGTTTGTTTGGCAGCACAGCATAATAGCGATTCAGGAAATCAGCCACCAGACTTGCGGGCAGCTCCACCAGCGACTCGTCGCCAGGCATAAAGCACAGATCCAAGCCCCCTACGGCTTCACCGTCACCTTGCCAGGATGGATGCACATATGGAAAATCCAGACGGTGATAGCCCAGATGCGACAACACTTCGCGCCGCACGTACGGGTCCATCGGTTTAATACCGCCAAACGCATGATCCTGACTCAAATACGGATTGTAGATTTCAGCGAACATGCCGAACAGCTCTTTACCGTTTGCAGCGGCGAGCTGCTGCAGATCACGCTTGCGGTGATTCGCCAAAAAGGTACCAATGCCCAGGCCTTCACGTCCAATAATCGTAAAATCCGTCATGGCTACGTTCCAGTCCTCATAATAGCGGTACTCTGTTGCACCAACGACTTGGCCTTCATGTACAGCAACAAACACCCGGATGCCGGGGTCTTCCAGCGGCTCAGCCCATAGCTGAAAGTCCAGCACTTCCTCTGGCGGGAAAATCTCCTGCATCAGCTTGTGCATCTGGGCGAACAATGGGTCCTGAATAGATGTAATACGTGTAAATTCCATAGATAAATCCTCCTTATTTTTAAATATGTATTCAGTGCAACAGTCTGGTTCAACAAGTAGCGATCTGGAGAATAATAATCGAACCTGGTACAGCAGACTGTGGACAATCACATAGACATGGGGATTCATGAACACAGTGCATAGACACGCGGACCCGCTGACACAGTGCACATGCACAAACCTCTTTTTATCGGAACGGATTACGCCACTCCATCAGAGCCGCATAATTGCAGGATTCCTCGTCATCCAGATAATCCGCAGCTACTCCAACAGGCATACGCCCGCAGCGGAGCAAAAACGAAATAACCGGGTCATGCCTTTCGCCAGCAGCAACCTGATCCAGGTACTGCTTTGCCGAAAACTGTTCGGCCACCAGATGATAACCTGGCATTCGTCCTGCCCCAAGCAGACGATCCATCCCCTGCGCGATCACAAGATGATACATGGACTGCATCATAAGCTGAGCTAGTCCCCACTTCCGATATTTCGGCCGCACACAGAGATCAACGATGTACAGTGTGTTTCCATCCGGCTGATGATTGCGGATATACCCGTCATCCGTTATCTCGGCCCACGTATGGCTGGCTGGGTGTGCCGGGTCCCACTGCATCCGCAGTGAGGTCATTGATCCAGCCAGCTCCCCATCAACCTCAATGCAGATCGCCCCTTCGGGGTAATGCTGCACATGGCTGCCGAGCTGCTCTTTGTTCCAGAGCAGCTCCTCCGGATATGGCGGCGGGAAACTCTCCGCCTGAATGCGAATAAGCTCTTCAAAGTCGGGCGCTGCATAGTTGCGAATGACTGCTTTAGCCCTGCCCTTTTTGCCATCACCAGCGGGTGCAGTTATCAGTAATTCCTTCATATACATTCTGCCTGTGCCTCCTTCCCAAGCTCAGATGATGAAACACATGTTACTCCTCTACTCCCAATCCGTGTAGATATCTGTGCGACGGTCACGCCAAGTCGTTACCGAACCGCGTTCACGCACCTCGTACAAGAGATCCAGATCAAGGTCAGCGGTGACGATCATATCGTTGTTGATCTCACCTTCCGCGAGAATGCCTCGCGGCGGGAAGGGTACATCATTCGGCGTAATAATAGCGGCTTGTCCATAATTGGCACGCATGAAATCCACCGTCGGCAGATGACCCACCGTTCCCGTTAATACAACGTATACCTGATTTTCCACCGCACGGGCATGACTTGTATAGCGTACCCGATAGAAGCCGTGGCGATCGTCCGTACAGGAAGGACAGAAAATAACATCCGCCCCCTTTGCTTTTGCCATACGTACGATTTCTGGAAATTCAATATCGTAACAGGTCAGCATCGCTATGCGCCCTTTGTCCGTGTCAAACACTTCAAGCCCGTCACCCGCAGCCATGTTCCACTCCGTCACTTCGGTTGGCGTAATATGAATCTTCGCCTGGCGTGCAATCCGTCCATCCGGGTAAAACATATGCGCTGTATTGTACAGCTTGCCTTCCTTGCGAATGACATGTGTGCCCCCGATGAGATGCATGTTATACTTGGCCGCAAGTGAGACGAACAACTGCTCATACTGCTCCGTAAATTCGGGCAAATCTTCAATGGTCAGCGCATTCCCCTGTGCGTCTCCAATGGACATTAATTGGGTTGTGAAAAATTCAGGGAACAGCACAAATTCCGTTCCGAATTCGGAAGCTGTCCGTATGTAATGCTCCGCCTGTGCGGCAAATTCCTCAAATGAACGAATCGTTTGCAATTGATATTGTACAGCGGATACCCGCAGTTTCATAAATTTCGCACCTCCATCAGTATTGGTATTACCTCTATGCTGTCACGCTGGTCCATCATCTTACTTATTCTTATTATCTCATCGCGCTCTTCCCCTCTATTATCATCAATCTCTTTCTCTTTTCCTACATTCCGTTTCCTCATTGTATCAATGATCCGCCATCATTTCACCTGTTCTCCGAGCTTCGACTGGGTAAAGGCAATCCACTCTCTCGCGGCAAAAGAAAGATACCGGTCCTTCCGCCAGATCATGCCGAGCTGCCACGGAATAACCGGCTCCCCGACCGGAATAATCCGCACACGCATATGGTCCACCTCACGACAGATCGTCTCTGGCAGCAGAGCTACACCCAGATTGGCGGCTACCATCGCGCTCAGCAGGTCCCATTGCGAGCTTTCATAGACCACTCGCGGCTGAAAACCCGCCTGCTGACAAGCCACAATAATGCGATCATGGAGCGCAAAGTCCTCCCGGAACAAAACAAACGCATCCTGTTCCAGTTCTTGAAGCGCCACCGACTCTTTTCCTGCAAGCGGATGTGAAGGATGTACGAGCAGATTCAGCTTTTCATGCACAAATACAAAATGATCCAGCACCTCATCCACTGTAGGCAGCACCGCCACACCAATATCCAAAGCCCCGCTGATCACATCTGCCTCTACTTTTTTGGCACCATCCTCGAACAGCTGTATGCTCACCTGTGGATACGCTTTGTGGAATTCCCCGATAATCATCGGGAAAAAGCTCGATCCAACCATTGGCGGCAGACCGATACGCAGATGACCCTTCTTCAGATTCATCAGATCGTCAAGCTCGGAGGAGAGACTGCGGAACGATTTTTCAATCTCCAGTGCCTGCCGAAAAAAGACATGCCCCGCATCCGTTAATTGAACTTGCTTACCGTAGCGATCAAGTAATGTAACGCCCAGCTCATCCTCCAGACTTTTCACGGTTTTACTAATGGTAGGCTGCGTGATATATAACACCTCGGCGGCCTTTGTGAAGCTCTGCTGCCGGGCAACCTCCAGAAAATATTGCAGATGGCGAATATCCATGGCCTAACCCCACTCCTTCTTTTACCATCGTAAGCTCATGTCCTTGTCATAGATAAATGGAATAGAAAACATTCTTAATATGCATTTTACTCATGAAAAGATGCACTGTAAAATTTGTGATACGAAGCAACGTTTCCTTTCATTTTCAAAAAAATCATTAATCATATCAAATTCATGAAATCTTACACGGATATACAAGGAGGGATTCAGGTGAAAAAATGGGGCATCGGTATTGCGCAGGTTGCGCTGTTAATGGTTTTCTCACTGCTCATGGACCAGCTGGCCCGTGCTCTCCATCTGCCTGTACCCGGTTCAATAATCGGAATGGTCATTCTATTTATTCTACTGCAGACCGGTATTGTAAAGCTGCGGTGGATTGAGGTGGGAGCGGCGTGGCTGCTCGGCGAACTGCTTTTATTTTTTATCCCGTCGGCCGTTGGCATCATGAATTACATGCCGATGCTGGAGCATGACGGACTGCAGATTTTATTTATCGTGCTGCTGAGCACGTTTCTGGTTATGGCCTGCACGGGCCTGGTTGCTACACGTATTGCCAAACGAAAGGAGCGTCACACGGGATGATTGGATTTTTATGTTTGCTGTTAACGGTCGGAATCTACTGGGTTGCCAAACGCATGTATCGCAGCCTGCCCAAAGTATACCTCTCGCCTCTGCTCATCACACCACTGCTGGTTGTAGGTGTACTGCTCGCCACCGGGACAGATTACGCCGCTTATAGCAGCGGGGGGAAATGGCTCAGTCTGCTGCTGCAGCCCGCTACAGTTGCATTTGCCGTGCCCCTATATACCTTTTTTCATGTGTTAAAAAAACATATATCCGAGATCGTGGTCAGCGTGATGACGGGTTCGGTCGTTGCCGTGCTCTCCTCCGCCCTGCTCGCCAAATGGCTGCATCTGGACTCCGGCTTGATTCACAGCCTGATTCCACGCTCGATTACAACACCGATTGCCATGAATGTGTCGGCTTCCATCGGGGGAATTCCTGCGGTTACAGCAGTATTTGTGATCATGACAGGGCTTCTCGGCGCAATTATGGGACCCTCTATAGTCAAAATGCTGCGCATTGATGGCGAGATCGCACGAGGTACACTGCTTGGAACAGGTGCTCACGGCACGGGAACTTCGAAAGCCTTTGAACTGAGTTCTTTGACAGGCACCATCTCCAGTATTTCCATGGTATTGGCAGCTCTCTTCACGTTGGCCGTCGCTCCCGCGCTTTCCAAACTTATTTTTCCGTAAACACAAACTTATTTTCCCGTAAACACAAACTTATTTTCCCATAATAGTAGAAACAATCCCTATTTTTTGAAATATTATTGTTGTATTAAAGCCCTTTCTTCCTTACAATAAGGACAGGTTTTAATGTTAATATTGCGGGGGAGATGCGATGAAAAGAACCGGAATGAAGAGATCTCTGGACCGTCTCGGACGAATTGTGCTTCCCAAAGAAATGCGGGATACAATGGAAATCCATATCGGCGATCCGCTTGAATTTTTCATTGAAGGGAAAGAGTTGATTTTAAGAAAGTACAAATCAACATTGTGTATTTTTTGCGGTGACGTGGATACGGAAATGTATTTCAAAGAGCAATTCATCTGCAGGACTTGTGCAATTCAATTAAAACACCCAGATGACACTCCCGACTGGTTCGTACCTGAGAATAAACAGGCTTCTCCACCTAAAGAGCGTCCTGCTTCCAAACCCGCTGCTCCTTCATGGAATGATGGAGATATGGCGGCAAGCCAGGACTACCCCGACTTGAGGCCCAAGACAGCACGTATGCTGCAACAGATGAAAGAAATTATTGAACAGCATCCAGGCCTGGCTCAACAGCAAATCGCGGAGAAACTTGGCATCAGCCAAGGACGCGTCTCTCAACTCAAAAAGCTACTATAGTCAGAACAGCATATGATCATAAATAAACAGTTCACCTTCCATGTATAGGAAGGCAGAATGCGAAAGAACCCTGGCTTCATCGGGTTCTTCTTTTTTTATACTTTTCTACGTCCAGTGAAAGGAGCCCTATGAATAAGATCCTGTACCTGTCTCAATTCGACCTCATGTCCTCCTTATCTGAAGCAGATCTGATTGAGATGGACAGCATGACGTCTATTACAACGTTCCCTAAACATACAACGATTCAGACACCCGATACGTTTACGGAAGGTTTTTATTTTGTCAAAAAGGGAAAGGTTCGCTTGTACACGTTAAATCCGGAAGGCAAGCAGTTCACCGTGGATATTTTGGGTGAAGGTAACGTCTTCGGAGAGATGAATGAACTTTCGCTTGGTACACGCGCTTTATATATTGAAACAACAGAAATTTGTGATATCTGCTTGATGGACAGAGGACGATTCGAGCAGTTTTTAGTGGAGCATCCGGCATTTATGATGAGCATGATGAACGTGCTGAGTGCGCGGATCAAGCAAATGAGTGAGCTGACACAAACGCTTGCACTCGGGAATTTACATGACAAAATCATGCATAACCTGTGCCGGCTGGCGGAACGGAACGGTTGGACGAAAGAGGATGGGTACTGCCGTATCCAGTTCGGCATAACACATCAGGAAATTGCCTGGATGGCTGGCGCCTCCAGAGAATCCGTTACGGCTGCGATGAAAGAGCTCTCGCAGGCAGGCCGCATACGTACCTCGTTTAAATCGGTTGCTCTTCATGCAAGTGAGCTCGAGACATTCCGTTAAACACCTTCTCCATGCTTAGAGATGTAAGCCAGCTTACATCTCTGCACTCTGTTCCATTGTATGGTATACATAATGAGTTCAGACAAGCAAGGAGGTTATACAATGAATAATCACTTAGATGTTACTATCCCTGAAGATATTCTGCTTCGCAAAGGTGCGCGTAAAGCCACTGAAATCCCGGCACACATCCACCGTCTGCTGCAATCAGGAACGATTGAATCCGTGAATTTAACCGAATGGCTGGCCGTCAATCATGTTCTTCTGTTGGAGCAAATTACGCGTGAATTAGCTGTACCTGTCTCCACTCGGGAGGTTACCGCAAGACTCGGAAAAAAGGATGAACAGCGCATTATGAAAGTCATCCCCGAGATTGGCAGGCAGTGGCTGGAGTATATGGAGAAACGGCCTGAGCAAGAAAACAAACAACTCTTCAACTTTCTTGCAAAGCACCGTTCAGACAGTGTTCGCTGCTGGGCAGCTTATATTATCGGACTTCATCCCGAACTGCAGGTGACAGAGAAGCTCGAACAGATTCGTGCTTTCGCGGCTGATCATCACTTTGGCGTGAGAGAGATTGCCTGGATGGCTGTACGGGATTCCATCCGTGCTGATCTATCGGCAGCTCTTCAAGCGTTGATCCCCTGGAGCACCGACCCTGATCCGATGATCAGACGCTTTGCTATTGAATCTACCCGGCCTCGCGGGGTATGGGCGAAACATATTCAGCCGTTGAAGGAAAATCCGGCGATGGCTCTTCCGTTATTATCCGCAGTAAAATCGGATGACCACTTGTATGTACAAAATTCTGTCAGCAACTGGCTTAACGATGCCAGTAAAGCTACCCCGGAGTGGGTACGCCATGTATGTGCCGACTGGATCGAGCAATCGGACACCAGGCACACACAGCGAATCGTAAAACGCGGGCAGCGAAGCATCTGATCCCATCACACTTGAAACATGAAACTGGCCCTGCTTGAATACAAAATGCAGAACACAGCGAGCGCCAGCTCCTCATTCTGCCCTGGAGCTTTGTCAGGTCGGCATTAGGCCTGTACCATCTCCAGGCTTTCCTCTTCTTCCAGTTGGCGCAGGCTTACCAGCAGCACTCCAATGTTAGCTACAAGCAGTACAGCCGGGAACGGAACAGCCGCATATTGTGCATAGATCAGGTGGCTGCCTACAGCTCCAATCAGAATGAAGGTCAGTACACCTGAAGCCAAAATACGGGTACGCGGAATAAGCAGTCCTACTGCACTCAGCAGTTCCAATGCGCCAAGCAAATACATCGTCCAGGTTGGATAAGAGAAGCTCTCGAATGTTTCGATCATCATCTCGGCTCCTGTCACTTTATTAACCCCCGTCATGACAAACACTCCCGCCAGTACGACTAAGAAAACATATCCCAACACTTTTTTCATTTCCGTGATCCTCCTATAACTAGATGCTATTTTTAAAGTTTAAAAAATTGGGGTGGATACCCAACAATGCAATAGTAATATATGTAAAAGTCCTCTAAAGGAACTGAGTTTTGGGAAGAACTATCCGCTTCGTTTTCACTAAACATTAGAAATCAATTCAATACACATTATTATTCACAAACTTACTTTTATGAAGTGAGTATATAATAATAAGATAATTTCTTCAAGTAATTTTTCTTGAAATGATGTATAATACATACAAAAGGTATGTTACAGTATATTTTGTAGTGACCTTTCATCATACTTGGAAGTAACCCTTTATCTTTATGGAAGGTGCTTGTATTTTGTAGAGCGGCAGAACGTTTTGTCCTTTTATATAGCGTAATATGTCATATCTGTTATGAATCGAGGTGAAACACGTTGAAGCTGAGAAAAGTTAAATCTCCAAGTCCCTGCTTGATTACTCAAGCGATGGATATCATCGGGAAAAAGTGGGTGCTGCTGATCATGTATCAGCTGTTGTCCGGACCCAAACGGTTCACAGAGCTGGAGGCCGAAATGGCCATTAGCGGGCGACTGTTATCAGAACGTCTGAAAGAAATGGAAATGGAAGGCATTGTCACCCGGCATATGTATCCCGAGATTCCTCCCCGTGTGGAATATGAGCTTACACCTAAAGGCAAAGCCATCGAACCTGTCATTAGTCAAATCTACAGCTGGTCCTCGGACTGGTTGAAAGAGCAGCAGCAAACGAAGTAGCTTGGTTAAAGAGCGTAGTCCCTTATTCTCATGTAACGGCGGCTGCCTACCATTTTTCCAATAGCATAAATACGCCTGCACCAGGACCATAGAGAAAAAGGTTCCGATTGCAGGCGTATTTGAGTTTTGCAGCTTTCGGTAAAAGCTCTGCTGAAGCGTGTTAAAACTCCATCGAATATCGGTCGAAGCTTTAAGTTACAACTAGCATACCGCCTCTGAATTCTTTACGGCAGCTATGACTTCTCTTCTAACGAGCGATGTGCGATGAAGACTGGAGCTGCACAGGCAGCCCTGACTCCACCGATGCCTGTGCAGCGGTTGTGATCTCTTGTGTGCGGCAGGCATCCGCATAGTCGGACAAAATGCGGGAACGGTCACCTGTTCGCAGGGCATGAATAAATGCCTCGTTCTCCCGTTCATACGGGTTATGCCCCGCTGCAACCTCAAGTCCTGCCATCGGATGTGAAGCTGCATCCGGCACAAGCAAACGCTCTGGCGTCCAGTCCCATACACCGGCATCCGTGTAAAATTGAAGTCCCGCCCCGCCTTCTCCGTCAGGCAGCAGGCACGTATTCGCAATGCTTGCAATAGCACCACTCTCCAGCTTCAGCGTCACATTGGCCACATCGGCCACGGTTACATGCTCATGCTTCTCATGAATGCTGCGCTGGGCTGCCACGGCGTAGACCTCTGTCACTTCACCTGCACAGAAGCGGAGCAGATCGACGATATGTGTCGTCTGTTCGACAAACTGCCCTCCCGAGCCTTCCTGGCGACGCCACCAGCTGACTCCAGGCATTCCGCCCATCCAGCGCCCCAGTGCCATGCCCACCTTCTGCTCCTGCATCGCTTGCTTCATCACCTGGACCGCCTCCTGATAACGGAAGTGATACCCTACAGAAGTTAATAAGGTTGACTGCTGCACCTGCTCTACGATGTGGAGCGGTATGTCCATTCCGGTACTCAGCGGTTTCTCCACCAGAAAAGGTATTCCTCGCTTAATCAACTCAGCTTCAATGGACCCGTGAGACATCGGAGGTACACAGATGTATACGGCATCCAGCTTCTCCCCATCCAGCATATGTTCCAGCTGCTCGTATCCGGCAGCATCATATACGGAAGCCATTGCTTCCGCCTTTTCAAGCGTTGTCCCGCATACACTAGCGACACGAACATCTTCCATACGAGTAATAATATCTGCGTGTACTTTACTGAACCAACCCGTGCCAATGATACCGATCTGTAATGTCATGGATGTAATCCCCTCTCTGTGTTACGCGCTTACATGTTCCATTCGACCCAGATCTACAAAATCCTGCCGCCCTAGCTCTTTCCGGATGCTTCCAGCAGCAGTTGATCCAGCTGTTTCATGTAAGCTTCCGTCTGCTGTTCGGACCAGCCAAGCTGCTCTGCCATATAAGCGCTGACTGCTGATTTGTAACGACGGACCTCGTCGATGCGAAAAAATAAATCTGCCGTTCTGCGCACCCAGAAATCTGCTGGCGTAGCCGCCATCTCTTCCTCCATTGCATAACGAAGCATCAGCAAAAGCTCTTGCGGCATGCCATGAAGCTCCGCCTTTGTCCGCGGTTCAGGCATGCGCTCATACAGGGCATCAACATTGGAACCATAGGTGCGGGCAAGACGCTCCGCCACACGCCGATCCAGTCCCAATGCAACACCGTCCTTGATTTTGCGCTCGGTATACGATACGTATCCGGCCGAGCCGCCAACGTGCCCACCAGAGATGGGCATCTTTTTGGTGACACACGGGCCAGTGCTGTCCCCATATTCCTGTTGCAGCTGACGTGCAACCAGATCAACCACCATCTCGGCCATTTTGCGATATCCCGTCAGCTTACCGCCAGCAATCGTAATCAGACCTGAATCCGATACCCAGACTTCATCCTTACGTGAAATCTCGGAAGGGCCCTTGCCCTCCTCATGAATGAGCGGACGCACACCTGCCCATCCGGATTCGACATCCTGTGCACGAATCTGGACATCCGGGAACATACCGTTCACCGCATCAATGACATAATCACGATCGGCTTCCGAGATTAACGGATGCGCCGGGTCTTCCCGGTACACTGTATCTGTTGTACCTACATAGGTTTTGCCGTCTCGCGGCACAGCAAAGACCATGCGTCCATCGGGTGTATCAAAATAAACCGCCTGCCGCAGCGGAAAGCGTGCACCATCAAATACCAGATGAATACCCTTGGTCAGCTGCAGCGTTTTGCCTTGGCGCGAGCCATCCACTTCACGCAGCGTATCCACCCATGGCCCCGAAGCATTAATCACTTTTTTGGCCCGAAGTGTATAACCGCTTCCGTTCAGTTGATCCACCGCCTGAATGCCTGTAATGATCCCATCTTCCTTCAGGAAGGTGGATGCCTTCACATAGTTGACCGCCAGCGCTCCGCGCCGGACGGCTTCCTTCATGACTTCAATGGTAAGTCTAGCATCATCTGTCCGATACTCCACATAACGCCCGCCTCCCAGCAGCCCCTGCTTCCGCAGCAAAGGCTCAGCCGCAGCAGCTTCACTGGCATTCAACATCTGCCGCCGTTCACTGCGCTTCACTCCCGCAAGCGTGTCATACACCATCAAACCGATGGATGTGCTGAAACGGCCAAATGTACCGTCCGTGTAGATGGGCAGCAGCATCGGCTCAGGTGTCGTGACGTGCGGACCATTCTCATAGACAACCTCCCGCTCCCGCCCTACCTCGGCGACCATTTTCACTTCAAACTGCTTCAAATATCGCAAGCCCCCGTGAACCAGCTTGGTCGAGCGGCTTGATGTACCTGCCGCAAAATCCTGCATTTCCACCAAAGCCGTCTTCAGCCCACGAGACACAGCGTCCAATGCAATGCCTGCTCCCGTAATGCCGCCTCCGATAATCAAAACGTCAAATTGTGCATTCGACATTTGCTCCATCATTTCTGTTCGTTGTGCTGCCGAGAACATGATCGTCATATGATGCCCCCCCATTATTTCCCTTATTTTCTCTAAAAAAACAACAAAAAAAGGACCACGTCATTCGCTCAGCAATTGCTGAACGCACGTGGTCCCTCCCGATCTCCAGACATCATTTTTTAACTTGTAACATAATCCTATCACAGATTTTCGGCGGCGTGAAGGCCTGATTTGACACAATATTCAAAAAAATTTCAAAAAGTTTTTTTAGCACAAGGATGTATTTTCAAAGCAATCCACTAAATTTTCAATTTTCCTTATTGTGGGCAACCCCTTCATGCATACCAGGAATATAATCCCTGTAAATCATACATCTTTTTCCACCAATAAATCTCATTAATAACATAAGTTTAACGAAAAAGTACAAATGACCATTTGTGTAATAGAGAAAAATTCTCCGCTGTCCTTGTCTCCCAACCGTATAACGGGCTTTATTTGAAAGCCATCGCAGCCTTCACCGCTCGCTGCCAGCCGGAATACAACTGCTGCCGCTCATCGTCCCCCATCACCGCTTCGAAGACACGCTCCGTATGATCATGATTGTTCAGTTCATCTGCCCCGGACCAGAAGCCGACCGCCAGACCTGCCAGATACGCTGCCCCAAGTGCTGTCGTTTCGTTCACCGACGGACGCTCCACCGGAATGCCCAGAATGTCGCTTTGGAACTGCATCAGAAAATCATTTGCTGCCGCACCACCGTCCACCCGTAAAGTATGAACCGGATAACCCGAATCCGTCACCATCGCTCCCAGTACATCCTTGGTCTGATAAGCCAGCGCCTCCAGTGCTGCACGGATAAAATGTTCCTTCGTTGTGCCGCGGGTAAGACCAAACACCGCTCCCTTCACATCGCTGTCCCAATACGGACTTCCGAGCCCGACAAAGGCTGGCACCATATAGACTCCATCCGTTGTCGGTACCCGCTTGGCATAGTCTTCGCTATCCTTGGAGGAACGAAGCATGCGCAGACCGTCCCGCAGCCACTGCAAAGCAGACCCTGCCACGAAAATGCTGCCCTCCAGTGCATATTGCACCTTGCCGTCAACCCCCCAGGCAATCGTTGTAATCAGCCCATGGTCGGACTGCACTGGCACTTCTCCCGTGTTCATGAGCATGAAGCACCCGGTGCCATATGTATTTTTCATACTGCCCTTGGTATAACATCTTTGGCCAAAGAGCGCAGCCTGCTGATCCCCTGCCGCCCCTGCAATCGGAACCCGGTGACCGAAAAAGTGGTAATCTATCGTATGTGCATATACTTCCGAGGAGCCACGCACTTCTGGCAGCATCGCTTTAGGGATATCCAGAATCCCCAGCAATTCATCATCCCACTGCAGATCGTAAATGTTGTACATCAGGGTACGCGAGGCGTTGGATACGTCCGTCACATGTGTTCCGCCGCTCAGTTTCCAGATGAGCCAGCTGTCAATCGTGCCAAACAGCAGCTCTCCCCTTTCGGCCCGTTCGCGGGCACCAGGCACATGATCCAGAATCCATTTCACTTTCGTGCCCGAAAAGTATGGATCGATCAGTAGACCTGTTTTCTGATGAAACAGGTGATCAAGCCCTTGCGTTTTCAACTCATCACAGATGGATGCTGTCTGTCTGGACTGCCATACCACCGCATTATAGATTGGTCTGCCCGTTTGCTTATCCCAGACGACCGCTGTTTCCCGTTGATTGGTGATGCCAATCCCTGCAATCTGTGCGGGCTTGATGCCGCTCTCAGCCAGACATGATGCCATGACCGCCAGAATAGAGCTCCAGATTTCGTTGGCGTTCTGCTCCACCCAGCCCGGCTTGGGAAAATACTGCGGAAACTCCTGCTGTGCGATGTGTACAATCTCTCCGCTGTGGTTAAAAAGTATTGCTCGGGAGCTTGTTGTGCCCTGATCCAGGGCCAGAATAAATTTTTCCATACGAAACCCTCCTGTATATACCATAATCATGTAAGCGATTTCTTGAAATGTTTGATCAAATCAGCATTGGATGTTGTTACTGCCGCTGCCCCAACCCCAAGAGCAAGCTCCACCTCTTCCGGTGTACGAATCAAACCGCCTGCAATAATGGGAATGCCCGTTCGCTCGGATACCTCCGCGATAATATGCGGGATCACCCCGGGTAATACCTCGATGTAGTCAGGCTGTGTTTTGGCAAGCAGCTGGTAACTTTTCTCGAGTGCATGTGTGTCCAGCAGAAATACCCGCTGAATGGCCGTAATGCCTTTTTGCTTTGCTTTCTGGATGATGCTGGCCCGTGTAGAGATCAGTCCTGCCGGACGGATATGCTGGCACAGATATTCTGCGGCGTATTCATCATTTTTCAGCCCCTGTACCAGATCGGCATGCAGCAGAATATTTTTCTCGTACCGTCGCGCCTGCTCCATCATGCTCTGAAGCTGTGCAATATGCGTCTCCAACATGACCCCGTAGGTATAAGGGCCTTCGATTATCGCTTCAAACTGCTTCATGCTCTTCGCAGCTGGCAAAATACGCTGTCCCTCAAATGGCACCTTCGTTCCTCCTGCACTTATCAGATTGCCTATATTGTATAATCCGTCACACATCAACGGCAAGCCACTTCGAACACAAATCGGGTAATGACAAAAAGACTGCTAATGCTCCTTTTCATGTGAAAAAGTGCAGTAGCAGCCCACTTATGTCAGGCCTGAGGCCCCTTATTTCGTTTTTCATTTCTCGTTTCATTTCTTTTCATATCAGCTCGTTGATTACATCACGCCTGCGCATGCGGAAGCAGCGTCTCTTCCCCAGCCAAACCGGCACTGTCTGCCAGGTGACCGGAACGGCTTACTTTGGTTTGCAGATATTTCTCGTTGTACGCAGAGCGATCTCCCCACAGCGGAACACGTCCACCGACATTTAGCCCTGCTTCCTGCAAAGCAGCCAGTTTACGAGGGTTGTTCGTGATCAACGTCACCGGAGCCGGGCGAAGCGCACGCAGTACAGCAATCGCATCGTCATAATTACGAGCATCATCGGTGAAGCCGAGCTGCAGGTTCGCATCTACCGTATCCAGACCTTCCTCTTGCAAAATATAAGCCATCGCTTTGCTGAACAGGCCAATGCCACGTCCTTCATGATTCGCAAGATAGAACAGCGCACCTGCGCCATGTGCAGCAATCATCTTCATGGACTGCTCCAGCTGGAAGCCGCAGTCACAGCGCTTGCTGCCGAAAATATCGCCCGTGTGACAGATGCTGTGCATACGGATGAGCGCATCCTGTGCTTCAGCGAAGTCACCATACACCAGCACGCTGGATTGCTGGCGTTCGGCCAGCTCGGCATCTGCGAGGGAAGCGATCAGTTCGCCGCTCTCCATCGCTTTGTCCGATTTCAGCCAGCTGTACCACTGGAATGTGCGTGTCTCTCCATCCAGGTTAACCGGGAGTTTAATCGGTCCCACCAGATATATGAATTCTTTTCCACTCGGAAAAGTCTGAATTTTAGGGGCAAGCAGTTGAATAATATGTGAATTGATCATCGTTCGTTCCTCCTGTTAAGCCATGTTCTTCTCATAATATAGTGCATTCGCAGCCAATGTGATCTTGGATCACTGTTACAGCTGGCTCAGATATAGCAACCTCAAAGCAAACCTTGTATGCCACCCTTTGCATAGCAATGGAACATATCTATATTTTTCTCACCATCATTAGTTACTTAATGTAAGTTAGTTTAGAATAAAAATTATATTGTGTCAAGTAACTTTTATTTTTTTAGTAACTACTGAAATTATGTTACGCAATGGACACATATTTGTGTTTCGTTCTCGGAATATTGGGTATGAGTTTAGAAACTGTTCATACACTATTGTTGTAGTCCAGACAGTCGAGATTCGTGTAGTCCAGACAGTCGAGCTGCCATTGCTGCCTTAAACTTTTCTTGAACACTTCTTGCCTCAAACCTAATGATGAGGGGGTTATGCACATGATCCGCCGAAAAAGAACCTACTGGACAGCCATTATCATGGTCTGTGTCCTGCTGATCAGCGGATGCTCTATCTGGCCGGGACAGGATAATTCAGCGTCCAACAAAAAGGTAACGCTTACATTATGGTATTGGAACCGCTCCATTGATGATAAGCTCATTGCCAAGGCCAAGGAAAAGTTCCCGAATATTGAACTGACTGCGCAGAAGATTGGTGGAGATTTCAAAGCCAAGCTCAAAACCACTCTCGCCGCACGCTCAGGTGAGCCGGACATTGTTGCCCTTAACGACTGGATTATGGAGTTATTCCCAAGTGAAGATCGTTTCTATAATTTGTATGATCTTGGCGCGGGGGAGATCGAGGATCAGTATCTGCCTTGGAAATGGAAGCAGGGTGTGACACCAAGCGGACAGATGATTGGTTTTCCGATGGACACGGGACCGACAGCCCTTTTCTATCGCGCTGATCTTTTCAAACAAGCAGGTCTGCCATCCGAACCGGAGGAGGTTGCGCGTCAGATCAATAACTGGGATGCCTATGCTGCTGCCGGGGAACAGATCAAGGAGAAGCTAGGTGGGAAGGTTTTTCTGACCGACAACATTGGAAGCGTTTACAACCAAGTGCTCTCCCAAGCTGCCGAGCGTTATTTCCGTCCCGATGGCACGTTCATCGGCATGGACTCCCCTGCTGTACGCAAAAGCTGGGATACAGCCGTTGCCTTCAAAGAAAAGGGACTGCTGGCTAATACCGACGGCTGGACACCGGCCTGGAATGCGGCGATGAATAATGGAGAGATCGCCTCCTTCGTTGGCGCGGTCTGGATGAAGCAGGTGCTTCAGGAGGCGGCACCGGATACTTCTGGCCAGTGGCGTGTCACTCGCGCTCCTGGTGGAGACGGAAATAATGGCGGCTCCTTTATCTCCATTTTGAAATCCAGCAAACATCCCAAGGAGGCCTTCGAGCTCATTCGCTGGCTGCAGAGTCCAGAGAATCAGCTGGAGCAATATAAGACGACGAATCTGTTTCCGTCCGCTCCAGGTGTGTTCGATGCACCGGTCATGAAAGAGAAGGAGCCTTTCTTCGGCGGGCAGGCAACGGGACCCGTATTTGCCGAATCGGCACAGCATGTGCCGGATGCCTTTTTTGGCGAACGATATCCATCGGTACACAACATCATTACGCGGCGGCTGAACGATATTGCCAAACAAAATGCCGACCCGCAGCAGGTCTGGCCGGATACCGTGCACCGCGTTGAGCGGGAATTGCAGCGGTAAGGCAGGCGTTATGGTTTTATATGAGGCTGTTGGCAAGTCGTTTCCATGAGGGTCGTTTGGTCTTGATTGGATTTCGCAGCTTCTACTGGTTCGACTGGTTTGGCTGGTTTACTGAATTTCGTGCTTTCACAGGGTTTCGCTGGTTCTACCGGGTTTTGTCGGTTCTACCAGCTTTCGTTTCGCTCCGTTTCGTTTCGTTTGATGTGCTTTCGTTATCCGCAAAGGAGGAATTGATATGGCTGTCACCGAACCTCGCATGTCGCCGGATTCCGGCCCATTCCAGCCCGATCTGGATCGGCAAAAATCACTCTGGGCCCGCATATGGGAGCATCGTGCGCTTTATGCCGCTATCTCGCCTTTTTATATTCTGTTCGCTGTGTTCGGACTGTTTCCCATTGCTTTCTCGCTGTATCTGGCCTTCCACAAATGGGATGGCATCGGCGTAATGACCTATAACGGCTTGAACAATTTCAAATACATGCTCACAGACGCCGAATTCTGGCAAGCGGTGGGCAACACTTTTATGATCTGGATTTATTCGACCATTCCGATGCTCTTTTTTGCACTCATTATTGCATTCTTGCTGCATGCGCCTTTCATCAAGTTTCGCACATTATTCCGGGTCGGTTACTTTCTACCGAACGTCACATCTATTGTGGCGGTGGCAATCATCTTTGGTGCGCTTTTCGCTAGCAATTACGGCTTTCTGAACTATCTGCTGCAATCGGTCGGCCTTCCGGTGGTCGAGTGGCTGAATGCACCATGGGGTATAAAGGTGGCCATATCTTCTATGGTCGTGTGGCGCTGGACGGGATATAACGCCATCATCTATCTGGCCGGATTGCAGAGCATCCCGCAAACTTTGTATGAAGCGGCCCGTATCGACGGCGCATCTGCGGTGCAGTCCTTCTTTCGTATTACGATTCCTATGCTGCGTCCGGTCATCCTGTTCACGGTCATCACCTCCACGATTGGCGGCATGCAGCTGTTCACTGAACCGCAGGTGCTGGTGGGCAATGACGGCGGAGCCGGAGCGGCAGGTATGACGATTGTGCTGTACTTGTACCGCGAATCCTTCATTAACAATTACTTTGGCTACGGTGCTGCTGTTGGATGGGGCATGTTCCTGATCATTGCCCTGTTCTCGATCGTGAACTGGAAGCTTGTTCAAGGCAAATCATCCTGATGTGACAAGGGGGGAGCGCTCATGGCGTCCAAACATCTCAAGTCGCTGGTGCTGTATACCGGCCTGATCGGTGGCATGCTCATATCCATGTTCCCGTTCTACTGGCTGATTGTTATGTCTACGCGGACCACATCCGATATCTACAAGTTTCCGCCCCAGCTCTGGTTCGGTGGTGAACTGTGGAACAATATTACACGGGTGCTGCAGCAGATTGATTTCTGGGGAGCCTTTCTGAATACGTTGTTTGTGTCAGGTGTCGTGACCCTTCTGGTGTTGTTTTTCGATTCACTGGCGGGGTTTGCATTTGCGAAGTTCGATTTTCCGGGTAAAAAATGGCTCTTCGTCCTGCTGCTCGCCACCATGATGGTGCCTTCCCAGCTGTCGCTGGTGCCTTCCTTCGTGCTGATGGCCACGTTCGGGTGGGTGGGTTCCTTCAAAGCCCTTATCATTCCGGGCATGGTTAACGCCTTCGGCATCTTCTGGATTCGCCAGTATGCGACGGAATCCATTCCGAGCGACCTGCTGGATGCCGGGCGAATCGACGGATGTAATTTCTTCCGATTGTATTGGAATGTAGCCTTGCCGATTCTGCGGCCTGCCTTTGCTTTTCTCGGCGCATTCACCTTCATTGGAGTATGGAACGACTACCTGTGGCCGCTGATCGTACTGACAGATGCACGCAAGTATACGCTCCAGATTGCGTTGTCTCAATTAAACGGGCTCTATAACACAGACTATGCCATGGTTATTGCAGGCACATTGCTCGCTGTCATTCCACTCATTATTATGTTCCTGTTCATCAGCCGCCAGTTCATCTCGGACATTGCTGCTGGAGCGGTGAAGGATTAAGTGAGCTGAAGAAGTTAGTGCCGACATGGTGTTGCAGTTTTATCAACGCTATCGACACGCTAACGAATCCCACAAACCTTATTTGAGGGATTTAGCACAACTTTGAAATCTAACGATCACCAGAAGCCTTATTTGTGACTTTTCAGGCTAAAAGCAGCATAAAAAGAGGCTTTTCAGGTAAATAGCGTCTCCTGAGATCGTTAGAATCTGCAAGCTTGCTTTTTTCGCTAAATAGCGTCGCTGGGGATCGTTAGAGTTTGGGTATCATCTGCCGCATCCACTCCGGACTACGCGGATTTACCAACTCATGCCGTTTTACCCATCGAAGTTACAGACAGCAGGCAGTGCAGGTAGGTAGGTAGGTAGGTAGGTGAGCATCCGTAAACAACGCAACTGAAGCAGCGGGCGGCAGCAATGGCCTGCGGAACGGTAATGCCCAGTAAGGGGCAATCCACAGCACAGCAGTAACTACCCAGCATGGCCTGAATGCACAGCGCAACAGGAACTATCAGCCATAGCCGGAACATCTAGCACAGCGCGGCGGTACTACCTAGCACTGGTTATACCCAGTGCTTCGGGAAGTTCCGCAGCAGCAGTGCTGATCCGGCACGGCGCTGAATCTTGCTCTATTAATGAAGGCCCTTCCCATATCAGAGATGGGAAGGGCCTGTTTCATTCGGGCATTTTTTTCACAAAACCCCCATTCAGTGTGCCTCTAGCGCTCGTTCTTATATTTGCTGAATGCGTTCTCGTCTGCCTGTACGTTCTCCAGATACACGATCTGTCCTTCCTCGTTCACACGTGCGATATCGATGCCCGCCTTCGCATACACTGTGCCATCTGCCGCTTGTCCGCATACCGCCCAGTTGGTCTGATAGCTGCCGTCTGGCTGAAGCACCCAGGCATCCCACATATGTTTGATATCCTTGTTGTACTCATAGAAAGCCTTCATAAATCCCTCGAATCCGTTGCGGCTGCTGCCATTCAGTACAATCTCGGCATCCGGCGTAAACAGGGACAGCAGGTCCTGCATCGCCCGTTCGTCTGTGCGGGAAGCATCAAATAAACGGAAATAGTTGTTTAACATCGTAATTGCTGCTGTTTCTAAGGGTGTGTTGGTGGCGGCGTTCGCAGCACGATTTGTGATGTTCGCTTCCGAGCTTTCAGCGTTTGTAGTGTTTGTAGTATTGGTGTTGCTCCGAACGTTGGTATGATTGCGGTTTCCTGTTGTTGCTGTAGCTGTATCTTTCATTGTATTGCCTCCTGTTATTTCATGCTGTCTGTCTTACAACGGCACATCTCATCGTGTAAAAATATACCGCGCTTCATTTTGAATAATTTCGAACTAAATATCACGAAAAGAACTGTATCACACCTTTACACCGAATCGCAATATACAATTCGAAATTATTCGAACATTGAAAGACAATGCCGAATGTGCTACCGTCTATAATATGAGAACTTTAAAAATACCTACTGCTTCGGAGATGAGTCTGACCAAGGTCTGCAATGCACTGGGTGACCCGGTACGTATGAAGATTGCGCATTGTCTGGCGAGCTCGGGCGAGAAAAACTGCTCGGCTTTTGAAGTCGATCATATCTCCAAATCAACGTTGTCCCATCACATCAAACTGCTACGTGAAGCTGGCATTATCCAGCCGCGAATTGAAGGCAAACACCATTTTTATTCACTCAGAAAGGATGAACTCAACACACGTTTTCCAGGTCTGATCGATATGATTCTGCAAACAGGAGGTTTGGACTAATGGACAAAAAAGCAGTCAAAATTTTAATGAACACCTTCTGGAAAAGCGGCTGGAAGTCACCCTGCGGCCCTTTCTCTGGCGAGGAATTTGAATATGCCAAAAGCAAAGGTGTTATGTTCGATCCGATTACCATCACTCATGACGAGATTGTGCAGCGCCTGCACAGCATGCATCAGGAACCTGCACTCAAGGAACAAGTGATCACCGCGTTTCTCCACAGTCTGTCCACCAAAAAAGTTCACTTGCGCAGCGCATTAAGCAGCTGGGCTTTGACCAGAAATATGCCTTTACATACCTTCGGCGAACGTCCGGCTCTACATGCCAACACAAGCGCCTGCGGAGACTGCAACTTTCTCCGTATCCAATCAGATGAAAATTATGTTGATGCCTACCTGAATGTGCTGAATTTTGAACGCTTCAAATGGGGCGGTGTGCGTCACGGCTGGCTGCTTTACTGCCTGATGGATCTCGAACTACTGCTTCAGGAGCGCAGCGACAGTAATAGCTATAACGTTTCCCCATTCGAAGTGACTGCGGAAGATCAAGCGATACTTGCACAGCTGCTGGAGGCTGCACAGACGGGAGACCCGAAAGATAGTGCCCGCTCTCTGGAGAAAAAGTGGAAGGATTGTCTGCCCTCCAGTAAACAGGAGCGCGATGCTCTGCTGGAAATCTGGGCTGCCGCCGGCATTCTGGTTCCAGGAGATACACCGAGGAATCGCAAAGGTGGTTCGCATGACTTTGTTTTCGCGGCAATCTGGCAAGGGGATGATGGTTATCATGCCAGAAACGTGCTTGAATATTTTGGTCCCTATCTGCCACAAACTAGTGACTGAACACCGACCGGAGCCTGCTCCTCAACAGTTTGGTTACAATACTGACATCGACAGATTTCGAGGTAAACTCGTATAATAGGAGGAAATGGGATGATGGGAGTGAACCAAGCGAGTTTATGATATACATACTGGCTTTCATATTGTCTTTTGCTGTCGTGGTTCTGCTGATTCCGCCGCTGGGCCGACTGGCGCACAGGTTGGATTTTGTAGACAAGCCCCGGGAAGATGTGGAGCGCAAGCTGCACAGGCAGCCGATACCACTGACCGCTAGCTACGCGATATTTACCGGATTTTTCCTGACATACATTGCTCTGACAAAAGAACTGACTTGGGAAACGGCTGCACTGGTCGCAGGCGGCATGCTTCTTCTGACGATCGGTACGATTGATGACTGGTACAAAACCAAAGGTAAAGATTTTCCCGCTCTTCCTAAAATGATTATTCAGGTCTCTGCTGCAGTGCTCGTATTCGCTTCTGGCATTGCGTTTACCGGCTTCGTAAATCCATTCAATGCGGAATATGTACTGCTGCCGATCTGGTTGCAATTCATTCTGACGATCCTGTGGATATTCGGTGTAACGACCGTAATTAACTTCTCGGACGGCATGGATGGACTGGCTGGTGGCTTATCTGCAATCTCGGCAATTACGCTGTTTATTGTAGCCATAACGAAGGGACAGACTGATTCTGCACTCATGTCCATCACACTGGTCGGGGTAACACTGGGTTATCTAAAATACAACAAGGCTCCTGCCAAAGTATTTATGGGCGACGCAGGTGCTACGTTCCTTGGCTTTATCCTGGCGGTGATCGCACTTGACGGTGCATTCAAGCAAGCGACGATGCTGTCCATTTTCATTCCGATTCTGGCGCTCGGCGTACCGATCTTCGATAATATTTTCGTTGTGATCAAACGTTTCCTGCAAGGCAAAGCGATCTACCAGGCCGATGCAAGTCAGGCTCATTATCGCCTGCTACGTGCCGGTTTGAACCACAAACAGGTCGTAGCCGTGCTTTATCTGGTCAGCACCTGTCTGTGCCTGTCCTCCATTATTTTGTTGTTAGTGGATATGTAAAAAAAAGCTTGTTCCACCAAGCGGTAAATACTTGCTCGTATGAAACAAATAGAAATACCAAAAGCCACCTTCATGTCCAATGAGGGTGGCTTTCTTGCTTAATACCTGCTCTACCTTTGCTATGGGTATGTGTAATTTTTTCGAACCGTTTAACTTTTGCCAGAACCTACGATTTAACTGCACCAGCCATTGCCCCGCCAACGATGAAGCGCTGCAATGCAACGTACAGCACCACCAGCGGCAGCGTAACAATAAGGATGCCGCACGCCAGCAGCGGCCAGTTATTCATATACTGCCCATAGAAAGTGAACAGCCCTTTCGTTACTGGCTGGTAATTCGGATCAGACAAATAGATCGTCGGCCCGATAATATCGTTCCATACCCCGATCGCTGTCAAAATAATTCCCGTAGCCAGAATCGGCTTCATCAACGGAACGAGGATGGTGAACAGATACCTTGTGTACCCGCATCCGTCCATAGCAGCCGCTTCATCCAGCTCGCGTGATACCGATTTGATATATCCGACAAACATCAGAAACGCAATGCCCGTACCGGTTGTTTTCAGCAAAATATATCCCGTTTGGGTATTATACAGACCCAGTTGATTGATCAATGAGAACTGCGGAATCAGCGGATTCGGCAAATACATCGAGATCAGAAAGAAAATATAGATCAGTGTACTGAACTTCACATATCTGCGCGCAAGCGGAAATGCTGCAAATACGGATAAAATCAACGTCAACAGTGTAGACATGCCTGTATAGAGCACACTGTTCCACATATACTGCGAGAAGCTGCCCTTCGTCCACGCTTCAGCAAAGTTCTCCAGCCGAATGCCTTCCGTAAGTGCTACGGGATTCAGCAAATACTCTGTCTGTGTTTTCATCGACACATTAAACAGATAGAACAGAGGGAAGACGTATAACGCAAGCATCAGCAGCACAATGATGTAGCTGATTGTTCTCGACATTCTGCTCTGCTTCATTACACCTCCACCTCTCTTTTGCGAAGATAGAACAAGGCAACCATAGAGATGGTAAACACAAACAGGAACTGTATCATCGCTACCGCAGAAGCCAGACCATAATCCGCTGTGCCCGTGCCAAACGCTGTTGCATAAACATCAAACGCCAGTGTTGTTGTATTAAACTTGCCGCCTGTGAGGACGTAGATAATGTCAAAGGTTTGTAGTGCGCCGATAATGGACAACAGCATATTCACGGTAAAAGAAGGAGCAATCATCGGGAACGTAATGTTGGTGAAGGCCTTCCATCCCGATGCACCGTCCATATATCCCGCCTCGTACAGATCAGTCGGGATCGTTTGCAGACCCGCAAGAAAGATCGTCATGGAATAGCCCATGTACATCCAGATTTGTACGAAAATAATCAGCTCAAAGGCAATGTTGTAATCTCCGAAAAAGTTGGAGCTGGTGCCAAAGAAATTCAGAATCGACTGCGCCGGCCCGCCGAGCGGATTCGCTACGAGCTGCCAGATCAGTCCAGACACTGTTACTCCCAGCACGACAGGCAAAAAGAATACTGCACGATACAGCTTGTCGCCTCGCAGCTTTTTGTTAATCAGGATTGCCATAAACAGACCTACTGCGTTCTGGATGATGACTACCGCAAACGCAAAATATAAGGATCGCCCGATGGCATCAAGACGATCTCCTGCATTAGAGGCACCAAAGAAGGTTTTATAATTTTCCAAGCCAACAAAGCTCCATGCCTGCCCCCGCACACCTGTCGCATCCGTAAACGAAAACAGCACGGTTACGAGAGAAGGGCCAAAGCCGAATACGACATAAAGCAGCAGTGGAATGCTCAGATACAGATAAGGAATCAGCCTTGCCTTCCCTTTTCCAAACGGATACATCTTCCTCACACCTTTCATCGGGTAAAACTAAAAAACCGGAATAACAGCTTTGCTTGATCGAGGCTGGCCTGAAGGCTCTTACCCCAAGCGCTATTCCGGTTTATGTTATAGCTTGCATCAAGGAAGCAGGACTTCATGTTATTTAAGAAAGACTGAATTTTTGATCATCGTAAGCTGTATGAACAGCTAGATAGATCGCCTGGCTAAATCTTCAAAGGCTGATCACAGATTTGCTATTATTTCGGAGCTGCTGCATCCCAATCCGCTTGTGATTTGCTTGCCAGTTCCTCTGGTGTTGCGATTGGGCCAGCTGGTTTGAGCATCTCTGCATGCACACTGGACTCCGCGATATACTGCCCTACGTTCTGACGGTTAATAAACAGCTGATCCCATGAAAGTTTGAAGTTTTCGAGATATGGCTGGATATCTTTAATAAATTCGCTCGTAATCTGCACATCAGGCTGTGTCGGAAGGAATCCGGCAGCATTGACAAAGTCCGTATAATTATCTTTCTCCGACAACATTTCAAGCCATTTCAATGCATAATCCTTGTTCGGTGATTTATCTACAACCATCCAGGTCATATCGTATTTACCAGCCAAGTCTTTGTTCTTTGCCGCATCGTTGCTGCCCGGAATCGGGAAATAACCAAACTTCAAATCCGGGTTAGCTGCTTGAATCGTCGTTGCATCCCATGTACCATCCGCAATCATCGCCACCTTGCCTGTCGCAAACAAACTTGGCAAGGTACCATAGTCAATCCCCATGAAACCAGGCATTGCACTGTTCATCAACGTTTGAGCCTTCTGCAGCACTTCGATCTGTACCGGATCAGTCAGCTTGGTTTGACCCGTCCACAGACCTTTGATGTAGCTGAGCTGGTCGTCATGTATGGAGGCTTGAAGTCCTTGCACCGCAAGACCAATCGGCCAAACATCTTTACCTGCAAAGCCCAGCGCTTCTACGCCATTATCCTTGAACACTTTGATGACGTTTTGCAGTTCATCCCACGTTGTTGGCACCTGCAGATTGTATTTTGCAAAAAGGTCTTTATTGTAGAACAATCCCGTAAATGCCACTTTACCCATGTTGACACCGTACACTTTGTCGTTGTACGTCATCGCATTTTGCACATCGACCTCATTATAATTTTTGATAAATGCCTGATCCGACAAGTCACTAATCAGCCCAGCATCAATCCATTGCTTCCACATCGGATCAGCCGCACCCTTGGACCAGTCTTGCGGAGCACCCACAAAGCTGGATTTCAGCGGAATGATATCTACATCGCCTGTACTACCTGCGTTCATCCGCGTTTGCATCAGCTGATCATACGTAGCATCCGCCGGAACAGTTGTATACTCCACCTTCACATCGGGGTATTTCTCTTCGAATTTGGCATTGAACTGTTTGATGTAATTGTTGATATTTTCTTGCTGCCAGTGAATGATTTTTAACGTCACTTTTTTGCCGCTATCTGTAGACGCCTTCCCATCCGAATCCGTAGAATTGCTGTTGCATGCAGCAAGCACAAGCAATAAAACGGTTACAAGTGAAATCATTAACATTTTTCTTTTCATACCACTTTCCCCCAACCATTCAAGATTGAATTACAAATTCATGAATACAATAATTTTCCGAATTTACGAAATCAGTTTCGTTAAACACACCCTCATTATGACTTCGCCAGATAAATTTGTAAATAGTTTATTTACTTTTTTTCAATATATTAGAGTAAAACCGCGCCAAATCAAGGGTTTCAGGACTTAAAATCCGATGTTGACAAAACCATTTTTACGAAATACATAAATATCCAAGGGAATTCATGATGCAATTCTCTCTCTTTCTTATCTGAAAAAGAATGCTAGAGATCTCAACAGAGATTATGGATTTACTAAAACACCGCTTTATTTTCGCAGTTTTGAGAATTGAATGTATAAAACAGCTCTATACAGAGCATAATTCATCTCCGTCAACCCTTTACTTTATTGACTCTCTGTTGGTTGTGACATAGAATGTTGGCAGGAATGCGTATGGAGACACAGCCACAATCTACGAAACTAGTTTAGAATTTGAGGGATGATATGAATATTAAAACGATAGCTCGTTTAGCCGGCGTGTCTGTTGCAACGGTATCCAAAATCATTAACAACTACCCTGATATTGGCGATGAGACACGCCAGCGTGTGCTCAAAATTATGGAAGAAACCGGCTACCGCCCCTCCTCTTCCGCCAAAACACTTGCGACCAAGAAATCTCATCTGGTAGGTGTGGTGTTTGCAGGGAAACTGAATGTGGATTTCAGTCACCCGTTCTTTGTAGAGGTCATTAATGCCTTCAAAAAGCAGATCGGGCTGTTAGGATACGATCTGCTCTTCTTTTCCAATGAAAAGTTTCTCGAGCAGGGTGAGGACTATTTGGCAAGATCCAAATATTTTCAAGTGGATGGCTGCATTATTATTGCGGGGGACGAGGTGGAGAGCAGTGTATCCGACCTTGATGCCAGCCCGATTCCATGTATCGGGATTGATATTGAGCTGACTGGACAAAACTCCTGTTACATCATGTCCGATAACGAAAAAATATCGACCAAAGTGGTGGAGCAGTTCTATATGAACGGGTATCGGGATCTTGGATTTATCGGACTCCAGCGTGCCTCCATTGTGATGCAGCAGCGGGAACAAGCCTTTAAACAATCACTAAAGCAGTTTAGTCTCGAAGAGCGGCCCGAATGGCTTGTGTACAGCAAGGATTATGCCGCTACAGATGGTTACGAGGCAGCTAAACAGCTATTATCGGCTGAGGTATTGCCACGTGCTGTATTCGCAGCCACTGACCTGCTTGCCTTCGGTGCTATTCGCGCCTTTAAGGAGGCGGGACTGCGTATACCAGAGGACATCGCGGTTGCTGGATGTGACGACATTGAAGCTTGCCGTTACAGTGATCCGCCGCTAACCACTGTAAAACAGGACACAGACAAAATCGGACGGCTGGCTGCCATGATCCTGTTCGATCTGATGAACAAGCAGATGGATAATCGCTGCATTAAAGTAGAACCCGAGCTTGTGCTACGCCGCTCTTGCGGCACCTTGCCCACGGGTCAGTAAATGCTTGTATGCAGGGCGTGCTGTGCCTGAGGTTGCTCGGTGAGTGTGTTAGGGAGTGGGTGAATGAGTTAGTGAGCGGTTGGCTACAAGCCCCCATGTGCACATTAACGGTGAGTTGGAGGAGAACCTTGGGTTACGCGAGAACAGATGATTAGATGGAGGACATTGAATAAAACACCGAGATTTGATAAATAAATGGATGGCTCAATATAGCAAAAGTTGAACCAGTGCGTGGTCCTAACGATCCCCAGAAAGCTTATTTGCCCGATTTAGGCATCACGAAAATTCTAACGATTCCCAGCGACGCTATTTCCCCCAAAATGCATAATTCAGGGTGATTTTCGGGCAAAAAGACGATAATAGCGTTTCTCAGAATCGTTAGCTTTTGAAATGACCTGAAATGAGCCGAATAGCGTCACCTGAGATCGTTAGCAATATTTTACGCCACATTTTTCTGCAGCTTTGAGACCCAGCAACGGTAGAGCAATCGGGCAGCCAAAAAGCGAACCTACTACACCACAGTTAGTAACGGAATCAGCGGTAGTAACAGCAGTTACGGATCAGAGACAGCAGCAACTACGGCGATGGCTGCGATGACAGCGGCGGCGGCGGTAGCAGTAGCACCACCGAAACCCGAAATCGCAACAAATATAGTTACAGTTATGATTACAGCTATAGTTGCACTCTCTTCAACAACTACACCACGAACAATGCCGCGAACAACCACATCTACACTTACACTTACAACTACAATGACACCATGAACAGCTACTTCTACTTCTACAGCCACAACAGTAACAAATAACAGCACACCAAAAAGCCCAAAGAGGCGAAGCAGGATTGTCCCGCTTCGTCTTTTTGGATTATAGCCTTCTGCTCTATTGATACTTATGGACATGTGCCCACAAAGAGCCAGGGTACATCCTCAAACATACAATGAGGTCAGATGGAATCACATGAATTTCCCGAGAATCAATTCCAGAGAATAACCCCGCAACTTCAACTGTACCTCCCCTGCCCTTCATCCTGCATCCAATGCCGAACGTCTCCGGCAGGCCGACTATTTGGAAGCCGCAGGTGGCAGCGGTGTCTCATGCTGCCGCTCTAGCCAACCGGGGCGGTCCAGCTCAATGAGCCGACGGTAACGCTCTTCCCGAGCCAGCAGCTGTTCGTGAGAACCCTGCATGACGATCTTTCCATTTTCCATAAATACAATTTCGTCCATCTTCTCTGCCCCAATCAGGTGGTGGGTGACCCAGATCAACGTTTTGCCTTGCAGGCTGTCCAGCATCGTGCGCATCAGTTCACGTTCTGTCACAGGGTCCAGCCCCACGGTCGGCTCGTCAAAAATAACAACCGGTGTCTTCCGCAGCAGCACCCGGGCCAGTGCAATCCGCTGACGCTCTCCGCCGGAGAAGCGCAGTCCTGTCTCCAGCATCGGGGTATGATAAGACTGCGGTAACGATTCAATCAGACCAGCCAGGCCGACCTGTGCAGCCACCTGCCGAATCTCCTCATCCGTTGCATCCGGCCTTCCAATCCGCAGATTGTTCGCAACAGTGGTGTCGAAGAGATGCGGACTTTGATTCAGCACCGCTACAACCTCGGTTACACTCTCGCCCAGCATCTCGACAGGCAGATCATTAATCAATACTTGTCCTGATGACGGCGACAGCGCACCCTGGATCAGCTTCAGCAGGGTTGATTTGCCGCCACCGCTGCGACCAAGGATTGCGAGCCGTTTGCCCTGAGGCAAATGCAAGGAAATGTCCTGAAGAGCATATTCCCCTTCTGGGGCATACCGATAGCTCACCTGCTCAATGGCAATATCCGCACGAAGCTTGGGCGGGATTCGCAGCCGAATTCGTCCGTCCGCAGCAGCATTGCTGTCATTCCCGTACCCACGGATCGAACTGGAATGCTGCCCCGTATTCAAACTGGGTTCCCGAGAATCTTGCTGCAGCTCCTTATCCTGCTCGTTATAACCTCCACTATCCTTGCTTCGATCCTGGTTTCTATTTTTGTCTGTATCCTTGTTTCTATTATCTATATCTTTTTTTCCAACCGTATCCGTACCCGTTCCCTCTTGTCCTTCCAGCCTGTTTAACCGCTCCAGTGATTCACGGTAATCCGGCATATGCCCGAGCGCGTCGCCTACAGGCAGCAGTGATTCCGTTAGCGGAAACAGCACCAGTACGAAGGCAGCAATCATGACCGCAGGCAGCTGGGCAGCAGAGGCCGCCTGTCCTGCCCACAAGGTTACCGAAACCACCATTAGCCCGATGACAAACTGTGCAATAAAATCACGCCACCGATTCCAGCGCCGCAATCTGCGGCGAATCTGGTCCGCATGCTCCTCATCCTCTTCCTGCCACTGTACAAACACTGCCGCTCTGCCACTGGCAATCCAGTCTCCAAGCCCAAGCACACCATCGGTGAGACGTGTGTACAGCTTGCTGTTTTCTCTCTTCAGCTGCACACGCCATCTCCAGGTTAATTTCAGGGATATTGCAGGCAGTACCGCCGCGATAAATAACATATATAGCGCCATGCATACGGCAAACATCGGATCAACACTGCCAAAAGCAAGCACAGCCGCACCATAGATTACAAGCGCAGTCACCGCCGGAAATACGGTGCGCAGATAAATATCCTGCAGACGCTCCACGTCATCGGCGAGTGCGCCAAGCACATCACCGGTCTGCATGCGTGAGCGCAAGAACAAGGCCTGCGGCTCCAAAATGCGGTACAGCTTCACCCGCTGATCCGCAAGTACACGCAGGACCGCATCATGTCCCGCCAGCCGTTCGACATAGCGGAACACTGCCCGGAAAATCCCAAAGGCACGTACGCCTACAATAGGAACGTACACCATCAGTATGTTTTCAGGACGCAGCGCAGACTTCGAGATCAGATATCCAGAGGTGAACAGCAGCATCACCGCACAGAGTGCCGCGCATGTGCCCAGTGCAATTGCACCTATAAATCTCCAGCGGTACTGCGCTGTGTACGGAGCGATCCAGCTGTTCGTTGGTTGCTCACTCTGTTCTGTCTCCACTCTTGAATATCCGGATTTCATCTCATATCGCCTCCATCTGCGCCTGAATCATGTGATAATATGCCCCGCGTCTTGCCAGCAGTTCCTGATGTGTGCCCATCTCCGCCACTGTGCCGCCCTCCATGACGATAATGCGATCCATATGCGGCATCCAGTGCAGACGATGTGTCGCCAGAAAAACAAGCTTTCCTTCAAACAGCGGCAGCATGGTCTGCTTCAGCTCATATTCGGTCTCCACGTCCAGATGCGCTGTAGGTTCGTCAAGCAGGAGCACACTGCGTTCACTGAGCAAAGCTCTTGCCAGCGCAACACGCTGCTCCTGGCCGCCGCTGAGCTGTCTGCCCCCCGCCCCAATCTCTTCATGCAGACCGCCTGGCAGCGATGATAACAGCTTCGTCAGTCCTGCTGCCTGAGCAGCCTGGGCTACCTCGGCATCGGATGCCTCCGGCAAGTAGAAACGAATGTTATCTGCAATGGAGCCGCTGAATATATAAGGATGCTGCGGAATAGCCGCCGTCTGGCTTCGCCAGGCATTGAGCAGTTCCGGGGTAAGGTGCCGACCATTAACCAGCACTTGCCCGGCTGTTGGAATCTGGAAACCTGCGAGTACATCAATCAATGTTGATTTTCCGGCTCCGCTGGCGCCAATGATCCCGATTTTGCCTAGGCCCGTCAGTTGAAATGTCACATCCCGAAGAGAATAAGGTCCCTCGGCTTCATGTTGAACCTGAATATCTGTCAGCGCTAATCGGCTGCACTCTCCCCACGAGGACATCGATACCGAAGAATCGGCAGAACACAAGGAGGCTGGAGATGCACCATGCACACCATGATCGGAAGAAGTGGCAGACAGCTTCATCTCATGTTTATCCCGATTAAAGACAACACGCAGTCGTGAAGCAGCAGGAGCCTTTGTCTCTGGCGTATCTGGTGTGCTTGCGGTGTTTGGTTTATCTGATGTATCTGACTTTTCTGTTGTTGTTTCTGATTTATCCAATGTACGTGTTGTGGAGGGGGTATGAAGTATGGCGGACGATAGATGATCAGACACTCTATCACCTGCCCCACCTCTCTCCAGTTCATCCCCATGATGCACTACACCTGCATAGGCTTCCATCTGACGCTGCTCTGCAGCCTTGCCCCGCTCTATCACTTTATTGATTGCTTCCCCGGCTTCCTTGCCATCCAGTGTCGCATGATAATCCGCACCCAGCATACGTACAGGCAGGAAATATTCCGGCGCCAGAATCAGCACCGTCAGGGCGGGGCCAAGCAGCATATTCCCTTCCGTCAGACGCAGCCCGAGACCCACAGCTACCGAAGCAACGGACAGCATGGTGAAGAAATCGAGCGCAAATGAGGACAAAAACGCCATCCGAAGGGTAGACATCGTTGCTTTGCGATACCGCTGACTCACCCGCATAATGGAGCTTTCATGCGTCTTGCTTTGTCCGAGTGTCTTGAGCGTTTCCAGCCCGCGAAGCGTATCTACAAAATGATTTGCCAACGCTTTGTAGGATTTGAACTGTCCGTCTATTTTGCGCTGGGTCGCAAGCCCAATTAGAATCATAAACACAATCAGAATCGGCAGCGTCAGCATCAAAATGATACCGGACATAGTGTCCAGTTTGAACACGTATAACAGGATGATTACAGGTGTAAATCCCGTGCCCAGCATACGCGGTATGAACAGCTCCAGATACGTTTTGTACTGAGCAATCCCCTCACGCGCCAGCGTCACCAGATGTCCTGTGCCTTCGGTTTTGGCGTAACGCGGACCGAACCGAAACCACTGTTCCGTCATCTGTCTGCGCAGGTCCGTTCCCGTTCTCTCCGCATATCGTGTGGTGACAAGCTGCAGCCAGAATGACAGGGCGTAGCGGGCGGCAAAAGCAGCCAGGAACAGCAGCAGCACAGGAACCTGCGATGAGACAGGAGCACCTTCAAACAATGCCGTAATGGCCTGTGCCAGCCATTTGGCCTGCATAATAATGGTCATCGCCTGCAGCAGCACCAGCGCAGAGGCCAGCGCGAGTACCGGCCGGATGCCCGGCAGCTTCATCAGCCCGCGTCCCATGTCAGTACTCCAGGTGGTGCTGTTCGTTCAGACGTTTGCGGAAAATATAATAGCTCCAGATCTGATATCCAAGCACAAACGGCAGCAGGGTGCAGGCAACAATGGTCATTACTTTCAACGAATAAGCACCGGATGCCGCATTATATACGGTCAGGTCAAAAGCCGAACCAAGCGAGCTCACGATGACTCTCGGAAACAGTCCGATAAATACTGATGCAAAGGCAATCGCAATGACTGCACCTGTCATACCGAAAGCCAGGCCTTCACGCTTCTGGCGAATGAAGTACGCAGCAAGAGCGAACGCAACCGCACCAAGCACCACCATAATCCAGAGCGCCCAGCCGCGAACAGCGAACACATCGGTCATCACATAGGTTAATACCGCATACAGGACCAGAACTACAGCCAGCGGAATCATTAACTTCTGTGCGAGATGCAGCGCCCGTTCTCTAAGCTCGCCGACAGTACGCAGGGAAGCAAATAACAGCCCGTGAACCAGGCACAGCAGCGTTACACTCAAGCCGCCTATGACGCTGTAAGGATTGACAATGTCCAGGAATCCGGCATGCATCTGCATCTGCTCGTCAATTGGCAGACCTTTCATCATGGTTGCAAAAACCACTCCGAACAGGAATGGCAGCAGCGCGCTGGCCACCAGAATGATGATGTCCCATGTTTTGCGCCAGCGCTGCTGTTTCATTTTACTGCGGAACTCGAAGGCAACCCCGCGCCCGATGAGCAACAGCAGTACAACAACAAGCGGCAGATAGAACCCGCTGAACAGCGTTGCGTACCAATGCGGGAAAGCCGCAAACATCGCCCCGCCCGCGGTAAGCAACCAAACCTCATTGCCGTCCCAGAATGGACCAATGGAGTTGATCAGCGTACGGCGTTCACGATCGGTTTTGGCAATCAGTCCGGTAGACATGCCTACGCCGAAGTCGAAACCTTCAAGAAAGAAAAATCCGATAAACAACACGGCAATCAGTACAAACCACAGCTCACTTAGTAACAACGGAATACCCCCCATCCATGCCAAACGGATCGGCAGACTCATCATGCTCTTCCGACTTATCAACGGCATACGGTCCTGCTTTGATTTTGCGTACAAACAGATACACCATCACGGCCCCAAGAACGCTATACGCCGCTGTGAAGGCAATCGTAGAGAATAAAATCATTCCTGCGGATACGTTAGGTGATACGCCAGCTTCGGTCGTCATAAATCCAAATACCGTCCATGGCTGTCTGCCGACCTCCGTCATAATCCAGCCTGCTGTATTGGCGATAAACGGCAATGAGATAGCAAATACCATTAAACGCATAAACCATGGTTTGGCTACTTCCAGCTTTTTGCGCCAAGCCAGGTACGTTCCATACACCGCCAGCAGAATCATCAATCCACCCGCAGCGATCATGACACGGAAGCTCCAGAACGTTGTACGTACAGGTGGAATATAATCTCCCGGTCCATACGTCTGCTGATACTCGGCATTCAGTTCCTTCATGCCTTTGACACTGCCCGAGAATTTGCTGTAGGACAGGTAGCTGAGCAGTCCAGGGATTTTGATCTCCCCTGAATTCTCTTGATTCTTCGTATCAATGGAGGCAATAACCGTCCATGGTGCCGGGTCCTCCGTTGTTGTCCATGTGCCTTCACTTGCAGCCATCTTCATCGGCTGTGTTTCCACCAGATACTGCGCCTGGAAGTGCCCTGAGAAAGCCACACCCAGCGAGGAAACGAGACCGATAATAATCGCAATATTGAAGGATCTGCGGAACACTTCCACATCTTGTTTTTTCATCAGCTTGTAGGCACTGATGCCCGTTACCACAAAGGCTCCTGTCATGAGAGCACCGAAGATCGTGTGCGGGAATTCGACGAGAAGCTGACCATTCATAATTAATGCAAAGAAGTCATTCATCTCAGCCCGTCCATTATTCAGCGTGAAGCCGACGGGATGCTGCATAAACGAGTTGGCTGCGAGAATCCACAGCGCCGACAGGAATGTACCGGTGAATACAAGCCAGATACAAGCCAGATGGACTTTTTTGGACAAACGGTCCCAGCCGAATATCCATAAACCGATAAATGTAGATTCCATAAAAAACGCAAGCAACGCTTCAATCGCCAGTGGCGCACCGAAGACGTCGCCGACAAACCGGGAATACTCCGACCAGTTCATGCCAAACTGAAATTCTTGTAAAATACCGGTGACTACGCCGACGGCAAAGTTGATCAGGAACAGCTTGCCCCAGAACTTGGCCATCGTTTTGTAGATTTCCTTCCCCTTGGCAACATACAACGTCTCCATAATCGCAACCAGCAGCACAAGGCCGATGGACAGCGGTACGAAGAAAAAGTGGAAAATCGTTGTAAGTGCGTACTGGATACGCGATAGCATAATCGGATCCATACCTTTACCCCTTCTTTCTGTTCGCTTTAGCAAGATACGTAAGTGGCGTTGAAGCGTTCATCTTCGCTGTCTGTTCTCCAAATACGTTGATGAACGTATTGTGCCAGATTACGCATAACTCACATGTGAGAATTATCACAATACCCACCTCCCCTGCGAAAAAAAGTGACCTTGGTCACACAATAGATAAAATTAAGCCTATTGTTTGGCGGTTCCTGTCGCTTGTTCTGCTGTGTCAGCTGCATCCTTGGTTTGTCTATCACATGCCTTAATGGTTGTAAATCGTCACTTTAATCGTTGTATGTTGCCAATTTAATCGTTGTATATCGTCACCTTAATGGTTGTATGCCGCCACTTTGTTAGTTTGTGTATCCCACATTAAAGGCTGTACGACGCGAGTATTATTGGAAGATGTTCATGTTTGGAGCGGAATCCCCATATGTTAGTGTCAGGCAGTTCACACACATGCGGTATGCTAAAGCACTTTACATAGAAAGTAAGCCTTCTAAATAAAGCGAGGTGAATGAAAGTTGGAACGTTCAGAACCGTTAACAACTACAGATTGCTCGTCCAAACCCGGCTCTACTGCTGCACGGAAGCAGGCTGAACAGGAACTGGCAGCAGAGACGGCCCAGCCAGTCCAATATGTGCTTTTTCCACGCAAAGGGGGCTGGTCATCATTTCCTTATCCTGACATTGCTGCTTTATTTGCAGCCGAACAGGGAACGCTCGCCTACGTCAGCAGCCGCAGCGCCGAGCAAGAGCAGCTTCCTGCATCCATTCAGGTCATTCCCCTGTCAGAAGCCGAGAAGCGCTTGCAGGAGCCAAGGACAGTTGCAGTTGTTGCCCATCCTTATTGGCTGATGGCTGTCGCAGCCATGCGGCCAGAAGTATGTATTGCACTCTTGCCAGAGCCGGTTGGAGATGAAGCTGTATCTCCGCTCTGGGAGAGCAGCATTTCGCGACTGGTCGGTATAGCCGATCTGGTTGGCACCTCTTCGGAAACCCGGTACATGAAGCTGCTCTTTCAAGGCATTCGAGCGGTCTGGCTTGGAGGGGAAGACCCTTCACCTGCAGGTTACATCAATCAAGACAGCCAGAGCATTCCGCTGCGTGATTATGAGCTGTTTTTCTTACATGCACTGAGGCAGGTTCTGGGTGGCATACCAGACAGCATCACATCGCTTCAATGCCGGGTGCGAGCCGACTACTACAGAGAGCTTCGGTCCAAGGCTGGTGCACATGAGACGATCTCCTTCCTCCTGGCGGCTTACGAATATTTACTGGAGGACAATCATGCAGCCGATTCACTGAAAGAAGCCTTCTCTCATGCAGTGATCAATGGGCGGCAGGACTGCATTCAGTCCCACTACCGTTTCCTCTCGGCGATCTATACAAAATCGGGTCAAACCGAGCAGGCTTTGCAGGTGTATGGCATCAGTGCCGGGAACGAGCAGGAACGCCACCATTACGAGCAGTTATGCCGCTGGCTTGAAGCGGGAGAAGAGAAGCTGGTTCAAGCGGAGCTGCTCCGCATCAACGATGACTACGGCAGTGCCATGCGTATTCTTGATGAGCTTGGCGGGGAAACAGCAAGACACTGGAAGTTTCGCATCTATCAGGAAACAGAGCGTGTGGAGCACGCCCTGGCATTGGTTCATGCCAGCGACATTCAGGACGGAGCCAGTCTTCGCGAATATCGGCAATTATCAGGGACAGCAATGGCCCTTCGGGGTGAACGTCACGGGGCGGTGAGGCTGTTTCTGGAAACAGCTGTAGAAAATGAAGATGCTTTGGCTCGAATCCTGGAACTGGAGCTGCTGGATCAAGCCGTGCAGCAGCTGCTTGGGGAGGTGCCTTAATGATGGACCCGAAAAAACGCAGAACCCTTGGGAACAGGCCGCAGGTCGAGCCTCCTGATTCAGAAGTCCAGGACTCGTCAAGTCAGGTCACCTGCCAGATTCATCAGGTTCATCGCGTTGTGAACTCACGGATCGAAGAAGAACCGTATTCTCTGTCATTACAGGACAGGGAGACGGATGCTTTTACACAATCGTATGCTGTTCGAAGGGTACGTAAGAGTCAAAACAACAAGCTGACGGCTATGCTGCAGGTCCGCAACGAACAGGGCCGTTATCTGGAGGAAGTGCTGCATGACCTGAGCGAATTTGTGGATGAGATTGTCATTGTTGATGATGCCAGCACAGACGGAACGCCGGATATATGCAGGTCCTTTCCCAAGGTGGTAAGGCTGGAGGTTCTGGAGAAGCCGCTCTTTGCGGAGGAATGGCGTCTGCGTAATGCGCTGTGGCAAGCAGCCGTCAGTACAGACCCGGACTGGCTGCTCTCGGTTGACGCCGATGAACTGTACAGCAGTGAAGCCAAAAGAGCTATACGAAAGCTTATTAATCAGGACTACGCAGACTGGTTTGCCTTCCGCTTCTACGATATGTGGGGCGGTCGAACCCACTATCGCGAGGATGAGCTCTGGTCCATGCACAAACGCCATACAGCTACCCTTGTCCGTTACATGTCCGGTTATTCCTACTTTTACCCGCAGCAGAACCACCACGTCCCCAGACTGCCCTTATCCTGTACGGTGCTCCCGGGCGTCCATACCGAGCTGAAGGTACAGCATCTCGGCTGGGCTGGAAATCTGGAGGACAGGGTTCGCAAATATTTGCGCTACAAACGTATTGATCCACACGGGGAGTGGGGAAATCTGGCGCAGTACGAGTCCATTCTGGACCCTGAACCAAGGCTTCTCCCATGGAAGGAGGAACCGTAATATGGGCATAGTCAGCATTCTCACCCACAGCTTCACCGATGGGTATAACCGGGAGTTCAGCAGGGTATTCGGAGGCAGGCTGGAGCGTTACATTCTTGATCTGTGCCGCGTCATCCGGGGACTGGGTCACATTCCCGAGGTGCATCAGTTGTCCTATTTCGAAGCGTTCCAGACGAGAACCGAGCAGATTGATGTCTATGGCTACGATTATGACATGAACAATGTGCCTGAAGCCTTTGACCGGATGGCCGCTGCAGCTCGCGGACCGATTATCTACGCAAGCTGTCTTTGGCAGCCCATCCACTACAAACCGGGCAGCCTCGGGATATGTCACGGTATTAATTGGGATCGCCCCGGGCTGCCACTGGATACGAAACGTCAGGTTGCCGAGCATATTCAGCTGGCACTGGATGGACTGGTGCGCATCGTATCCGTAGATTCCCATTTTCAAACCTTCTGCCGGGCAGCCTGTACTTACGTGGATTCAGAACAAATTGTGCTGATTCCCAATGCGGTTGATACCTCTTACTTCATCCCCGCTCCGCCCAGGAGGACACTTGCACAGCAGCATAAGCAAGCATGGCTGGAGATCTGGAAGCAAGACACCACTCTGCAAACCGAAAGTGCGGACTTGATCATTACAGCATCCGAAGATGCAGCTGGAGACAGTCATGCTGAAACTGAGAGCAGTAATTTGCAGGAGAACGGGCCTGTTAATGATCAGCATACGAATCGGATCGGCGATTCCAATGCTCACTTTTCCTATAAAGAAGAAGCTGCCAGGTTAACCGTCCACCCGGAAGTTGAATGCACAGAGGATGAGCCCGCTGCTTCTCGTGCCATCCGTGTTTTGTATCCACGCCGCATCAGCAGCGAGCGCGGTATCATTCCGATGATGCTGGCAGCAGATAAGCTGCTGGGGACCTTTCCCAACGTGGAGATTGAATTTGCCGGAGAGCTGGTGGAGGGCAGCACCGTGGGCAGAGCCTTCCGCTACTGGCAGCGCACACATCCGCATACAGCGCGAATCCTTCAGCATACGTATGATTTCAGAGACATCCGCGACGCGTATCATCAGGCAGATATCGCTGTGATTCCTACGTTATTCTCGGAGGGAACCTCCTACGCTTGTCTGGAAGCAATGAGCTGCGGGCTGCCGGTAATCGCTTCCAATGTAGGCGGGCTTAATGATCTGATTCAGGACGGATTCAACGGACTGCTCGTACCCCCAGGCGAACAGGCACTGACCGCTGCGCTCGTTCGGCTCGTTCAGGATCGCGCTGAGCGAGAACGGCTCGGCATCTATGCACGTGAAACGGCGCTCTCCTATGATCTGTCCATATGGCAGAGCCGATGGAACAGGGTGCTGGAAGCTTTTTTAACGGAAACAGGAATCAAGGAGGGGATTCGGACATGATGGACATACCGCTCACAACGGAAATGATGGAATCAAGGTACATTCGGCAAAGCGACCCGAAGACGGATACGCTGATTTTCCCGCTTCATCCCGCATGGTGGAGCCGCCCTTACGAGTATGAATGGGCACGACAGTTTGCAAGGCCAAACGATGTGGTGCTGGATGCAGCCTGCGGCATATCCCACCCGTTCAAATTCTGGCTCTCCGACCACTGCCGTGAGGTTCACGCGTGTGACTGGGATGAGCGCATTCTGTCAGAAGAGGCGATTCTGCTGGATATTACGGCTGATTTTGGAGAGGAGGCGGCCCGGAGCCTGCCGGATACCTATCTCTCCAGGCTTCATCGCGCTCAGGCCAATCTGGCTCAGCTTCCGTATGCCGCGGGGCAGTTCGACCGTATATTCTGCATCTCTGTGCTGGAGCATCTGGATACGGGCACGATGCTGCGGGCTTTTCGTGAATTCGCACGGGTGCTCAAGCCGGACGGGCAATTAATTGCGACCTTCGATGTGCCTGAGATGCGTCCCGATCTGCTGGAGACCATTATGGCTGTCACCGGACTGACCATTGAGGATAAGCTGAATGTGGAAGAACCGGACGATGCCATCTCCTCCGATATGTATGGTGCGCCTATCCGTTGCTTCCGGGCTGTGATCTGCAAAACGAACAACATATAGCTGGTAGGGAATAACACGAAAAAAGGGAGGCAGGACTGACGGCGTATTTTATAAAACTCAGGCTGAATGGGCAGGGGGAATATCAGTAGCGATAAAAGGACTGCCGGGATGCCCCCGGCATTTTTTCTGCTGTATGGAGGGCAGGTGTCCGGCGGGATGGATACGCCGGAACTACAGGTATACCAGCAGCAAGTTACACTGCTGCCGGTAAGTCGGGGCTTGGGCTGTGCCGGGAGCCGTCAGGCGCAGCAGGGTCTGCAGGCCCGGTGACAGGGACTTCACCGGGCGGCCTTGGGCGGCAGCAGGCCGCGCTGTGATTTGGGCCGCGTACTCGGCCCAATCACGTGCCAGGCTTTGCCGCCCGGCGAGCAGCGCGAGCGTGCCCGCCAGAAGCGCATGCGCCGCAGGCGCGAGGGCGGGCACTTCGTCCGCGAGGGGCTGTTGCGCGCTGCCCGGCGGGCCGCATAGCGCAAGCAGCCCTTCGCGGACGTGCGCGGGCGCGCGCAGCAGCCCGCAGCGGGCCGCAGGCGGGAGCGCTGCGAGCAGCGCCAGCGCGACGCCCGGCGGCTGGGCCTGCAGCAGGCGCAGCCATGCGGGCCAGGCGCCCACGGCGGCAAGCGCCTGCGCAGGCGCAAGCAGCGCGCCCATGCGCGGCGTGGCGCCGGGCTGCTGCAGCCGCGGCAGCTCCTGCCCGCGGGCCGAGGCCGCTGGGCCGCGCATAGCGGTCCTTGCCGTGCCCGCACGCTGCCCCGCGGCCAGCCTCGCGCCCTGCAGCAGCACATCCGCCGCCCGTGCCGCCTCGGGCACCGCTGCCCCCTGGCTTGCCCCCGCAGCGCGCATCGCTCTGCCCGGCCGCTTGTTGCCGAGCGCCCACAGCGCCAGTGCTGCCTCTGGCCCGTGCTGCGCATGTGCGGCCCAAGGCCGCAGGGCTACGCATGCAGCAGCGTCCTCGCCCAGCTGCGCCAGTGCAAGCCCGCGGGCAAGCGGCTGAGCCTGCAGCGCCGGGGCAAGCGCCGCTGCATGGCGCAGCAGCCACTCCGGCCGATGCGCAGCCAGCGCGGCCGTGACCAACGCTTGCCATGCTGCCGGCGGCAAGCACACCCTCTCGGCTGCGCGGGCAATGGCCTGCGGTCGTCCCGTCGCTGCACCGAGCAGTAGCAGCCGCTGCCATGCAGCCACATTGTCCGGCTGCAGGCCTAGCGCCGCTGTATAAGCTGCTTCCGCTTCATTCCAGCGACCGGTCTGCTCATAGGCCATGCCCTCCAGCGTTAACGCACGATAGGTTCCCGCACCCGACACCGAGGTATATCGACCCGCTGTCGATGCGGCCGATTTCGCTTGCTTTAACCAGCCCAGAGCGTTGTCTGCCCGCGCATGATCCAGTTCCAGCACAGCGCCAAGCTCAAGTAGATCAGGAAAATCTCCGTACAAGGGTGCCCATGTCTCCACGACAGCCAGCGCTCTGCCATAGTACCCCAGCTCTCTCCAGGCGTACGCCGTTTTCAACACCACATCCGAATGATATCCACACTCCGGCAGAAGCTGTGCCAGCAGCGGCAGCAAAAGACGAATCGCTTCCTCATACCTGGCCTGCTGAAACCATTCCGCTGCCAGAGCATACAGCAGCTCCTCCCGATCCGGTGTCTGCTGTAAAGCCAGTCGGATCAGCTGCATATTGCGCGCGTTTTTGCCCTTGGCAGCGATAACATCATCCAGATAACCATAATGAACAATCTCTATGTCCGAGTGACCTATCCCGCCCGGTATAAATGCCTGAATCGAAGAAGCTGCTTCCTCATGGATGCGTCCGTGAAAAGCAATCCGGGGATCGTTGCGGAACAAACGACATACCTCATCAGTCACACGCTCTTCACCCAACGTACCCAACAGACTTGTTACCTTTATCCAGTAGCCCCAGACCTCCTGGCTCCCGGCCTCCAGCCATTCGAGCAGTTCAGATTTCGTGCACTCCATCTGTGTCCACACTTCATCTGCATCCAGCACCAGAATCCACGAATAACTCGCAGCTGCAAGTGAGAGATTGCGAGCTTCGCTGAAATCGCCGTTCCATTCCATGTCTATGATTTCTGCACGATATTGTCTGGCAATTGCCCGCGAATCATCTGTCGAGCCTGTATCTACGACAACAATTTCATCTACCTTATCACTTATCGAGCGCAGACAACGGTCCAGACACTTGCCCTCATCCTTTACAATCATGCACAAGCTGATGCCGTTCTTCACCCGCACTCTGCCCTCCCTCCAGCCGCAATCCCGTGCTGCATTTAGACTGATACTGTATTCGGCATCATTCTATTTACCGCTCTCTTGCCACGCCCCTTGGAGTACACACCTTGCATCATGCTTTTTCATCCATCAAAACCGCTAGGACCTGCTCAGTCCTCATCCTCCGTCTGCTCAGTACTTCTGTGCTTCTCTCTTATCCCTCGAACCCGTCTGCTCCCGGCAGCTCCAGGCGAATATGCTGAACGACAGGCCAATACGGATGACGCTGCCTTTTCTCTGCTCCCGCCTGTGCCGTGTCGGACATGAGCTGCGCCAGATGATAATCCGCTGCACTGATCAGCCCTTTCAAGATACAATTCGTGCCAAGCAAGGTATCCGATGCTACCGGAAAAGGCAAACGCACCCCCTCATGCTTCACATTTGCCTTCTCATCCACCTCACCATTCCCTTGGCACTCTTCTTCAACCCCGGCATCCCGTTCCTGAGCCAAAGCTTCTCCCGATCCAGTTCTCATTGTATGATCTGCTTCATTCAGCACCTGCCGTCCCCGCTGAATCAGCTCATGCAGCTCCTGCCGTCTTCCAGACCTTGCGCACCCTTCCAGCAAAAGCCCAAACGCTTGCCAGCCCTCGTACATCCCGGCATGTTCTGTCTGAGACGTGATATGTTCAGGTGCATTCTCTTTATGTGCCTCGTTTCCTTTTGCTGCCGACTTCCACCAGCCTGCCAGCCCTGACTCTTCTTCGGGTAAAACGTTGTGATACCGGCCTGCCTGTGAGCCTTGCCTTAGCCAAAGTGTAAAGGAATCCTGTCCCTCATTCGGCTGCCCCTTCTTATGTTCCTGCCCCTTCTTATGTTCCTGCCCCTCCCTTCCTTGCCTCTCTTTCTGATCTCTCTTACCTCCCTTGCCTTTCTGATCTTTCTGATCTCTCCTACCTTCCTTATCCTCTCTCCCGCCACTTCCTTCTTCTTCCAGCCACTGCAGCCGTTCGAGCCAGCGGGAAGCCAGGGAGGCAAATAAACCTTTTTTTCGTTTCACCGTTTCGAGCTTCAAACGCGCTTTTCTCCAGTCTCCTCCCTGCACATGCAGGAAAGCCTCGGCTACAGACCGCCTCTCTCGCGGCTCTCCAGAAGATACAGGAGGCATCCCCCCAAGCAGCTCGACTGCCGCAGCGTAACAGCCGCTTTGCTCCAGAATGCCCAGCACCTTTGTCAAAGCCTCCTCCGAGTTCATCGCAAAACGTGATGCAATCAGTGCCGGAATCTGTTGCTCCTGTCCGGATACCCGCATGATTCGAAATATGCGATACAGCGGCGGCAGCAGACTCGCTTTTGCACGTACCGCTTCCACATAAGCATCCACGGCTCCCTCAAGATCGGCCTTTCCTTCCAGCAAACGACCCAACGTGTACCATGTCTGATAGGTGCCCATGCCTTCTTCTGTGTGAAAAATAGATGGAGGCGGTCCCTGCCGGACTGCTTCACGAAGCGAAAGCTCAGCCGTATCTGTATCCCCCAAAGCATCCGCACAGATCGCACGATGATGCATCAGGTCCGTGTATTCCGGAAACAGCCGCAACGCCTCATCCACCCGCGCCAGCGCCTCCGACCAGCGGTGCAGATACTCCAGACAGCGAACCTCATATTTGAACAGCAGATGCGCATAGCTGGTTACTGTCGGATCAATCATGTCCCGAGCTTTGCCAAACGATTCGAGCGCCTGCTCCGCTTGACCTGTACGCAAATACTCCACACCGAGATTATAGTGTTGAAACGGTTGATTGGGCTCCTCCATGACCGCCTGCTGCAGCAAACGAACATTGCGGTTCACCTTGTCTTTACGCTCTACAATCACCGTCTGATACCCGTAATGGTGAATCACCATGTCCGTAACATGAAATGCAGCCTCAGGATTCCGCTCACAGATCGCCGCCGCAATCTGCTCATGAATCCGGCCCGTGAACCGATGCTCAGGGGCGTTGCGAAACAGACGCAGCACCGGATTAACCGTCGCTCCCTGCTGGCCCGAACCCGTATAATTGTGGATGTTTAAAAACAATCCGTCGCATCCGCTGACTGCCGTCCAGCTTCTGATCTGCTCCCGCGCTGCTGTATCCAGCGCCTCGTCCGCATCAAGAAACAGAATCCAGTCGCCAGAGGCCCGCTCCAGGCCAGCATTGCGTGCTGCGGCAAAATCATCGCCCCACGCAAATTCAACCACCATCGCGCCATGCTTGTGCGCTATTGCCGCGCTGCGGTCTGACGAGCCAGTGTCTACTACAATGATCTCGTCAACCGCTCCGCGTACACTCTCAAGACAGCGCGGCAGCAGCTCCTCCTCATCCTTAACGATCATACACAGCGATATCCGCTGCGCCTTCTGATGCTGCTGTGTCTGGTGCCGCCGCTCTCCCTGCATGGTGGTTCCTCCTTTCCCTGGCACGATATATCGTCCGCCAAGGCATACCCTCCGCTGTTCGCAGCTGCTGAACCAGGTTCCTCTGCCGGGTCTCGAGCACCGCAGCTTCCGGGGAACGTTCCCGTTCCTGACCAATTAATTCAAGAGCAAGCTTCAAATAACAGACTGCCGCCCCGGCCCGTGCCTGAGTGAAGGCCGAATCATCCTCCAATGCCTGTTCGAACAGCGATAAAGCCTGCTCAATATATCCCTTGGCATACAGCGTTTCCCCCAGCCAAAAAAGTCCCTCTGCATCCAGCTCTCCTTCCGTCATACATTGAATCAGCATATCGGCAGCCAGCATCGTATATCCGTGCCGCACCAGCAAACCAGCATAATCCCTAAGAGTAGTCATCTCTGTTCGCTCTTTGGTGGACATCATACCTGCCAGCCGTTCATGCAGCTGCCGGGCAATAACCAGTTGACCGTTTTGCACGGCACGGGTTACAACCTGATTTGCCGCCAACTCCGCAGCTTCACTCCAATGCAGCAACTGCTCATCTGCTGTTTCCGATCCAGAACTACAGGCAGATGGACTAGGCCTGTACTCCAACAACAAACGATCTGCTACCCTCCACATATCTATTTCCAGTGGAGATGTTCGTGCGAGAAAGGACGCCGATAAACGCTGTCCGCTCGCCCAACAAGCCAGCGCCCAGTCACTTCTTTCATCAGGTCGCAGTGTTATCTGACGGTCCTTTTGAATTTCTGATCCGCTACCCGATAAGTCCGGCATCTGTTCACTGTCACGCTGATTTCGCGCCCCCCAGCTCTCTTCAGCGAGATGCCATGCATCTGTGATACGGTCAGCGCACAGCAACCATTGAATAAGATCACCTGCAGGAATACGAATATGGCAAGCCTGATCATCGACCAAGAGTAGTGCCTGCTTGTATGCTCCACAAGCGGCGAGAGCATAGACAATCGGAAGAGGACTCGCTTCCTCATCGCAAGCATTCGAAGAACTGTTGATATCTCCAGATTGATTAGACTGCTGCTGCTTCTGGCTTAAACGTTTGAACTGCTCCAGCAGTCTTTCTGCAATTTGTTCATCTGAGTGCCCCTGCTGCTGCAGCGTTTCCGCCAGCCCCGTCCATGCTGGTTGATAATTGAACAGGTGCTCCAGTGCCAAAGTGTATAGACGAATCGCCTCTTCCCCAAACCCCCGCTTTTCGGCAAGCTTTGCCATGGATGTATAGGCCCGGTAACTGCCAGATCCCGCTTCGCTGACGTAGACGGGCTCAAACTCACCGTTGTGATCTTTCATCTGATCATATGGTTTGACACTGCAGGTACTTGCCCGTGCATAGCATTGATACGCTCGCTCCTCCAGACCTTGCCGTTCCAAAATCTCGCCATATAACAGATGCAAGTCCGGATATTCAGGATAACGCTGACGTTCAAGGGCGAGCAGTGTATGTGCTTCTTCATAATGCTCCAGCGAACCAAGCACTTTAGCCAGATCCTTCACAAGTGTCGGGCGATAAGGGGCCTGCAAATGCGCAAGCCTTAGTGATTCATGGAATGCATTGACCGCCTGCTCCAGCTCACCCAGCTGGCAGCGTGCTACACCCAGATTGTACAGATGAAACGGCTGACCCGGATGATCTTCCAATTCCTTCTGAATAAGGCGTAAGTTCCGTTTCGGTTTCTCTCCAGAGGCAATCACAGATGCCAGATAACCATCATGTCCCAGACGCAGAGGTGCAAGCGGCTCTATATCACCGAATGTCTCTTCTTCGTTTACATTAGATGAAGCTACAGCCTCGTTAACATCACTTGTATTGCTCCTCGGCATCACAGTACAGTTCTGCTCATGATCATGTGCACGAATCAACTGTTCATGGATACGTCCGGTGAATCGATACCCATGATGTGCACGAAAAAGTCTTACTGGATAGGACATGACTTTGTCCCCCGGCCCTTCACCGAACTGATTTTCTATCGTTATACGCAATCTGGTTATGCTCTTATGGACGTCAGGCAAAAACTTCATTAATTCTTCCAAACCTTCAATCACATACTCGTCAGCATCCAGACAGAGAATCCATTCTGTCGTTGCCAAGGGAAGGCTGATATTTCTGGCTTGAGCAAAATGATCCTCCCAGTGAGCGTGCAGCACCATTGCACCGTAAGCTCTGGCCAGAGCTGGTGTCCGATCGGACGAGCCTGTATCCGTAATAAAGCATTCCAGCTTTTTATGCCTCAAGCTGTTCAGACAGCGCGGCAGGTGTTTCTCTTCATTTTGCACAATCATATGAATGCCAAGTAAACGGTTCTGCATCCACAGTCACCTCCAATACAAAAAAAGGTACATGAGTCCCGTCAAGTGGGCTCCATGTACCTATATGACAGCAAAGCTGGTTATGTGCCTTGTCCATTGAAGAACACGTCAATTGTGCTAGGTGCTCCAATGAGGCTTGAACGATAAGAGAGACGGGTATATTTTAAGAACCGCTGCGGCACCAGAACGTCTACCGAACCGGATAAAATACCGGTTACCGTAGCCACATCCGTATACCAGTTGGTTCCGTTAGCACTGATCTCCACCTGAGCATCTACCCTGTTTATGCCTGGTCCCCTGTTATATACAAAGAAGGAGTAAGTACCGAAGACACTGGTTGTCACAGCAGGGAGCGGTGTAAACGTGTTAGCTGTCGGCGTTGCAATGAGCTGGTTTTCCTGAAAGCTTTTCTGCGAGATGGATGTTACGCTGCTGAGTGTTCCGGCAGTAATGGTTGCTCCTAGCACACTTGTGATCGTTCCGTTCAGTAAATTTGTTAATGTCCCGGCTGTGATGGTAGCCCCAAGTACACTTGTAATGGTTCCGTTCAACAGATTGGTCAGTGTTCCAGCGGTCACCGTGGCACCCAGGACGCTGGTGATCGTTCCATTCAGTAAATTCGTTAAGGTTCCCGCTGTGATGGTCGCTCCGAGCACATTGGTAATCGTACCATTCAATAGATTCGTAAGCGTCCCGGCCGTTACGGTTGCGCCCAGCACACTCGTGATCGTTCCCGCTGTAATCGTGGCTCCGAGTACACTTGTGATCGTTCCGTTCAGCAAGTTTGTTAATGTACCTGCCGTGATGGTCGCTCCGAGCACACTTGTAATCGTACCAGCTGTAATCGTCGCTCCAAGTACACTTGTGATGGTTCCGTCCAGCAAGTTCGTTAATGTTCCCGCTGTAATGGTCGCTCCTAACACATTGGTAATCGTACCATTCAACAGGTTCGTTAATGTCCCTGCAGTCACCGTGGCACCTAACACACTTGTGATCGTTCCCGCTGTAATCGTGGCTCCAAGTACGCTGGTAATTGTACCGTTCAGAATGTTGGTAATTGTGCCCGCATTAATGGTGACTGTAGTCAAACCAGATATGTTGCTGATCGTCCCGTCCAGAATGATGCCTACAACATTTCCACTTGTATCCGTTCTGACGGGTTGGGCAGTGCCCGTACTATCCTGACCAAAAATAAGTGTTCTCAAGTTATCCGGATTCGTATTAAACGTTGTAAAGTTAGGCATGAGCCTCTTCCTCCTCCCTGGACAATCTGGGTAATAAAGCTACCTTACGGCATACGCTGGGCCTGAAAATAAACATCTAGCCGTGTTGGCTCACCGGGCTTCACCGGCAGAATCACAAGCCGGGTATAATGCAAAAAACGCAATGGGACAAGCGCCTTGGTCTGACCTCCCTCGACCACCTCTTGACTATCCACTGCGTAATCTACAGCATTCGGGCTGATCTGAATCTGTACAAGCGCCGGATGTTTCCCCCGATTTACCACACCATAGCTGTACATGCTTAATGTTGAGGTATCCTGCGGCGGAAGTGCAACCTCGCCTCGGGCCGTCTCCGCTCCAGGATAGGTATGCTCTGTAAAACAGGAAGTAGCACCAGGGAGTTTCGTGCGTGAGAAAGCACCCTGCTTGAACCGGGGACGGGTGATCCGGGAGCAGGGGGGCTTCAGCAGTTTCGCGCGGCGAGAACAACGGGATGGGCGGCGACTGACATATTTGGTTGTCTGCTTTGTTTTTTTCTTGCTTTGCTTTGCTGTTCGACTCATCTCGATTTCCCCTTAAACAATGTGCTTAGGCAACCCTTGTTATCTACTCCGGCGGTACCGTTACCGTTGGCACAACGCCAACACCAAGCAATACCTTGCTTGGCAGCTCGAATGCCAGCCTCGTCACAACAAGACAAAATACAGGCACGCTTGGCGGTACCTTTACCAGCCTCATCAGCATTCCGCTAACTGCAGGCATATACTCACTGGATTTAAACGGCTCCATCGTTGTTCCTCCAGGCCAGTCCTTGTCCATCAGCTTGGGTACGGGAAGTCAGGTCGGCTCGATTAATCTGCTATGGTGGGAATTTTAAGGCGAAATTTGTTGAAAAGGGGGTACATATCGTGCCAAACAATAATGTATTTAACCCATTGAATCAACCCGTCTATACATCGAGCACCAACTCGTATACTTCTCCCGGCATCGTTGCCCCGCCTGAAAATAGTGCCGGCAGCACAGGTAATCTGTACACTGCAGGTTCCACCAACTCTACCACCCTCGGGATACTTGGGGGGAGTGTGACAGCAACGCTACAGCTCGCCAATCCAGCAGGCAGTGGAAAGACCATTTATGTTTCACGATTGTCTGGCGGAATTACAGTGGCGCTCAACCTGTTATCCTCATTCAGCGGCACCATGACCCTGAGTGCCAACGGTACCCTTTCCTCCCCCAGCACACTCACTGCAGTCAACAGTAATCTATCCAGCAGCAACACAAGTATTGCTGTAGTTCGCTTCTCAACATCCGCCCCCTCGGGAGTTGCAACCCTTATTGCCATGCCGCTTCAGGCAGGTCCCTTTCAATCCGATGAGTCGGGCAGGTATGTGATCTCTCCAGGGCAGACGATTAATCTGTCCGTTACCGGATCGCTGTCTATAGCTGGACTATTAGCCTGCACAACCTATTTCACCTGGTGGGAAAATTGACTTCTTAATCATCAAGGTTGAACACGCTTGAGATGTACCCAAACCAAAAGCCACCTTCGGATGAGCACCGAAAGTGGCTATTATAATTGTCTCAGGCATACATCACATGCGCTGTGAAACGGCCGATGCCTTGTCTGTTGATGTGCATGTTCTCCCCACATTCCACAGCATGCGCTGAAACATCATTCCGCCAAGACCAATCGCAAGCGTGGCCAAACCGATCATTTGAAAGGTCGAGCTGGGCCCGGCAAAACGAATGATTGCACCCCCTGTCAGCGGCGCAACAACCAACACAACGCTGAATAACGAGTTTTGAATACCAAATACACGTCCTATATAGTCAGGAGAGGTCTCTTTTTGCAGCAAATAATTCATTGTGACCATAAACAGTCCATTCCCGAGACCGGTACACAGGCCCACGACAATGACCCACGCTGTCGATGTATCCGGACCGATCAATCCCAGTGATGCAATTCCGGCGCCAATGAGGAAATATCCCCCGCCAAGGCCCCATCCGTATCCTATTCTTGGCAATCGGTTTAACAGCAGAATGATAACAACAGCTCCTGCCCCAACCGATGAACCGAGCCAGCCAAGCATGGATTCATTCCCTGGCTTGATCTCCCGAAATAAGGTCGCAAATTGATATTCGATCATCAAAATAGACATCAGGCCTAAACAACCAAACACGATGGTATTCCTCACCGTACGGTTGTGGCGTAAATACTTCCAGCCCTGCTGCCACTGCGTGAAGAAGGTCTCCGCTCCCTTCTGATTTTGCTCATCATGCTCAACGGCTACCCCGGCTTCTTTCTTCTCTGAAAAGCGTCGTAAAGGCCAAAGGAATGCACCTGACAGCAAGCGAGCAAACGCATTGATCAGAATGCAGATTTGTGGAGAAAAAAAGGTCAATACAACCGCCCCCAGAAGCGGTCCTGCTATCTTGGCACACTGATTCACAAACCCGTTCAGTGATGAGGCCTGAAACAGCTGCTCCTCGGTTACGATCTGGCGCGTCAACGCCTGCTGGGCAGGAACATGAAATACACTCATCATCGCACGCAGTGCCAGAAGTGGAAGCAGCCATGCCGGACTTGGTGCCAATAAAATACCAACTGTGAGTGCTACGGTGATTCCATCACAAAGCAGCATAATTTTCACCTTATACAGCCTGTCTGCCAGAGCACCAGCCACTGAGCCAAAAAGAATACCCGGTACAGCCATGAAGACCGGGATTAGTGCGATGATCAACGGATCAGCACCCCAGCGGTAAGCCACCATGACCTGCACAGCCAACGTATCGAACCAATCGCCAAAGGTTGCGAGCGCGTAAGCGATAAACAGACGTACAAACCGTAGATTCATCCACAGGCTTTTGGGGGCTTTTGCAGCAGATTCACCAGATGAATCACCTGGTTTAGACGAATCGGATAAGTCGTTTCTTGATGAATTACCTGTCATACATTTACTTCCTCCCTTGATTACAGCGGTTTTGCGAACATGATGTCCTTGACTGTAATCTTAGGAGGCTTATGTCAGAGGAAGATCAGAGGATGTAGATTCAGCAGATAAAAAACGTTGAATTGTATCCACGATCTGCTGCCCATAGATGGAAGCGCCGTATGATTTACGAATCTCCTCATAGATTTGTTGATATTTACTGCGGAGTCTGCCTTCAACTCGATGGTGATCCATATACAGAAGAATTTGATTAGGCTGAATTCAGATAAAGCGGTGCATTGAGTGACATTTTCAATACTTCCAGACCGTCATCCATTCGCAGCTCCGCTTCTCGCACCCGTCCCTGCCGCAGCAGCCAGCAGCCCTCCAGCACCTGAAAACGGCCGATTTCTCGCAGATATGGAGCGTCTTTTAATTGGGTACGCAGAACGGCAATCTGTTCCTCAACAGCCTCACCGCTCCCACCCCACAGTTCAACAGACAATGCGGCAATACTCACCGGTAACTTGAAATAGATTAACTGTTTTGTTTCTATCACCCGATACGTTTCTTCCAGCTGCTTTCTGGCTTCCTGATACTGACCCGTTTCGGCATAGATATCGATGATATTCAGAATCCTCAGTTCCTGGCGATGCTGTGCAGGCAGAACAGATGAATGAATCGCTTGTTTGTATAACACCAGACTTTCCGCAGGTTCAACGAGAGCATGTACATAAATCAGCAGCCAGTACAGACGCTCCTCCATAGGAAACTCCGCTGTGTTCATCAGCCACTCCAGATCTCCCTGTATAAAATGCAGATACAGCTGGTAGTACGGTTCTATTCGTACGCCGAGCGCCTCCTGTTGACGAACCAGCATCTGGATGGAGTTTCCTTGGCCGAACAGATGATATTTGCGAAGCAGTCCATGCACAACCTCCTGCATCTCGGGATCATGGATAGATGGATTTGGGGGCAGCACGGCCCTGTTTTCCCTTAGAGCAAGCCGATAACCATAACCACGGACCGTATCCAGACTGATTTCTTCCCAGCGCTTCAGCTTCTTGCGCAGACGATAGATGTGATCATCTACGGTGCGCTCCACCGGATATTCCAATGGCCATACCCGATCCAGCAGTTGACTGCGTGTAAAGGCCTTGTCTTTGTTTTCATATAGAAAATGCAAAAGCGCAAACTCCTTCGCCAGCAGGCGGATGGAATCCATTCGCTGAGATACCGTATAGCTCCCTTCATCAAATTGCAGAGACATCCTCGTTCCTCCCTTGTGGACCTCTTTCAACATACCATAAAAAAGCCCTTTGCAATAAAGCAAAGAGCCCTGGTTTTCAACAATATATATCGCTCTGACCTCGGTGCTTATCCCAGCACAACACGGTCATCTGCCATCTTCTTACCGCTAATCCGCTCAAATTCCCCAAGCAGTTCAGGTACCGTAAGTGTGCGTTTGCGTTCCTCACTGACATCGAGAATGATGCGTCCCTTATCCATCATGATCAGACGATTGCCGAGACGAATGGCCTGCTCCATATTGTGCGTAACCATGAGTGTGGTAAGTCTCATCTCACGGACAAGTGTCTCTGTCAGCTCGGTGATCAGCTCTGCACGGGCTGGATCAAGTGCCGCGGTGTGCTCATCCAGCAGCAGAATCTGTGGCTGGGTAAAGGTTGCCATCAGCAGACTGAGCGCCTGACGCTCTCCACCAGACAAGAGACCGACCTTGGCATTGGGACGTTTCTCCAGCCCAATCCCAAGCTTCTCCAGCTGTGCATTGAAAATTTCACGTCTGGCGCGTGTCACACCAAAGCCAAGTCCGCGTCCCTTGCCACGTTTGTACGCCATCGCCATGTTCTCTTCGATGGACATATGCGGTGCCGTTCCGGCCATCGGGTCCTGAAAGACCCGGCCAATCCAGCTGCTGCGTTTATGCTCTGGCAAGTTTTTAATCGAACGGTCGTTGATCAGCACATCACCCATATCCGGTTTCATCACACCTGAGATAATGTTCATCAATGTGGATTTTCCGGCTCCGTTACTGCCAATGACCGTCACAAAATCGCCCGGATGCATGGTCAGATTCACACCAACCAGAGCCGTCTTCTCATCGGTTGTGCCCGGATTGAACAGTTTGGTAACTTGTGTAATCTCCAGCATACTACATGCCCCCCTTCGCCTGTTGACCACCCGAGCGCATCAGCTCTTCGGTTCGTTTGCGAGCGAGACTGCGCTGTTTCATGGAACGCTGCATTGTCGGGAATACGAGTGCGATAATAACGATTACGGCGGTGATCAGCTTCAGATCGGATGTATCAAACCACTTCACCTGCAAGGCCAGTGCCACTACAATCCGGTAAATGATTGAACCAACAACTGCCGCCAGCGTCGCCCAGAATACCGTTCTGGCGCCAAGGATTGCTTCACCAATAATGACGGAGGCCAGACCAATGACGATCATACCAATGCCCATGGTAATATCAGCAAACCCGGATTGCTGGGCAATAAATGCCCCCGACAAGGCTACCAGTCCGTTGGACAGACTGACACCAATAATCGTCGATACATCCGTATTCGCGCCAAAGCTGCGAATCATTCGTTTGTTATCCCCTGTGGCACGAAGTGCCAGACCGATATCTGTTTTCATAAACAGATCCAGCATGATTTTAAATACCAGTACCACAATAATAATAATGATCATGACATGCTCGCCCGAGAAAGGTGTTTCTGCACCCATAATCGATTTATTCGGTGCGCCAAGAATACGCATGTTGATCGAATACAAGGCAATCATCATCAGAATACCGGACAATAGTCCGTTAATTTTGCCCTTGGTATGCAGCAGACCCGTGAGGGCTCCAGCGATCATGCCGCCAGCCATTGCTGCCAAGCAGGCCAGCCAAGGAGAGTAATCATTGGAGATCATGACCGCCGCAATAGCGCCCCCTGTGGTAAAACTTCCGTCTACGGTAAGATCGGGAAAATCAAGAATGCGGAACGTAATATACACACCCAGTGCCATCAGTGCATATAGCAGTCCAAGCTCGATTGCCCCTTCAATGGAATTCCAACTTATACTCACACTGCTTCCTCCCTGTCTTTCTCTACCCGAAAAGAATGAGGCGAACCCGCCTGCACGTTCGCCTCGCATCTATCGGAATATTGTCATTCGTTAGATTACCCATCTCTATTACTGAAACAAGTTACCTATCTCTATTATTGAATAATGTTGTTAGCCTGATCTTTTACTTCAGCCTTCATTTCATCTGTAACCGTAATACCTTGAGCTTCAGCTGCTTTCAGGTTCAGGATCAGATCCAGCTTGTCCGGAACGGTAACCTTCATGTCGCCAGGTTTTGTTCCATTTTTCAGGATGTCCGCAGCCATCTCTCCTACTTGGTAGCCATGATCATAATATTTGAAGCCTACTGTTGCAAAAGCTCCCTTCTCAACCGTATCACGGTCACTGGAGAAGAATGGAATCTTGTTGCTGTTCGCCGTCTGAATGATCGTATCTACCGCACTTACAACGGAGTTGTCGAGTGTAATGTAGAACGCATCAACTTTGCCAACCAGCGAGTCGGTTGCTTGTTTAACTTCCGATGTATTGGTCACTGGTGCTTTGACCAGTTTGATGTTGTGTGTTGCCAGAGCATTCTCGGCATTGTTAGCCATAACAACTGCATTCGGTTCACCTTCGTTAATGACCAGTCCTACTGTCTTCACATCCGGCATATATTTGGCGATAAAGTCAGCCAACTGCACGATAGCCTCTGGATTGGTATCTGATGCACCCGTAACATTGCCACCTGGCTTGTCCATGTCACTCACCAGTTTGGCTCCGAGAGGGTCCGTTACAGCTGCAAATAGAAGTGGCTTGTCCTTGACTTGCTGTGCAAGAGCGAGTGCAGATGGAGTCGCAATGCCGAGTACGAGGTCATTCGTGGAATCACCCGCGATTTTCTGGGCAATGGACAGGTTGTTCGTGGAATCCCCCTGTGCATTGTTGTAGTCAATCTTGAGGTTTTTATTCTCTTCAATGCCCGCATCCTTCAGGGCTGCGATGAAACCTTCACGTGTAGCATCCAGCGATGGATGTTCAACAATCTGGGAGATGGCGATCTGATAGGATTTTTCTGCGCTGCCTCCGCCTGTTGTGCTGTCTGCCCCTTTTGACTCCGAGCCTGAACCGCTGTTATTTCCGCAACCTGCCGCTACGATCATCAAAGCAGCCATCATCAGTGACATCCAAAACTTCTTTTTCATCTGTAAAACCCCTCTCCATCTTTTAAAATTTGACCTTCCCCATGCGCTCTAATACGCGTCCCCTCAGGTACAACAGAGCCCCACAAAAACGAACGCTTCAACGCATTGTTGCTTTGATCGACAAAAGCAGACAAATCTAGACTTTGGGCATGCGACTGAAGTCCACGCCTTGTTGCTGTTCTATTGTTTTCCTAATATTAAAGTGCATCCCGGCTTCCGTCAATGGTTGGAACGCTTCCAATTTCAATCGAAAGTAATAATATGATAGATTACTTTACACAGCATCAAAAAAGGCAACTCGTAGAATGTACGAATTGCCTTTCCATTGAATCATGAAGGTGAACTAACCTACTGAGATTATTTATTTTGTTGGATGTTTTTCAGTTCAGAAGAACTCAGACCTGTCGCTTTCATAATAATCTCTTCATCAAGGCCCAGAGCCAGCATATTTTGCGCAATTTTGCGTTTACTCTCAGCTTCACCTTCTTTAATACCTTCTTTAATTCCCTCTTTAAGCCCTTCCTCAAGGCCTTTTTTTAGACCCTCTTCTCGAGCCCCCTCAATCATCGAGGCCTCGTCTCGTAGAAACTTTTGCCGTGCCTCGTATTCCTGACGCGCCTGTTCATCCTGACTTAGAAACTCAAGCACACTCATGGCTTTTTTCAAAGCAGGTTCCAACTCATGCATCATAAACGCCTCCCAGCTAGATTTGGTGATCCCCCTCAAAAATAATAACCAGCGCACTAATCCGTCATCCATCTTGATGTTGTTATCGTTTAATTTAGGGATTTCCATAAAATGAATTTCTAAATCATCTGTTAGCGGTATATTGGTATGATCTTCTTTTAGATGAAAAATGTTGTGATACTGATCGTTAGGAAGCATACTGAAATTTATAATATTGATGGTTACACATTTCTTAAGCTCATTATAACGCTGTCCTTCAAGTAATTGTCCAGAGAATTGCTTACTCCAATAAAACAATGTTCTTTTCTCTAAATCATACTGGTTAAACAACTGCATTTCCACATTAATGAGTTTACCCTTATCTGTTTTTGCATGAATATCCAGTATGGACTGTTTCTCTCTCGGAGTATTCTTGTCCGTATATGGATTCAGTAAAACGATCTCTGTTAAAAGAGATTCTCCTGCATTCTTGAAAGTTTGATTAAGAAAAGCTAAAAGTACATCCTTGTTATCTTCACTTCCGAAGATTCGCTTGAACACATAATCATTTTTGGGATCAAGAAGTTCGTTCATTATTGTTCGCTCCTATGCGCAAATTTAACAATATATATCTGCTAGATGTGGGACAGATATAAAGATGCGATGCACTGGATGTTAAATTAATTATAGCAGGTTTAGTCTAAAATAAATACGTAAATGCGCTTTTAAATTCGTAATTAAGTCATTATAAACACAAAAAAAGACAGTCTCCACAAATAGAGACCATCTCTTTATGTTATATATCAAACGTCCACCCGTCTTATTCAGTTCCCAGATACCTCACGAATCTGATACTTGCACTTCTTGCCGCCATCGGCGTAGCATTCGGTCCGCTCTACATCTGCCTGAAGCAGCGTGCGAAATAGCTCCAGCTCACAGCGGCAAGCCTGTTTATATACACTCGCAACTTGTACGATCGGACAGTTCAGCTCAGTGATGACATAGGTGCCATCCTCTTCTCTGGACGCATCTGCCATATAACCATTGGCATTCTGGATACGTGCCAGTTCCTCCACACGTCCGGCAAGGTCATGGCCTTCCATCTGCGGCAAGCCGCTGCGAAGCAGCTTGTCACGGCGACCCTCGAAGAGAGCATCCACGACACCACTGCCTGCCGTATCAGACAATTCTTCCAGCAGCTCCAGTGTCAGAGAGGAGTACGACTTCGGGAAATAACTGTCCCCGCGATCGGTCAGATGATATACCGAGGATGGGCGGCCTGCGGTTGCCCGGGCTTCTCGCACCTCAATCCAGCCATCCTGCTCCAGCGCTGTCAGATGGCGACGAATCGCCATACCCGTCAGCCCCAGCTCCGCCGTGATCTCGCGGGCCGTCATCGTTCCTTGCTGCTTCAGCATGAACAGAATTCGTTCACGCGTTGTACGTTCTTCTTCACGCTTCACATTCAGCACCTGCTCTCCTGCTTATGCGTGTACGGGCGCTGCCTCCCGGCAAGCATCCGAGCAAAAGCGGTTATGCGTCTCTTCACAAGCCTCGCAGCATACATGCTGCAGGTTGCAGGTCGGACAGTTAATATATCGGTCATGTGTCGTGCCACAGTGATAACAGCTGGCGATGACAATATCCTCATCCGTACGGTTGATCGGCACCGAGATGCGCTCGTCAAATACATAACATTTGCCGTCAAACAGACGTCCCTGCACCTCCGGGTCCTTCCCGTAAGTCACAATTCCACCCTCAAGCTGAGCTACATCCTGGAACCCTTCCTTGATCATAAACCCGGTCAGTTTCTCGCAGCGAATACCGCCCGTGCAGTACGTAATGATCTTTTTGTCCTTCATGTCGCCGAGATTCTCGCGAATCCATTCTGGAAACTCACGGAATGATTCTACATCTGGACGAATGGCTCCACGGAAATGACCAATCTCGTATTCATAGTCGTTGCGACCATCAATGACGATGACATCATCACGCTGTAGATGCTCGTGGAACTCCTTCGGCGAAAGGCGCTTCCCGCTGATCTCGTTCGGATCAAGCTCTTCGTCTACGCGGAACGTCACCAGTTCTGCTTTGTGACGTACAAAGATTTTTTTGAACGCATGCTCTTCCACATCATCAATCTTGAACACCATGTCCTTAAACAGCGGGTTGGCATGCATGTCCTTCATATACTGCTCCGTCTGTTCAGGTGTTCCTGAAACCGTACCGTTGATGCCCTCAGAAGCGATCAGAATACGGCCCTTCACCCCCAGGTCCTTACAGTATTGCAGATGCTCCTGCGTAAACGTCTCGGGGTCTTCAATCTTCACGAACTTATAATATAAAAGCACGCGATACGCGCTGTTACACATGTATATCACCTGTTCCTCTTCCATGTTGTTGGCCGGTTCCTCCGGCGAGCCTCCTACGTTGCGCCCTGGCTTGCAAAAAAAGAAAAGAAACAGCCGCTCGAAACACCGTCTCGAACTGCTGTCCACCATTCGACTATATATTCCTGCATACTAGTTTATCGGAAGCGCAAGGACTTAGTCAATATAAATGTATAGAAAGGCATGAAAGATATGGAACACACCTTCTATGCCGCCACTATCCCTTTATTCGGTCCCTATTCCGAAATTGTAATGATTGAGGTTACAAAGTGCACCTTTTCATTTTCCATCACGGATTGGGATAGCAAAATTTTGTTCCCCTGCGGGCTCCAGGCTAATGCATCAGCCACTTCATCCATATCTGCGGAGAGCTGGAATTGCTCTGCAGATTCCGTGTTGGATACGAACAATCCCTTTTCGTTGCTCTTATCGGATTGAATCGTATAAGCAATCTTGGAGTCGTCGCCTGACCAGCTTGTGCCAAAAATCTGCGTGCCTCTGGCAAGTGTGGCCTTTTCATTGCCTTCCAGATCGGTGAGCACCAGCGCCCGTTTGGTATCCGCTGTTCTTTTTACAATCGCAAGCCTTGTTCCGTCGTTCGAAGGAATGACCCACTCCACGCTTTTGAGCACCTGTCTCACTTCACCTGTCTTTGTGTCATAGGCATTCAGTTGTCCGTCTTCTCCTGTAATGTAATAAATCACGTTGTTTGACACCTTGATGCTGCGCACATTAAAGTTGCCCGTCTCTACCAATACTTTTGTTGTGCCGTCCAGTGCAGCCGAGACCAGCTCTCCTTTCATATTCGAAAAAACGACATGTTCATTGTCCAGCCATGCCCCCTCCTGAATGAATCCATCCTGTTTGCCAGCCGCTATCGCTTCTCCACTTTGCAAGTTCAGTATGAAAGGCCAGCCTGTCGTTTCCTCTGTCTCCCAGTAGAAAAGGTGCTGCCCATCCGGCGAAATCTGCGGCGCTCCCAGATTGACCTCACTCTCTTTGAGCAGTGTATCTGTGCCTTTCGTCAGATCATACATGTACAGGTTATGTGGATACCGTTCCTCCCCTTCGACACTGACGGGTTTCATGGACGTATTTTCTTTATCAGTAACGATGGAGTCCCCGTTTAACCAAGAAATTCCCCGCATATTGGACAGTTTATCTATTTTCTCAAGCTTGAAATTCTGGTATACAGACGTATTGGTGTTGTCTTTCACGGTAATATCCGTAGCTGGTTTCGCACCTTGTGTATTGCCAGATGGCTCTGTTGTGTTTCCACAAGCAACGGTTGTCAGCAGGGCGGCTGCCCCCAGTGCACCAAATACTGCTTTCCTCCAATTTATCATGTCATGGTCCCCCTCGATTTCTAATGTGTATAGACCAATCATAAAGCTGGCATACTTCCAAAGTTATTCAGACTTGTTTCCAACTTGTAAACTTGATCTATATCTTAAATTACAAGTGGGAATATGAGTTGAAATGTTACACCATCTTGATGCTCTTGATCGCTCGGCAGAAGTGTGATTGTCCCGCCCTGCTTCTCAACAAACTGCTTGACGAGGGACAGACCGAGTCCGGTTCCGCCTGTTTTGCGAGCTCGATCCTTGTTGACGGTGTAAAAGGGTTCGAAAATCTTCTCCTGTGCCTCTTCGGGAATTGGCGTACCTGAGTTATAGATGCGAATGACCACCTTTCGCTCGTTCATCCGCAATTCGTTTTCGACCCGGATGATGCCTCCCGGTACGTTATATTTGATTGCATTGTCCAGAAGGTTAATGAAAATATGCATCAGACTCTCCCGGTCACTGTGAATGACCGCAGGCTCCAGATGCAGCTCCATATTTAGTGCAAACTTCTCCACTTTGCCTCGCATTCGCCCGCAAGCATCCTCCAGCAATGCGCCGATCTCCACATCCTCCGCCTGATTCTCGAAATCATACTTTTCAAGTGCAGACAGATGCAGCACCTTCTCTACCATTTCATATAACCGCTCGGTTTCTTTCCCGATGTTATTCGTGGCATCATCCAGCAGCTGGGGATCATCCTTGTACATGTTCAGCAGCTCCACATATGCCTTAATGGAGGTCAGTGGTGTCTTGAACTCATGGCTGATATTGCCGATATATTGTTTCTGCTGCTGCTCCAGTGCCTGCAGCTTCTCAATCGCCTGCTCCAGCTTCTGCTGCTCGGCATGCATCGCCGTAATATTCTGCTGAATGGACGTGCTCATATAATAAATGCCTTGGCCCAGCTCTCCCAGTTCATCCTTACGTTTGACCGGGGATTCGGCAATATAGTTCCCTTCTTGAATGGAGGCCGCTGATTTTTTCAACCGGGTAATCGCTACAGCAAAACGGTTGAAGAATAGATATCCCAGAATGAAGCTGAGAGCAACAACTGCAATGCCTGCCCATATAAACAGCTGAAGGATGCGTGCGTAGAATTCCTGATAACTCTGCACAGAGTATTGAATCCACACCGCACCAATCTGTCCTTCGGGACCATCCAGCGGCGCGGCATAAAGCAGGGTATCCCCTTGCTCATGGTAGGCTATTTTATTTTGTAATGCATAATTCAGTGTTTCCTGTAGAAGTTCGCTTTCACCCGGAGCAAAGGATGCACCTACCTGTTTGCCGCCCATGTCATACAACGCAATAGGCAGCCCCGTCGAGTCGGCAAGAGCCTTCGCCAATCTGCGCCCATTCTGCTGGAGGAACACTTCCGGCTCCAGACGCACCGCCTCTGTATAATACGCTTGGCGAACATTCAGATTAACCAGCCGCGTCTGCTGCGCCAGAATGCCTTCAACCTGTGATTGCTGATTCAGTTCAATCCCTCGCAGCACGAGGGAGCTCAGTACAACTACGGTGAGAATAAGCAGTGCCGCTAGGAATACACTGAACTTCAGCTTGATGCTGACTCTCATAGAGCCCTGCCTGTTTCAGGTGCGGCAGCCTTGTACCCAATGCCGTATACCGTTTGCAGCATTTGCTGGTCGGTATCCCCGATTTTTTTACGCAATCGCTGGATATGAATATCTACCGTCCGTGTGCCGCCCGCGTACTCCATGCCCCATACCCGATCAAGAAGATCATCTCGTGTGTACACCCGTTCCGGATTGGACATCAGAATGGTCAGCAGGTCGAATTCCTTCGGTGTTAAATCCAGCTTCTCTTCACTCACCATCACCGTACGGTGTGCGACATGAATACGCAGTGCCCCGTTCACAATAGCCTGACTTTGAGTATTGTCCTGCGGCGGCTGGCTCTTTTTTTCCACACGACGCATTAGCGCCTTTACGCGAGCCAGAAGCTCGCGGATTTCAAATGGCTTGGTCATATAATCGTCTGCGCCCATTTCAAGACCGACAATTTTATCAACAAGTTCATTTTTGACGGTCAGCAGAATAATGCCGATATCCTCCCGATCCTCCAGCCTGCGGCAGACGCCATATCCATCCAGCTTCGGCATCATGACATCCAGAATCATAACCTGCGGATGAAACGAGGCTACCTTGGCTAAAGCTTCTTCACCATCGTTTGCCGTCTCTACTTCATACCCTTCACGCCGAAGGGCATATGCAATTGCACTGACAATACTGGATTCGTCATCCACAACAAGCACTTTTCTATTCATCGGATTCATCCTCTTCATCTCTGTCATAAGTTATGGGTTTATGTTAACAAGATCGCGAATATTACGCCATGAATCTTTAGTCGTTTCCAGCAATAGGCGAGTATAGTCTAGGGCGTGTCTGAAAACTCTGAAGGAAGCCAATTTTGCTGAATTTTCGTTCCAAGCCAGGAAGTTTTCCGCAGGCGTGCCGGGGCACGTCAAGGGAAACTGACGCAGCAGGGGGCGAAAAGGCGGTAAAAGATGCACTTCAGTAGGTTTCAAGACACGCCCTAATCTGCACGCTGTCCTTTTTCTTTTTATACCCCAAAGACAGCAAAAAGAGCCATTCCACAGATGGATTGGCCCATGTTATTCTGATCCTCAATAAATTAAACTACGGCAGCAAATTCCGGATTTCCTCTTCGGAAAGGCCCGAGGCCTTCGCAATTGCGGACATGTCCACACCAAGGGCTAGCAACTCACGAGCCATTTCTTGTTTGCCTTCCCGTAAGCCTTCCAACCTGCCTTTGGCCGCCCCTTCTGCCCGCGCACCCTCAATCATTGACTTTTCATCGCTCAACGCCTTCATCCGGGCATCATACGCCATGCGGGTGGCAGCATCATGACTCAGAAACTCCAGCGTATCCATTGCTTTCTTTAACATCGGTTCATTCATCGCCAGCACCTCCCAGTTTGATGTGTCGATTCCTTTCAGGAATAACAGCCAATTCACAAGCCCGCCTTGTTCCAGCGGAACAGCGTGCTGCTCCAGCTTCGTTAACTCCATCACATGGATTTCGATGTCGTCCGTCAGACTAATCCCTGTATGGTCTTCCCGCAAATGAAATACATTGTGGTAACGTTCATTATCCAAACAGGAATAATTCAAAATGTTAATAGTTACGCACTTTTTAAGCAAGTTGTAGTTTTCACCTTTTTTAATCTGGTGGAAATACATCTCGCTCCAATAGAACAGCGTGCGCTTCTCCATATGGTACGGGTTGAACAACTGCATCTCAATATTAATGAGCTTGCCCTCCACCGTCTTCGCCTTAATATCCAGAATCGACTGTTTATCCTCTGGACTATCTTTATCCGTGTAAGTGTTAATAACCGTAATCTCCGTCAAGGGAGCTTCGCCAGTTTCAATAAACGTGCTGTTCAGAAAAGCCAACAAAACATCTTTATTTTGCTCACTTCCAAAAATGCGTTTGAACACAAAATCTACCCGTGGATCAAGCAGTTCCGTCACACATCATCAGCTCCATTCTTCACCAGCATTATACCATAATTCCCACCCCTCCTTCTGTTTAAAAATAACCCGCGCACCATTTGATTTCCTATTCCTCAAACGATAGATTTAACGGCTCGTCCGACATCTCATATTCCGTCTCCATATGGGTCACAGGTGTGTTCAGATCCACTTCCTCGAAGCGGAAGCTGTCCACCCATACTTTTCCTTTACCATTCAGGATCACCCCAAACGAAATGACTGCACTCTCTGCCGGTACATCCAGCACAATGCTGTACTGATTCCATGGCTGTGTACCCGTGATCGGCCTGTCGTGCATATTATCAAATTGCAGCACATCATGTACGTGGTTATCCACACGCATCCATAGTCCGCAGAATGCATCCACACGATCGGTTTTGACAAACCCGGACAGCTTCATCCGTTTACCTACATATTTATCTGCCCGGAACTGCTGCATCATCGTCGCAAACTCATTCGGCTCCATCGGTGTAACGGCCTTCAAATACCCAGAAGCCTTCCCTTGATGTACCTCGGCAGGATCAATACCCATCTCATAGTTTTGCGGGTGACTCCCCGTTAACATCCAACCTTTGATTGCCGTTGTAGCATTCATCTCTATTTCTCCTCCTCTGGTTTTTCCAGTGAATAGTTTCAGATCAAATAATTTGCGAAAACGTCCAGGCGGCATGCCATACATCTTGCGAAAGGCACGAGTGAACGCTTCCTGACTTTCAAATCCGCAGGCAAGTGAAATGTCCAAAATACCTGCGTCTGTGGAGCGCAGTGCGATAGACGCCAGACTCATTCGCCGATGTCGAATGTAATCAACCACGGTCATACCCACCTCTTCCCGGAATACCCGGTGATAATGATAAGGGGATAACAATGCCTGCGATGCCACGTCTTCCAGTCCAATCTCTTCATGCAGATGGTTCTCGATGTAGATCAAGCTGTTCTGAATCATCTCCTGATATCGACTCAATTGAGGATGTCCCCCTTCCATATCCTTACTATACGTGTTCACACACGAGCCGTTTTGATCATTTTTGCGAAAAATAAAAAAACAGAGCCAGATCAGGGACAATAACTGTCCCTGACTGGTTCTGCTTAACTCTAAGACTCATTTTACTAATCTACTGTGAACTGGCTTCACGATTACGTGACAGCCCATCAGACCGCCGGAACCGGCTGTGCACCCGTCTCATCCTCATCGTGCTCCACCAGTTCATGCTTCTCCCATGCGCGGCTCTTCCAGCGGAAGTACATAATGACCGCACGTGTCCATTCATCTGCCGCAATGGCAAGCCATACACCTGCGAGTCCCAGATCCAACTGGAATACCAGCAGATATCCAAGAGGCAGACTCATGCACACCATGGAGATCAGCCCCATGTAAACCGGGAACTTCGCATCCCCTGCCGCACGCAGCGAACCGATGATGACAATGTTGCAGGTACGGCCGGTTTCAAGCAACAGACTAAGCAGCAGTACCTGAGCGCCCAGCCGGATAATCTCCGGATTATCTGTGAAAATGCCCATGAGCGGCACGCGGAAAATAATAATGATCACGTCAATCACAATTGTGGCCAGAAGGGCCCATTTTACACTGTCAAAGACACGTTTATACGCATCATCCTTACGGCGCGCACCTACAAGCCTTCCAACAATGATAGACGTTCCCATGCCAATGGCCATACTGAACAGATAAATGTAGCTCGAAATGTTACCTGCATACTGCTTCGTTGCCATCGCTTCTGCACCCAGATAAGTCACGTACAGCGTAAATACGAGCTGGCAAGAGTGATACACCATGGATTCCATCGCAGACGGAATGCCGATTCGCAGTATTTTTCCAATAAAATGTTTGGACAGCTTGATATAATATTCGAAATCTACACGAACCTCACTTACCCGATACAGCAGCCAGAAGAAGATCAGCAGGCAGATGAAACGGCTTCCCACCGTCGAGATCGCTGCCCCTTCTACACCCAGCTTCGGCAGGCCGAAATGTCCAAAGATCAGAGCATAGTTGCCAACAACATGAATGACGTTCATAAACACGGACACATACATCGTTTCCTTGGTATAGCCGTGTGTACGAATCGTTGCAGCCAGCGCATTAATGAGGGCCTGCAGAAAAATTCCGCCCCCGACAATGCTGATATAGGAACGAGCATAATCATAAATTTCACCTTGTATATTTAAAAGCGACAGCAAATGTCCGCCAAACACCAGGAAGATCACACTCAGGATCAATCCAACCGCCAGGTTAAGCGTGATGGCATTGCCTGTAACCTGTGCTGCTTCTGTCAGCTTTTTCGAACCGATATATTGGGCTACAACAATCGCAGCACCATGTCCAATGACTTCGAGTACAAGAATTGCAATCGAGATAATCTGGTTGGCCGCACCCACCCCGGAGACGGCATTATCCGATACAGAACTAAGCATGAGCGTATCTACGCTCCCCATTAACATAAACAAGAAGAGTTCCAGGAATATAGGCCAGGTCAGCCGAATTAATTTCAAATCCTTGGCATCTGAACGGAGGGACTCTTTGGTGGAGGATATTGCTGTCATTTTCTCACCTTTCCAACGTGGGCTTGATTTCATAGGGTATGTTAGCACAGGTGGTTTGAAAATGCAGTAGTTTTACGAAAATAATTGAAAGTTTTTTGAAATTCCAGAAATAGGCATTTTACCGTTTTCATAAAACCTGTCCGGCTACCCCTTTTGCATGACGCTCTGTGACGACTCCAAGACATAACAAAGCCCTTCCACCACGCATGCTGCGTGAATAATGGAAGGGCCTATAATCTGTTACATTTTAAAACAACGAAAGCACTGACAGGCAATCATCCTTTAACCGAACCGGCCGCGATGCCTTCGACAATTCGTTCACTTAGTACCAGGAACGCGATCAGAATAGGCAGAATGCTGATCATCAGCGTAGCACCAATCGCACCCCAATCGGTTGTATACTGTCCAATAAAGTTCTGCACCCCGACCGTCAGCGTTTTATACGTATCTGAGCTAATGAAGGTGTTAACGAAAATAAATTCATTCCAGTCATAGATCATATTAATGATTGCTGTCGTAGCGAGCACGGAAGCGGTCATCGGCAGCACGATCCGGAAGAATATCCGATTGACAGAGCATCCGTCCATCACCGCCGCCTCTTCCACCTCTCTCGGAAGTGCATAATAGAATCCGAGCAGGATCATAATCGTGATCGGCATATTAAATGCAATGTAAGAGAGAATGACCGACAATGGATGGTCTGTGAGATGCAGTTTCAAAAACAGACTGAACAGCGGAATCAGGGTGGAATGCACTGGAATCATCAGTCCCACCATGAATAACCCCAGCACCAGCGAACGTCCCTTCCAGCGCATCCGTGTAATGGCAAACGTTACGAGACTCGCAAACAGCACAGTAAACACGACAGAAACCACTGTAATCCACACACTGTTAAAAAAATACAAGCTGATATTGCCTTCCGTCCATACCTTGACATAGTTCTCCCAACGCGGCGTAGCCGGAAGCGCAAAAGGCGCCATATCGAATACTTCCTGATTATTTTTGAGTGAAAATAACATCAGCCACACTAATGGCAGGATTTGAAGCAAAGCTACCAGGGACAGCAGCACATAGAGCAGAACATATCCTAGTCTTTTCGTCCATACAGGGCTATGACCTGCCTCCGGGCCCATTGGCAGCCGAACAGCTGGTTCCGTCTTCAACGGGATGACCTCCTTTCATTTTGCGTATGCGTCAGGAATATTGAATCGTATCTTTGGAGGCTGTGGCCTTTCGAAGCAGCCAGGTCACGACCAGACAGATCAGTAGCAGGAAGAAACCTACTGCGCTGCCGTACCCAAAGTCAAAACTGCGAAATGCCTGACGATACATGTAGGAGGCCATCACTTCACTGGAGCCATTCGGACCACCATCTGTCATGACATAGATCAGGTCAAAATATTTCAGCGAGCCGACCACAGCCAGCACCACGGTCACCTTGATCACTTCCGTAATCAGCGGCAGCTTGATGCGGAATGCAATCTGCCATGGGTTCGCACCATCAATGCGGGCAGCCTCAATGAGTGATTCCGGAATATTTTTGAGTGCAGCATAATAGATCAAAATATAAAAGCCTGCATACTGCCACAGAATCGGTACGAACAGGGCATACAGCACCAGTGATGGCTCCGCCAGCCAGGCTGGCGGATTGCTGAAACCGATCGCTTCCAGAAACGTGTTCAATACACCGTTACTGGGATGGTAAATTTTGAGCCATAACTGAGCGATCGCAACGGAAGATAACAGCATCGGGATGAGATATATTTTGCGAAAAAAATTGGCGCCCTTGATCTTGCCTGACAGCACCAGCGCAATCATCAAATATCCGATGAGACTCAGCGCAGAGAATAAGGCTAACAAAAAGGTATGATTTGCACTCTGCCAGAACGTGCCATCCTGCAGCAGTGTGGTGTAATTGTCCAGACCGATAAACGTCATTGCCCCGATCCCGTCCCACTGCATCAAACCGTAATATCCGGTAAGCACAATCGGGATGTAGACCAGAACCAGCAGCAAAAGCAGTGCAGGAAGCACATACAGCGCAGCTACCAGACGGTTCGACATGACTTTGTCCAAGACTGGGTCCTCCCTTCGAGCGTTCAAGCATTCAGATGGTGCAGGTGAGGTGTGTATTAGCCATCAGTATAAGCAGCAGGGCACATTAGTTACCCTTGTCGATGGCCGCCTGATGATTCTTCACAAAGTCCTCCGGTGTGACTGCTTTGCCAAACAACGCCTGAATCATATCGAGATGCGCCTGAGCAGCAGCCGGCTTCATCTGCACGTCGGCAAAGAGCGTCAAGCTGCTCGCCTGGTTCAGCTCATTGAGCAGATCAATATAAAGCTGTGGCAGCTGTACGGCAGCGGTATCGACTTTGGTTGCGGGAATGACCCCTGCCTCGGTCACTGAGCTTTCGCCCCATTTTTCCACAAAGTATTGAATAAATTTCTGTGCCTCGTCCTTCACTTTCGAGTTCTGAGCCGCAAACAGGCCTACACCCGGTCCACCGACCCAGCTGTTGATATCACCCTTGCCGCCGTCAATCGTCGGGAATTTGAAAAATCCAACCTTATCCTTGAATTCCTGCGGAATGTCGGGATTCGTTGTGAAGTTCGGCAGTTCCCATGTTCCCATCAGGTACATCGCTGCTTTTTCATTCATAAATTCGGATTTGCCTTCATCATTGGACAAGCCGTTAAATCCTTTGTTGAATGCGTTCATATCCACCAGCTTCTGCACTTCAGCCGCAGCCTGCGTCAGAGCCGGATCGTCAAACTTGCCGGAGCCGTTAATGGCTTTCTCCAGCGCATCCCCGCCTACACGATTAGCCAGATACATATACCAGAGTGAGCCCGTCCAGCGGTCTTTGTTGCCCAGTGCAATCGGCACTTCACCATTGTCGGTCAGCGTCTTCACCACATTCAGGAATTCATCGTAGGTGGCTGGTGGCTGCAAATTGTATTTTGCAAAAATCGCCTTGTTATAATAGATCGGAGAGATGTTCAGCTCGATTGGGAGCGCATACGTTTTCCCGTCAACTGCATAAGCCTCCGTTGTGCCCGCAATAAACTTCTCGCCCAGCGAGCCATTCAACAGCTCATCCAGCGGTGCAAACAGATTACCCTTTACGTAAGGCTCCAGGAAGCCCGCAGCCCAGGTTACACCGACATCAGGAAGTTCATTGGAAGCAGACAGAATCTTCAGCTTGTTCTTGTATTGTTCGTTCTCCAGCACTTCCTGTTTGATCGTCACATTTGGGTTATCGGTCTGATACTGCTGGATAATATCGTTGACCAGCTTGTTCTGTTGTGCTGAACTGCCAGCAGGCCAGAGATGCATGAATTTCAGCGTAACCTTGCCATCTGCACCTTGGTCACCACCACTTGCATTACTGCCGGATTCACTGCCTGTACCAGAACCTGCACTGTTACATCCAGACAAAATGACAGCCAGAATCAGTGTCCATGACAGCAGCATGGCCAGTGTCTTTTTATTCATATTTCCAACCCCCAATAGTGGAATTACGGTTGTTGTAACCGCTTTAATAAAATTGTAGCATGGGCTCTCCCACCTCATAAGGATAGGATGATTTGGTAAAACTCCACTATTTTAAGAGGTTTTTTCTATATCGCGCATATACGCTTACTAACTCTTCTCATTTACGGTATGACGGTATTTGCTTGGACTGATGCCCTCCAGGCTTTTGAACACTTTGATAAAATACTTATCCGTCTGGTAGCCCACTCTCCCGGCAATCTCCGATATAGGCAAGGCAGTCTGCACCAGTAATTCCTTCGCCCGCTGGACACGTTTGCGCATAAGATATTCACTGAAATTCAACCCAACCTGCTCTTTGAACAATACGCTGAAATAACTGGAGTTCAGATGCACGGAGTCGGCAAGCTCCCGCATCGTTATGGGCTCACCCAGATGTGCCTCAATATAGGACAAGGCTTCTCCAATCGGGGTGTTGCCCTGCTGATCCCTCCGCTCCCGGATATCCATCAGCTTGGGATCAACGATTTCTTGCATAGCCTGGATGCGCCGCTGCTGCTCATGAATATGAAGTGCTTTTTCTACCGTCTGGAGCAGTTGCTGCTTCTCAATGGGTTTCAACAAATAATCCACCACGCCCAGTTTGATCGCCTGCTGTGCATACGTGAAGTCCGCATACCCTGACATAATGAGAACCGCAGGTTTACTAGGAAAATGCTGAATCGCTTCCACCAGCGACAAGCCGGAAAATTCCGGCATACGCACATCCGTGATCAGCAGATCAGCAGGCTGGCTCGCGAGCCATTCTCTGGCCTCGACACCGCTAGCCGCTGTCTGTATCCGGTTCTTTCCGGCATACCGTGCCTCCAGCGTTTTACGGATGCCTTCTCTTGTGCGAGGTTCGTCGTCTACAATCAGAATGGTTTTTTCATGAATCATATGCAGCCTCCGTTCCCTTTGGAATATGAAAACGAATTACCGTTCCAGCTCCCGCCTCACTCACTACCACAAGTCTTGCATATTCACCAAGAGGGCTGCCGCCAAAGTACAATTGAAGACGCTGATGGACGTTGACCAGCCCTACACCGGTCCCTCTGCCAGGGGCCAGCGGATCACCACCCTTTAATGCTTGCTGGATCGTCTGAAGACGCTCCGCCTCTATACCTGGCCCATCATCACGGACCTCCACACATACCAGACCTGTGATGGATGACGGATACACGTTGATCTCTATCTTTCCTGGCTTCAGGGTGCTCTCTACACCGTACAACACGGCATTTTCCACCAGCGGCTGAATCAGCAGCTTGGGCATCGGTACCGTGCGCAGCTCTTCACTCAGCCGGATCTCCCACTGCATCCTGTCGCCAAGCCGCATCTGCATAATGTTCAGATACCGTTCTACATGCTCAAGCTCGTCCGCAATTGTCACCCATTCATCCTGATGCGGGCTGGAGATGATATAACGAAACAATCGGGACATCGCGATAACCATTCGAGCCATTTCCTCCTCACCCTTGTCCTCCAGTGACCAATAGAAGGCTTCCAGTGTATTGAACAGAAAATGAGGGTTAATCTGCGATTGCAGCGCCTTCAGCTCTGCCCTGGATTGCATGACTTCCTTGTCATGCACTACCTGTGCCAGCTCATTCTGCCTGTAGACCATCTGGTTATACACCTCGTTCAGCTCATTGATCTCCGAAGTGGAGCTAACCATGAGATTGGGCCTCATCGCCCCCGGCTGCGCTCCCCGCATTGCCCGCATCAAGCGAATCAACGGACGAGTAATCATCGTAGACAGAAAAAAGGACATTACCAGAAAAAGCACAACGCCAATTACACCCGAAACAAATAAAGCCGTTCTGAGGATGGACACCCCTTCAGTCGTTTCCCGCAGCGGAGTCAGCACGGCAAGCGTCCAGCCCGTTAGCTCGGATCGCTGCTTCACCACGATATACGACTCCTTGCCATTCTGAACGACAGATTCACTATCCATCACGGCTTGAGGGTCAAGGTGTACATCCAGATTGGAGGTCACGACCTCTCCGCCGCCGTCCAGCAGCATGATTGAATCCTGAGAGCCGTCTGAACGCTCTGAATCATTGAGTTGAAAAAAACTTCGCTGCATACGCACAACCACATAACCGCCATGCTCAAAAGAACGATCCAGCAAGTTGATTCGCCGAATGGCCAGAAGAATGCTTGGATCATCGGGATCAGAGCCGGCCCATACCAGCCGCCCTTTACCCTCATCGGCTTGAACAATCCAGCCTCGATCCAGCCTGTGACTTAATGAACGGTCATCCATCGGAAATATCCGACTGTAATTCGTCGTGTAAATTTCCATGCTCTGCGCACCATTAATGAAGGATTGATAGCTGCCCGCGATCTGCAGGAGTGCCTGCCGCTGATTAAAGGTGGCCTTCTTTCCCTGCTTCTCCTCATATAACAAACGCTGAAGATAGGTATCATCTGCAACCTGGGCCGTTAAGGAATTGACCTGTGCGATAAGCGCGTCCAGCCTGCCGCTAGCCTGTACGGCGGTCTGTTGGATGTGCTTCTCGGCATTGCTTTTCAGCAAAGACGCTACACGGTCGTATGCCGTAATACCTGCGATGAGCAGAACTACAAGCATCACCATCACAAAACCGCCAAAGATCTGATTGCGAAGTGAGTTAAAAGGTCTGTTTTGCCGCTGCACCTTCCGAAATCCCCTCTTTCTGCATGGTAAAGAAACCACCATCTCACGCCCGTATTCTGGATGACGGGATACACTTGATGCCGGATTCGTCTGTGTATGCTGTTTTAATCATTGAAGCGCTTGCAAAAAAATATTCTTGCTTATGTTGCTTTTCCTCTGATTGAATTCACTTTGTTTAGCGATTAAACTAATCGAATTCAAAATAGCACAGATTAGGATGGGAATCAATAAATTTAAGCGTTCTTTACAAATCAGAATACAAAAAAGAGAGAGAAGCGGAGCGCTTTGTTTGCTCCCTTCCTTCTCTCCCTTTCTAACAAACTCTTTTACATCTAATAATGTAGTAATTAATTATTTTTTTTGATTTGAGTTGACTCAACAATTGTTATCGAAATATCATTTTTATATCAGTGACAAACTAATTAGCGTTGACCCTGTAGTTAACCGGAATTTTCCAATCTAATGTCTCCACTTTTGAACCTAAGAAACTAACGTCAAATTTCCAATTGATATAGGCTGTAGTACTCTCGTTACTTTTTTGTTTAGAATCCCAAGTGGAAACTAGAAGACCTAAATCAAGATAATGACCTGCATCATATAGATATGCTGATTTATCAATTTTATAGGAGTACCCACTCACGTTACCAACCACATTTTGATACATAGTATCATTTACTGTTGTAGTATTTGTTTGATACGAGATACTTGTAAGTACATTATATGCTGATTTTCCAGCAGCATAGTATGGGACATTTTTGGTGAAAAGTCCTATGATAACCGGCCAGTTAGCTTTAATTTCTGAAGTGGATTTTTTATATACTCCACCGATTAATCTGGAAGTAATTACTGTATTCTGCCCCGCTGCGATAGTTCCGAGAGTTTGAGTGCCTCCACTTGTTACTCCGCCTATTTTATAACGTTGCTCAATACCATTAGTAGTATTCCCATTAACTCTTACATGTTCTGCAACTGTTAGTCTGGAAGTCCAATTGGCAGTACCTGCTTTACCAACATCAACGATATTCCCCTCAACTTTAGGACAAAAATAAAATTCTGCTACGTCTACACCAAAAGGGACTTTTGAATAGTAAACATTGGAACATGATTTAATGTAGGGATTAGCTGAAAAAGGGCCAATCTCCTCATTAGTAATTCTATGCGACTCTGCAGGAGCAAGAATTTGTTCAAACCAGTTACCATCTAAAAGGCTATCTGTATACGATCCATCTGTAGTGATTTTAGAAGTATCTATATTCAAATGATTCAACTTCTCTTCAAAGTAGAACATATCTCCTTTTTTATCTTGTAGATATAATTTAATATTGGCTGTGTTTCGTAAATCGGTAGAAATAAGACTTGTGTCGGCCCTATCATTGGTTTTTATCTTAAAATGTAAAACTTTAAAGCTATCATTAATCTCTTTCAAGTCTCCAACATAACTATCAATACCATCGGATTGTTCTCTACTTGAATACAACGTACCATCCAATTGAAGTGGGACAACTCCACCATTGTATCTGACTAGCCCGTTAATATGTACAGTATCGCCATCCAACGTTAAATTATCTATTAATAGTTTAGTCCGATGCACTAACTTCTCTTCAGCGATGTAATTCGAATATTCTTCTGACCCTATGACTCTTTGAATGTTCTCGTTCGAAACCATGTATCCAGGAATAGATGTTGTGGTTTGAGGGATCTCCCCTTTTTCAATAACAGGCTCACTCGAAGCGCTACTAACTCCATTAAAAGATACGACTAGTGTAATAATTAAAGACAGCAAGGTTACATTCTTTAATACCGCTTTCATTTTACAATACCTCCCATTTAACCTTATTTAAGTTATAAATATATTTAAGAATACATATATTGTCAAGGAGTTGAATAAAATGGATATTGCGATTAAGATAAAGTGTATACACAGTTGTACATCAAAGTTGTTCTAAGGAGATCCTTAACTTATGAAAAAAATGAGCAAAAAAAATGGGTTTATCATTTTAACTCTTGCTCTTGCAGCCTCTCTAGTTGCAAATGTTTATGGGTATAATTCAAGTAACGGAAAACTAAAAGACTATTTAAATCAACAATACAGTCAGGTGCTGTCAGATTACGAGAGCAGCATTCTTTCCACTTCAGATTCAATCTTGTCAACTTTGGAGAGCGCTATAGATAAAAAGAAGATCAGTAGAGAAGAACTACTATTCTTATGCAAGAGCTATGAACAGTTAAATCAAAATCAGATTCAATATGCAAACTATGTACTGGTCTATAACTCTCCTGATGGGAAAAAGGCTTTTTCTTTGGACAAGAATGAACCTATTACTCTTAATTATCTTCCTGGTTTTATCTACTTTAATTCAAGTAGAGCTATGTTTGAAAAACTTCTTTTGCAAAGTGAATCTATTTCTGACTTAGTTGTAACTGCTAATTTAGAAAAGAGCCTAAAACTTGCAAATGAAATCGTTCAATTAAACACAGCCATTTATAAAAAATATATCAAAAAAGATTTCGCTCAATTGTCAAACGAGGAGGCAATACTGACCAGGCTACACTTACAAAAAGAGCTGACCACCTCTTCCACAAAACTAGCTGATCTTGATGCAGAAATATCCAAATTAAATAACTAAATTTCTTCTAAAAAAAGTCGCAATAACAAAAAGCCGAAGCAGGATTAACCTCTGCTTCGGCTTTTTGTTACAACTATACATTAGAATATTCTTCACCAATCATTGGTCAATTGGTTTTATCCATCAACGTTACCCTTTAGGCAACGCATTACGCAGACGCTTCTCCCGATATCCTTGGTATACACGAATCAACATGCCGATGATCAGCATCACCACACCGATGTTAATGGCCACATCTGCCAGATTCAATATGCCTCGTCCCGACGGAAACACCAGAAAATCCGTTACCCGTGCATAAACAAACCGATCTATGGCGTTGCCGAGAGCACCGCCGACCATAAAGCCTGCCCCGGCCTGCATCCAGAATCCCCGTATCTCGCCTTTGCGCCGATAATAGAGCATGCCTGCGATAAACAACACAGCGATGACTCCGAATAGACGTGCATTCCCTTGAAACATGCTTCCCGCCATACCGCTATTTTCATAATGCTGCAGCTGCATCCCCGAATCACCAAGCCGCATCACCTCGCCAACCTCCATATACATTCGAACCGCAATTTTGGTACCCTGGTCCACCAGCGTAACCAGCAGTGCGACAAAATAAAACAGCATCGTCCATTCCCTCCTGCCTGCTTTAAGCTGCACTTATAAGTTCAAGCGAAGCGCACCCTCTTACTTTACCACAGTAATTATAGCGCCTCCAAATGAGACAGCCTCGCATCTCTTATAACATCCGATAAAATCCACCATTTGCCGTGGGCAGGTACAAGCATGGCGTGTGTCGAGCAGATGCAGCAGGAAGAACAGGAGTTAGTATGGAACACGTTCAACTCCGAAACAGCGCTACAGCTCGGCCAACATCTGACTCAGGAAGCAGCAACGCTCACAGGCTGTGACCATTGATATTACGCTAAAGGGACATCGTCTGTTTCTTCATGCGATGGAAGGAACTCATCCCGATAATGAAAACTGGATTCGGCGCAAAAACAAAACTCTGGAGAAAGATTACGATCTGCCTGAATCTGATTATGTACTCGCTGGTGGTGCATTTCCGTTGATTTTAAAAGGGGAAGGACAGGTTGGCACCATCACGATATCCGGTCTGCCTGATGAGGAGGACCATGACCTCGTTACTACAGGCATTCGCTCGTTTTTGGGGGCATGACCTTTGTTCATCTGTGTGTTCACTAGGCGTTAAATGCATAAAACCCGCCTTCATGAAGTAATAAGGCGGGTTCAGCATGCTTTTCAACTTTTTCGATCTGCATTGCAATGAAAGATGAGTTACTTAATCGCAGACAGCACATCCAGCAGCATGGACTTGAACTTCGGTCGATCAATCGCCTCACAGACACGTACATTCGGTGCTTTGCCAAAACGTCCGTTAATGTCAACAACGCTGTATCCACGAGTCAGTTCTCCAGCCGCTTCCACATCGACATAATAATGACCGGACTTGGTCATGAGCGACTCATCAGCCGCCACGGCCATCAGCAGTGTATCCGGGTGGGTTGTTCCGTTCAGTTTATGTACGGATTTGTTAAACTGCATAACCACCTTGTTGATTGCCGTGAAAAATTCCGCACCGGATGAGCCCAGCGCTGCAATCTCGGCATGATCATCATCATCCATCACCGAGTATTGGGTACACATCTCCCAGCCAACCATCGTAGTCGGGATGCCTGCATGCAGTACAATTTTGGCCGCTTCAGGGTCCACATAGAAGTTATACTCCGCTGCCGGTGTGATATTGCCCAGCGCATTGTTCGTTCCACCCATAATGTACAGATGGGCAATTTCAGGGATAATCGTTGGATCTTTCTGAATCGCCATCGCAATGTTGGTTAGCGGTGCAATCGCCAGCAGTTCAATCGCCCCCGGGTTTGCATGCACCTTATCAATAATAAAATCAACCGCATGCCCGCTCTCGGGACGCTGATCGGCTTTGGGGAAATGTGCACCGCCCATGCCGTCATCGCCGTGCACATCTTCCACCGTGCGGTGCTGGGCCTGACCATAGGCCATGAGCGGCCGTTCGCAGCCTTTGTATACCGGGACCTTGCCGCCGTGTCCGGCAACCTGTACGGTGTACAGTGCATTTTCAACCTCCTGGTCAAACTGCACGTTGCCGCCAGTAATCGTGATGCCCTCCACCTGAAAGTGATGCAATGCCGTTAGGATCGCAATCGTATCGTCTCCTGCCGTATCCGTATCAATGATGACTCTTCTCATGCTGCCGCGCTCCTTCTTCCACCTAAGATTCGTTCTACATCCGTTGAACAATTATTGTGTACATCAGCAAGTTCATTCAACGGATATATCTATGCAAAACGTCAGGGTTTATTTTACATCAAAAACGTACCGATGACGATGGAAACACCGATGATAATGGATCGAAGCAGCTGTGCCACCGCCATATTACCACGCGAAATTTCCTCACATACCCGCATTTTCGGTGTCAGGAAATCAAATATAATATAAACCAGGCACAGAATAATAATACCCACTGCGGACCACAGCAGCATATCCAGCCACGCATGCGTCGAGAAGGATACCATCCCCACAATAATACACAGCCCCAGCAGCTTGCTGCCCATATACATACCTGCCGCTTCATTGCCTTTTGCAATTTGCTCACTATCGTTATACCGGGTTAATTTGCTGAAAGCAAAGTATCCACACACCAGCACCACCAGCAAAATCCCCATACCTAGCGCTACATTTAACAGGTTTAATCCCAGCTTCTCCATTCCTTCTCCTCCTCATCATTCATCCGTTCACGCACCGATGCTGCGCAATAATAGGCCATGTCACCAGTGACCTTCTCTCCGACCCGCGGCAGCATGCCAGCGAACCGTCCTCCAATTACAAATACACCCGTCAACAGATAACCGCTGTATGGGCCATCCTCCGTCTGAATTGACGCCTGCTCCATTGGCACCAGCTGCTGATATACCTTGGGTTGATTTGCATAATACGCTTCAATCTCTTCATCTGCATCGTCTTTTTCATCTTTATCCAGCGTTGCAGATTGCATCTGAGTTTTCATGTTCATCTCCGTCGTTCCCAGATCCTCTTCCTGATCCAGCAAAAGAGTTCCACGCCCCTCGCGTCCCCAATAGCTCTTGGCTACATAAGGCACAGCGCTCTGCTCAAACGGCGCCGCAGTAAAGTACGTTGGCAGCAGATAGCGTGAAATTACCTGCATCTCAGACTCATCAAAAAGCGTAAACCCGCAGTACTCGGGCGTCTGCTCATTCCGCTCATACAACGACCAGATCGCAGCCATAAAGCCTTTGCTCTGCATCAGCACATGCTGCACCGGATTCATCAGCCCCAGCTGCCCTTCATGTACCAGCTCAATCAATGCAGCACCAATGTTTACACCCGTCGTCTCGTCCCGATCCCCAATCAGATATTCCAGCGGATACAGGCGATATAAGAGACGGATTTCACGTCCATAATGATACAGTCCTTCTCCCGGTACAATCTCAAGCTCCTCAAGCGGTGCATACAGCACATCATATCCGGCTTCACGACAACGCTCCATCAAGTAGGTGGTATTGGTTCGATCCTCAACATGCTCGCCATATGAAGTGAATGTAACCGGCCCCTCCAAACCCTGCTCGGCATAGAACGTTAACCAGGAGCGAAAGCATTCCCGAATGCGCTCATCCATATGAGCTGAAGGTGAAGTCCATGTCTGGTCGGCCGCAAGTCCGATCAGAAGGCTTTCAAGTGCCGCTGATTCGGGTATGCCCGTAGGCGTGTCGGTGTTATTTTCAATACATTTCAAGCCAGCTTCACCTATGATCCAGTCCTGACGAGTAATTCCGCCTGCAACGCTCTCCAACCGTGCTGCCGGAATAAGCCCCGGATGAATGCCAAGCGGTCCCTCCAGAAACGAATCAGGCATATACCGCTGGATAAAACGCATGACTTTACTGTAAATAGCGTCCACAGCCTCGGCTGCAGTACGTAGTTCATTCAGCTCCTCCGGTGTATAAACCGTTAGTGAAGGCACACAATACTGCTTGCCATACATGCGATGATATGGAATCTTCTCTCCGGCTTCCCCTAAGAAAACCTCATCGTGACTGAATGGAAGTGTAAATACGGTTCTCATGCAGCCAACCTCCTTCTTCCTTAACTTCCTGAGCTGCGGAAAAAGCTGCCGAAACCGCTCGATTTGGATTTGGAAGAGCTTTTATACGAGCTGCTGCCGTCCTTGCTTCCGCGATAGGATGATCCGCCGTATCCGCCATAATAGTAATGACCACTGCTGGAATCGTACTCGCATCCTTCATCATACTGAGGATCACATTCGTCATTACTGCCACATCCAGCAAGCACCGCAGGCACGGCAAGCATAAGCGAGAAGGCCACCAGCTTGGCCTTGGAGCCCGGTTTAGAACCTGATGCTGATTTCGAACCTTCTGGAGAAACAGATACAGTCGCTGGCTCAGAGCCGGGCGTAAAATCAGTCCCCGTTCCAGCCTCCTGCATAGATAAAGACCTTTGCACCTCTTCTTTCTTCATTACAGATCCACCTCTTTCACGAAAAACAGCACTTTCTTGCGATCCGTATCCAGCACGGAATACAGAATCTCATACGTCTTGCCCGCCCGAACCATGTAATGATCCAGCAGCTGCTCAGCCAGCTCCATCGTGTAGCCAGCAGACTCCGTAAGCTCCAGTTCCTCAAAGGATCGCCCATTCCACAGCATATACTCCGGGCTGTACATCGAGGACATTTTACACATGCCCAGCGCTGCATCCGCAATAGCAGCACCGTGCCCTTCCGGCATCTGCTGGTCATAAGCTGTCACATAAATAGCGTGCTCACGCCGATCCTGACATTCATTGGACAGATGGGCCCATAATTTGTTTTTCATCAGAGTTGCGTCCACCAGCTTGCGCATGAACAATTCATCCCGCGTAACCGAGGCCTGTTCCAGTACACCGATCTCTGCCTGCTTATCCTCCGACCAGCTGCGATACGTCAATGAATAATAGATTGCTGTCTCCTCCCTCTCTGCGAGCTCGTAGATGAGCCGTTTCAATACACACAAACGTATTAAACGCATGAGGAGGAAAAAAGTTACACTATTCGCTATGACATGTAAAAAGAAACATGGAATTTTCTATCGTATGCTCCAGCCTATGCTCTTACATATATCCAATCCTCCAGCCGCGCTAACGATTGCCACAGACCTTATTCGGCATTTGAAGCAATCTACCGAAACGCCACAAAAAAAGGACTGCCTCACATCCATCCATGCATCCCAAGTACATATCAATGGTGAGACAATCCTATACGTTCTTTAAGTCCTTTTTCTCTAGTTACCCTGACTCATTCATGCTTTTGACGTGCAAACGTTGTGCTGCAACTGTAATTCTGTCTCACATCTCGGCCCATTGAGCCAACAGCTCATCGTACGCCGCGGATAACTGCTCCCGCTCGTTCCACGTTTGCTCCAGAGCTGCCGAATCATGGGCTAACGCCTCAAGCTGCCGATCAAGCTCCTGAATCTGAACTTCTATTCGGGCCATCGTCTGCTCCAATTTTTGTACAGATCCTTGTTGCCCATTTCTGCTGCTGTTTCGGTTGCGACTGCCACTCCTACTGCTACTGCTACTTCCGTTGTCGTTCCCCTGATCCGTTTTCCCCTGCCCAGCATCATGCGCAGTATGAACTTGAAATTGCCCCAGGACAGTCTCTCCGCCTGCACATACGGTCCCCCGTCCGCGGCCTCCTGCTTTCAGTCCAGACTCCTGCGCCGTTCTGCTCCCGTCTGTCCCCTCAGTCCTTCTCCCCGTTTTCAAGCCATTTCCGACTTCGCTTGCTCCCCGATCCCGTGATATATCTTTCGCTCCACGGTTCTGCAGTTCCAGCTTCTTCTCCCGATACGCCTCGTAATCCCCAAGGTACGTTGTCAGCTGACCCTCCTCCAGCTCCCATACTCGGGAAGCAAGGCGATTCACAAAGTAACGATCATGCGAGATCGCAAGCACAGTCCCTTCAAAATCAGCAAGCGAATCCTCCAGCGCCTCTCTTGAAGCAATATCGAGATGGTTGGTCGGCTCATCCAATAAAAGTACATTCGGTTTGCGCTGCACCAGCAACGCCAGCCTCAGACGGGTCCACTCTCCGCCAGACAGCTGTCCGACCGAGCGAAAAACATCTGCACCATAGAACAGATATCGAGCCAATATGCCGCGTGCCTCTCCTTCCTCCACACCTGCTTCCAGACGGAAGTGCTCCAGCACGCTGAGCTTGGGGTTCAACGGCTCCTCCTGTTGTGCGAGATAACCCACATCTACACGTGCACCCCATTCCAGCTTGCCTGCATCCGGCTGCTCCTCACCGAGCAATAGTCTGAACAACGTTGTTTTACCCGAACCGTTGCGGCCGATCAAGGCCGTTTTGTCGCCATATTCCAGCAGAGCAGACACGCCTCGTAAAATATCCCGGTCGCCGTATCGTTTCTCCACATCCTCCAGCACCGCCACACGTTTCCCCGTGCGATCTGTAGGACGCACATCGAAATCTGCATGACGGCGCTCCAGCACAGGCCGCTTCACCTGCTCCATCCGCTCCAGCGCTTTGCGCATGGAGGCCGCACGCCGGAAAAACTTCTCATTGCCTCCAACACGGCCCCATTCCTCCAGCTGGCGAATCGTTTCCTTCATTTTTTTGATAACCTTCTGCTGCTCCTTGAATTCCTCAAACTGCTTCAGCAGCCGCTGTTCCTTCACCTTCATATATTCGGTATATCCACCTGCAGCCGTTTCCGCCTCGCCATCCTCCAACTCCAGCGTGCGTGTCACCACCCGATCCAGGAAATAGCGGTCATGCGAGATGAGAACAACCGTGCCGTTGTATTCACGCAAAAAACCTTCCAGCCACTCCACCCGCTCCAGATCCAGATGGTTGGTCGGCTCATCCAGCAGTAGCAGATCTGGACTCACAATGAGCTGTGAAGCCAGCACCACCCGAGTCTGCTCACCACCGGATAGAGAGCCGAAGCGCCAGCTATAATGAGTCTTCGCAATATCCAGTCCATCCGCAACCTGGTCAATCCGTGCATCCATCTCATAACCGCCTTCGCGCTCGAATCGCTCCTGCAGCGCCGCATACCGTTTGAGCAGACGCTCCAGCTGCTCCGGATCGGCCGCACAGGCCGGATCAGACATCTGCTGCTCCAGTTCCTTCATCTGTGTACGACATGCGATCAGCTCCCGAAATCCAAGTCCCAGTACATCCAGTACAGTATGGTCATCCAGCCCTTCGGGAACTTGAGCTACATATCCGATTTTTGTGTCTTTTTTCAGCATTACCTGGCCTTCATCCGGCTGGCTTAACCGGGCCATGAGACGCATCAAGGTTGTTTTGCCGCTTCCGTTGCGGCCGATGAGGGCAACCTTATCCCCTTCCATAATTTCAAATGTAATGCCGTCCAGCACCAGATGTGCTCCGTGATATTGTTTCAGCTGTTGCGCGCTAATGATCATCATAATAAGGTTCCTCCTATAGTTGGAAGAGCCTGACCGCAACACAAAAAGAGCCGCAGGAGGTTAGCTCCGCGGCCCTTCAGAAAGCAATAAAGCAAATACGCTTATCGTCCGAATGAGGTCAAGGCAGGCATCTTCTCACACATGTTAATTTCCGTATATTCAAAATTGGACAGACTTCTCCCGTTGTTCGGAAAAGTGTGAACAATGCCAGCCATAGCAATCGGCAGCTGGCTAATACGGTTGTTAAGCATGTTGTGATTCACCTGTCTTCACCTCCCTTTGTCATAAGTACTGTTAATATAGCACAGCGGGCTGTTTCTCTGCAACCACCGGATGTACCCATGCCCACGTCGATCATGGAAATCCTTCATCAGCATCCCCAGATTTTTGACTCCCTTTTCCAAAGGGGAAATCCGGTGATAAGCGTATGCTGGAATTACCGCAGACAGGTCATCTTGATATCGACCATATTATGCAGGTTCATCTCAATACGCAGCTCTTCATGTTCATTGATTGCGATTAATGTAGTGCCGTTGACACTTATTTTTTTAATCGGATTCGTATCCTCGAAAAACATACCCCACACTAAACGGTCTTCTGCATCAGTACAGGCAATGAAGCCTTCATTCCCCATAGCCCCGTCCCCGCCAACGATTTTCCCGCCTTGATAATCAACACTTGTCCATGCATCCACCGTCGTCCAGCAATCGGGGTTGTACTTCTCCACACTCTCCATCGTGGTATCACACAGGGGAGAACAATACATGGTTCGCTCTCCGCTGTTCGGATCATCGTATTTACGGATATCTAAAATAATGACCGTTCCATCTGCAAAAGCAATGCAATTCATGCCAGGCAGCTCACGCTGTTCAGCAGACCAGTGTTCCAAAATGATGCTGTTCATCACATGCTCCTTTCCCTTGTGGCAAGCAGCCGCGACCAGTTGCCGCGCAGCTCCACGCGCGCGCAGCGCTTGGCTACATCTCGGCCTGAAGTCTATTGCCTTCCACGCCGCCGCAGCACCAGAGCTGTAATCGCTACGGTAACCAACGTCAGAAGCCCTGATGTACCCAGGGTAAAACCAAGCAGTGCATAGCCAATTCCGTTCCAGCTATCCATATCAATGCTAATCATAATGACAACAGCCCCGCCAAGCAGCGTCAGACATGGCAGGATCGACTGAAGCCACGTCATTCGGCGTCCCTGCAGCCGATACACGACCCATTCGATCAGCAGCTGAACTCCCCACATCCCTAGCGTCCACAAGATGAGTACTTCCATAACGTTCTCCTCCTCACAGATGGAAAGTTCATAACCGTTCAATGCAAAGCCGTATCTAAACTTGATCTCACCCAGAGCACCCGTCCCTGAGGCACAACCATACTACCCCTTCTTACTTCAACCATTCTGCAAAAAAGTTTCGATACCCTTCCTTCATCACGGTTCGCGAAAAGGCACCAAACGCATACTCGCGGTTGTCTTCCGATACACTGCGCGGCGCAGCCGCAGCCATGTTCAGCAGTTCAAACCAGTTATGCTCGTTGCCGGCAAAGGCATGCGTGGACCTTATGTGGCCGTAGCACGGGTGCTCGGGCTTCACGACCATTTTCCCCATCGCCATCGCTTCCGTCAGCGGCATCGCAAACGTATCAAACGCCGAGCAGCTCCAGTACACCTTGGCTGAATTCATCAGCACAAATATCTCATCCTGGGTCAATGCAAACTTCAGCTTGACGTTATGCGGGATGTCATACTTTTTCATACTCTCCTTATAACGCACACCGCCAAACACCATATACACTTCCTTGTCCGGGTTCTGACGGGCATATTCCAGCACCAAGTCGGGACGGCGGTTCGCCTCATCCCGCCCGATCCAGAGCACGCGATTATGCACGACCTGACTCGGATCATAATGGCGATGCGCCAGCTCTTCGTTGAAGCCAATCGGAATGACGTTTACGTCATGCACACCGAAATTGCGCCCCAGCTCTCTTTTCAAAAACTCCGTCTGCACAATCGCTTTATCCACCATCGTATAGAAGGGCTTCATCATCTCATACCCCGTCAGTGCCGGGTCAGGGAAGCTGTGCGGAAACAGCACACTCTTTGGCAGAAACATTTTCAAAAACGTAAATCCCGACACCGTATAGATCACATGCTCGATATGTTGACTATGAATCTGATCCAGCACGATATCATAGTTCACCAGATCCCCCTTCTCATGCTCGTACCCCGGCAGCCAATCGTAACCGCTGACATGCCGCTCCGGCGAAATGAACACGATGTCCACGCCCAGCTCCAGACCGATCTGCTTCAGTCGATCCGCGAACACCCGCGGTCCCTGAGCCTCTGTGAATTGAATTTTACGCATCACCAGTCCAACTTTATGCAAACCTGTCACCCCTTATTTCCATTCTTCACTTGCACATTTCATTTCTAATGCCCGTTCATATGCTCTATGCACTGCCCCAGCGTCGCAGCCGTCTCATGCCATTGATTGCGCAGCTGTTCCTGCGGCCATACACAGTTCGGATTCCTCAGATCACCGTCGATCAGACGCAGCATCCAGAGTGAGAATACAATCGTATAAGCATCGTACCATTTTGCAAAAGAAACCCGTTCAACCTGCACGCCAAGGCTCTCCAGCTTGTCCAGATACACCTTCATGACCCGCGCCCGCAGCTCGGGCGTCATCGTACGAGGGAAGAGCGGATGCGACAGGTCGAGCAGATGGTATACGTCCCATAATGGCGTGTTCAGGTGAGCATGCTCCCAGTCGAGAATAACCAGCCTGCCCTCCACATCTGCCACATTGCCGGGGTGCAGATCACCATGGCACAGCACCAGCGGCAGCACTTCCTCTGCTGTGAGTATCAGCGTGATGAGCCTGTCCCAGTCCGATGCAGACCAGGTCACATGTAGCTTGGATAACAGCTGAGCTGTCGCTGGCCTGTGCCTCTCCAGTTCATGCAGCATATCTCGAATAGAGGGCTTGTGGCCGACTCGCGGCAGTTCTTGCCATGACGTAATGGGCAGCGCATGCCACTCCGCCATGTGGGCAGCAGCAAGCATCAGGGTCGATTCGCATAAGAAGTGCTCCAGCTGGCCCATATCCTCGTAGATCATCCAGCTCTGCTCTGGAGCAGCTTCCTGATTGGAAGCCGCGATGAGCTGCGGATACACCGGAGGTAATTGCGGCATCACATGCTCGTACATCCAGCGTTCACGTCCATACTGGGCAGGATTCGTCAATGGTTTGAAAATATACGTCTGACCGGATTGAGCAGTAAACCGCTCCACATGCCTTCCGTTCAACCCTTGGTATATCTTTTGCCTTCCTATGATCTGCTGTTCATCTAGTATGCCTTCGGAGGTCACCCAGCTCTCTATTTTCCCGCTGTTCTTCATAACTTTACCCTCCCTTCTATCTAACCGTTCCGTACAGGATTTCTATTCATCATACGTTGTGGGTAGGTGGGCTGCAAGTAGTGTTTCTTACCGGGGGCAAAGCCTCGGGCCGAACATGCTCTTGCCATGGACAAAACTCCTCATACAGTTGCATTCGTCTCTTTTCGTCCCCTTTTAAAGATCATGGTATAATTGACGAATAAAGTCTGCGGCTTCTTAATACTTGATAAAATTTATCAACCTGAATATCTACAGGAGGAACGACCATGAGCATTATACTAATGCCTGAAAAAGTAGATTTCCGCGTCTCCACAACCGATCTGAAGGCCACTTATACTGAATCGGGTGGTGTTAATTTACGTATAGATGTGCAAACGCGTGGGGATGTGCCTCTAGATCAATACCGGGAAGTCGAACTCACTTTCGGCACCGTTGCTGAACTGCGCTGCATCACGGTTAATTTCTTCGAGCTACATGCAGGTCAGGTTGAAGGGATCCCTTACACTGAGGATGTACTTCACTTTTGGGAGACAAACGGCTATCCTCCCGATCCCGGCTTTTATAAGGTGATGAATTCACCCATTTTAGACCAAAAAGGGAAGCTATTCGATCCCCGGAATCGGCTTGATCTGAAGCATTACCTTGTCGTTGGGTATGATAGTTATGTAGAAGTGATCGCGTCTTCCTATCAGGTGAATAAATAGTTTAGGAGCTAGAAGCAATTTTCAACAAAACAAATACCCTAAGGCCCCCCTTAGGGTATTATTCGGTATTAAAAGTTTCTTTTATTTTTCATATGCTAGCTTTATATGTTAAATTTAATTAAAATCAGCCATGACGTCGAATATAAAAGAGTTCACCTCTTACATACAACAAGCGAAATACAAAACCACATGTGTGTTTATTCCGCACTATGTAGCCATATCCTTAATCCATATAATCGATGACATTTAATATTGTGTCTCTCAGCGCAACATAGTTCGTTCCTTCATGAGGCAATATTTCATCGTATATTCTAATAAATGATTTTTTCAACTCCGATTCCTCAATCTCATGTATATCACTTTCCATCATTTCTACTAATTCCAGAAAGGCGCTTACTTGCAGAGCAAAGTCAGATTCAACAACTCCTATTCCCTCGTCCATATGAATGTCATCAGAAATAATATGCTTACTAGCATTCTTAAGAACGAACCCAACCATCTCATTATTTTGAAGAACAAAAGAAAAGTTCCCAGTCATATTCACTAAAATTACTCGCTCTAGTTTATCCCATGTCTTCGAGTAAGAAATCATCGTATCCTCTCGAGAATAATATTCTGCTATATGGGATAATTTACTATTAAAATTTTTCTTTTCTGTTAATTTAATTGTTCCATTTTTTTCTTCAATCATTTTTAAATCGATTTTTTTTTTGATAACTTTTATAGGCTCTGCTAGCTTTATAACAGCCCCAGTAAATGACAAATCCTCTTTATTAAATAGAATAGTATCCGCATCAGACCATAACCACTCAAAACTTCCATATGAGGTTTTTTTTAGTTTTTCTACTTCTTTAAAATCTTTCGCCTTACCAATCCAGATAATTTGACTGGATAAGTACCATTTTATCTCTTCATTATAATTGCTTAAGTTATTCTGAATTATCAATTTCATAATTTTCATGGCATAATTTGAGTCGCAGGTGGCATTGTCCCTCCACTAGGAGTAGGAATATTGCCCTTTACTATTGAATCATGTGTAACGGGCATACCACGATCTGTCGGTTTTCCACCAAATATAGCAGCACCACTTTCACCTCGTGCCCCATCTGGTCCATAACTCGTAATTACATTCCCTTTGGAACTGCCCTTGCTCTCAACTATTACCACATTAACCCCTTTCCTATATATTAAGTTTTGAGAATTGTTTCCTGAAACATACACTGCGTCAGGTTTTGATAAAATCTCTAGCTCTTTCTCTTTTCCTAGTCTACCATGATAGTTACTTGCGAATTTAATTTTTCCTTCCTTGGCTTTAGCACTAATATCCATTGCAGATTTAGCCTGTTTCTCAAACCCTTTAGGTACAGCTTTACCATTCCCTACTCCGTTAGTCGCATTGCCCGAATTCTCCCGCTTCGCCTTTGCATCCCGAATCGTCTGCTTCACCTTGTCCAGTGCTGCACTGTTTCCGCGGCCCTTATAGGGACCCTTGCCGTTTTTCATACTTCCCGTAACCATCCCAATCCCGGCTACAATCTGACTCCACTTCAAGGAGGAGATCATCATCTTGGCGTAATCGTCTGTGACAGGCTCTCCTGTAAATGGATTTACTCCTAACTCGAATGCTTCAATCTGTAACTGAATCAGATCCTGTTCCGGGACAGGATTGATCCCTGGCGGTTGCCCCATCTTAGTCACATCGATCTTTCCATGATCTCGTTCGTACGCTTGCAGGGCTGCCTGATCGGTTACGCCCTTTTCATTGACCGGTAACCAAATATGGAACTGGGGATCGTACTTCATCTCATACCCCTTGCCATCATTGCTCTGCGTTGCTTTCAGCCCGATCGACTTCGTCGCTACGTTTCCTGCTACGGCTGCTCCGCTGACTTCATCCGCCTGCTGAAAACGTACGCCGATCTCTCGAAGCTCCCTCGCAATGTGGGCTAAATTCTCCAACGTTTCGATCATCCTAGGCTGATTCTCTTCAAATCGTTCTAGAAACCGCTCTCGTACCATCCCCGACCACATCGATTCCATCCAGCGAATCAAGCGAACGAGTTCCTCGCGAGTATCTTCCATTTGCTCGCGAGTCTCCTCGACCTCTCGTGCCGCTTCAAACAATCGCTCCGGGGTCACTTGTATTCTACTCATCACGTTCTCCATCTGTCCAGGTTCGGACTCTACTTCTTCTTTTGTGAAAACTAACGCGTCTTATACGCGATCTTTTCCTCACCTTGATCCCTGATATCTAATTTAAGAATGTCTTCTCTATCTTGCTTAATGCGGCACCTGTGCACTGAAATCATCCCGGCTGGAACGATCTGCATGGTAAAAGACCACATCTCCATCTCGTAACGTAAACGAGTTGTTATAGCTATCCTGCACCTGACGCTGGAAGCCTTCCAGCAGCCACTGGTTCATCAGCGGAGCATGGATATATTGCAGATGCGGAGCGGCGAGATTGCCTTCCCGAATAGATTCCAGGTTAAAATTCACCACGATGTATCCGTTCTTCAGGAAAATCGGTGATTTAGCATCCAGTCCACCATGCGTTCGCCCATACTCGGCCAGGTTCGTTCCGGCCTGAACCACATAGGGCTCTGCTGGCAAGCTATACTCACCATACCATTGCTGAATCGCCGCATTGGCTCGCAGTACATCTGCGCTGGCTGTGACTGGAATGTTCGTTTTCGGCCCGATAAACGTCCGTAGCTGCTCTGGCATCAGCAGCAGGCTGTATCCACCGACGGGTGTTTTCATCTTCGTAAACGTGTCCCGGTAGTATTCTTGATACGCTTGCTCGCTCATCATCCCCGGGTGTATCTCACCATAGCGATTGTACTTGTACGTTGCGGTATCACGCAGCTGCACGGCAGGCACCTGACGCATCCGATCATTCAGAATGACAAACCGCTTCACCTGATCCTCTGCCGAACCAATGCGGATAAAATTCCGCTGATTGGTCGAGTAGTACAGATCGACTGGGACACGCGTTTTTCCATCCTTGCTCACAAAATCAAAGGTCGGTGTAAGCCGAATGCCATCTCGTGGGCCGAACATATTGCCTTTGGTTTTAAAATCGAATTTAAAATGATACCCCGTCTTAATTGCTACATTCTGATACCCCTGAAGCGGATGGCTTCCGGGACGAATCGGTACGGTAAACTGTGAAAAATTACCGCGCTTGTCCCCATCAATATTCTTTGTGCCTGTCCAGTAGCTAATCCACGTCGGGGCAATGCTTCCCTTGAAGCGGCGGAAGACCAGTTCCCAGTTGTAATCAGCGATATCTGTGATTTCAAAATCGTACAACCTGCCGATCACTTCTACAGATACTTCGTCACTCGCCAGATGATACGTTAGATCGGTATTGGCATCTGGCTGCGCATTACTGCGAGACATGTTTTCGAAATCATCCGGGGCATTCTCGGCAATATTGCGGAACTGTACCTGGTAATCCCCTTCGTCGACCCAAACCGGAAGATAGAAGGTCGTATCCAGGACATACACCGGAACATCAATCCACGTATTCCTCGGATAAAACTGCGTCCGGTCTTCGCTATATACATCAAAAGGGAACCTCACCTGTTTAATCCGATAATATTTGGCATAGTCCCGATTCCCGTACCCCGGATACGAGCCAACATCCAGATGCTGGCCACTGGTAGGCATGCGCACCGTGAATGGACGCTCCAGGATTAGAGCAGAGCGATTCATGTTAGGTACGGTTTTCTGGTTATGCGGCTGATCATCCGATACGAGAGAATAGTTAACGACCGGGGTATGAACTGTGACCGTATTAATCCCCGGAATATCGAACTTTTCCTCTGCATTCCCATCATTAATATTACCGCTCATCAATTCATAGTTAATTTCACCTGTACTTGGCTGATCTTTTTTGTTGACTAGACTATTCGGTATTTCATTATCTGGGCTATACAGCACATCCCTATGAATGACTTCCGGATCTGGTATCTCTCCAGGTCTAGGTGCTGTCTTTTCGACTTTTGGATTATTTATGACTACGGTATTTTTAAACTTCAAGTAATCGTTCTCTACTTGAACCTCGGCTACCGCTTGCTCAGCCAGTGGTTTTAAGTTTTCTGAAGGTGTGGCTGGTTCTGTAGTCGTCCCAGGTACTGTTTGTGACGGTGCAGTAATGCTTGCTGGTACGTTAGGCGCATAGTACCTACCATTTGTGGATGCCGCATAACTAGGGCCACTATAGTCAGCTGGCAATAGCTCTATTTCAGGATTAAGTGCATAGTTTTTCAAGATCGCATTGGTAATTTCATAAACAAGAAGAGAATCAATTTTCCAATAATCGAAATCCCTTTTCACTGTATACGAATATGGAACTGTAACTGGACGGCTCATAGGGATACGTTCCGTTGTTGTTCCACCATTTCCATCAGAAACTGTTTCTTCTCTTGTCCACGTTTTGTTATATGTTTTATTAACAACAACTGTGTACGTACAAGTTCCCTTCATGTTCACGAACTTGCTTTTAAATAAGTAATTCATACTGAACACATTACCGTACAAACTTTCGGATGTTGGTATCCCTTTAAGCACATCAAAGGGTTCGCTGCCGCGTTGATCTGCTTTAATCACTGCGCTGGGATTGGGAGCCATTCTCTCCTTTGTCATTTCACCTGATGGCGACTCCGTACATGCTGCATCTGGTTGGTGTGGTATTTCTATTGGGTTTTCTGTTACTGTGATCGTCACTGATTCATATATGTAATATGGCCCTTCTTCGGAGTTTTTCCATTTGGCGGTAATCACTGCGGTTCCCTCTTGGTGAGCAGTAATCTTTCCCGTCTTTGGTTCCACTGTAACTACCGCATTCCGATTGGATGACCAATCAATCTGATCTGCACGCTTCGAGACGTTTACCCAGTTTCCAAAAGATTCTTGATCATATTGCTTCGTTCGAACCTCTGCTACTAGAGACTTCACATCACCAACTCTCAGCTGCATGTCGTCTCGAACGCGAATCTCTTTGGTTTCTGTTACGTATCCACTAAAGTCGATTAGAAGAGGGGTGTAATATTCCACTTGAAACTTTTTGGCACCATCTGCACGTACACTATACTGATATTTATCAGAAAAAACATTCGGATATCCCGTTTTAGTCTCTAAAATGGCAAATAATTGTCCTCTCTCAAAGCTCGGTTTAGCATTAACCGGATTGTAACTTGGTGCTTCTACATAACTAATGTCATCTATCCCAACTGATTTAACAAATTCTCTCTTAAATCTATTTCCGTTAATGTCTTGTAAAGAAGCAGGAATATAATTAAGAGTATTTATTTTATCTCTTACTGCCTTTTCTTTAGGTACAGCACTATCTCCACTGCTGTGTGTTAAAGTTTCAACTCGATCTCCTTCATTTCGAGTTGCCACCCAAATTTCAGTATCTGTTTGGGTCCAAACTGTTTTAGGTCGAGGTTTAGCTTCCCCAGTAACTTTAACTCTAATTGCCTGCTTCCCTTTTGCCAACCCCGGAGGCGTGACTTCTAAATTCTGATCGGGATACCCGTTGCCAAAATTAGCTTCAGCAAACTCAGGAAGCAAATTAGATATTACTAAAAAAGAAAATAACAAAAAAACAATAGCCAATTTTTTTTTCATAAACTCCTCCTCATTTCATTAAAATGAATGCAAAAGATCCATCGTCCATATTAAACTGGCCACTTGCCTTATTAAGACTTATGTAGTTAACCACCCACATCTTCACACCACTTTTATGTTTAGCAAAGTATTGTGCACTTTCTATATTGGGTAAAGTTTGATATCCAAATTTTTCATCCAATCCATTATCTATCCTAAACCCACCTGTCATATCCATAACACCATTCATATAATGTGCAACACTGAAATCAGTAGCTTTAGGATAAATAGTAATCTCTGAAAACAAAGGAATTACATTTCTACTATTCAAAAATGATTTATCTAATTCATTCACAAATAAAGGTGCATAGATACTTTTTTTCTTGTTCCAGTCACTAACATTAACAGCAAGCAAACGTTGAAACACTAGAGAACCGGCCCCATTACGGAACGTCTTACGCTTACCTGAAATATCTGCTATAGAAGTCTTACCTGTTGTTAAACTAGATACCAATTCAAGATTCGTCTTTTTAATTCCCACCATCCGTAGCTCGTTCAGATCATCAAAGCTGGTTGCGTCTTTTTTCAGCACACCTTCAAGCCTTAACAAGATAGCAGAAGACTCGGCACGTGTTGTCGTTTTCTCCATACCAAACGTTCCATCGGGAAAGCCGTTCATTAAGTTTGTTCCCATCGCAATCGCAAGGTAAGGAAGCTTCGCCTGAGCAATACCTGGTTTAAATGCCTCTTTGACAGGAAGTAACGTTTCTTTTGTTTCAACAAATGCCTTCTTGTACTCATCACTGGACGCCATTAATCCGGAACTCATCCACTTGGCCATTTCTTCCCGAGTGATCGGCGTATTGGGTTTGAATCCGTTCGGGTAATCTTTAGTTTGGATAAAACCTAGCGAAACAGCCCGATCTACCTCCGCCTTACTCCAATGTCCTTCCAAATCCTTAAAGGAATCCGTTGCTCCTGCTTCCGAAAGCGGCAACGCTTTAGCCACACGGGAAATAAGGGACGCAAATTCAGCCCGTGTTACAGATGCATTGGGTTTAAACAGACCGTTACCGTATCCCTTGAAATATCCTTTGGATACAGCCGATTCAATAGCCGATTTTGCCCAGTGATTCGCCTGCACGTCTTTAAAAGTTGTGGCTGCCGAAGCCTGCGAAGAAAGTAATACTGACATGCCTAACACTGCACTCATTATAGGTAACATGATTTTTTTCATTTGTCCCATCCTCCGATGAATTGATTTTTGTTATTTTGAAATCCTTGAATTCACGTTCTCTACATATGTAAAAGCCTATATTAATTATTGGAGCCTTCCTTCTGCTTGCAATACTTTCTTTAATTGTTGACTATACATAAAAGACTCTTTTTGATTGGTCTCATAATTAATAGAAACACTAAATGTTTGTTCTTTGTGACCTTTTACGTAACCATACACAGTCACCCAACTCATTGCCATCTTAGGCATCATCTCTTTTTTCGTAATAGTTACACCCAATTTATACATACTTTTCTTTCAGATACTCTATTGCAATTGACTTCTGCTCTATCTAAAGTTTCTTGATCTTTGAAATGCCTCTAAGTTATTCCTGTGCAACCTCCTAAGACTAACAAGATCACTAGTATCACAGTAATATTCCTCGGACGAAGCATAGTCTTACCTCACTATTAATTTTGTAATTTGTATTTCGGAGAAGTATTTTTTCTCCCTTCTCTAACAGCCACTCTGGTCCGCCAACATACTGCACCTCATACGTGTTGTAATTAATCGCAATGGAAATCCTTTCATTTACATCATTATTAACGTATCCATACAGAACTACATCTGGTCTGACATACTCACCCATAACCTGAGAATCTGTGAATTCTACAGTTACGTCATATACTTTTTTAAAATACTCTACCCCTATAGGGGTTGCTTTTTTAACGATATTACTATTTTTTACGTGATATGTAACTGCGCAGCCACCAACTAATAAAGTGAAAGCTGCAATACCGATTAATATGATCCTCCATCTACGACTCATTTTCTAAACAAATCCTTTGCGTAAGAAATCATTTCTTTTTATCAAGGTCTACAGATAGTCCCATATAGAAAAAGCGGGCTTATAATATTTCTATGTGGATATATTCCTCTTCTGGGAGTTACTCTGGATGTATCAACCCCTTTGGTCCACCCACATTTTCCACTTCATAAGTATTGTAGTTAATCCATATATTAATCGCTTCATTCTCATCACCCTTAACATGTCCGTATAGTACAACCTTTGAGGATACGTAACCAGCAAAAACCTGAGAGTCCGTGAACTCCACGTCAACGTTATACTCTTTTTTAAAATATTCTAATCCTATAGGCGTTGCTTTTTTAACGATATTACTATTTTTCACATGATATGTAACCGCACAACCACCAACTAATAAAGTGAAAGCTACAAAAACGATTAATGTGATCCTCCATCTACGACTCATCTTCTAAACAAATCCTTTGCGTAAGAAATCATTTATCCTTCTCATGATCGACAGGTAGTCCCATATATTAAAACGCGGGCTTCAAATATGGAGAGGTGAATATATTTTCAATGTTAAGTTAATCTGGGTGTATCAGCCACTTCGGCCCACCTGCACGTTCAACCTCATAAGTATTGTAATTAATCGCTATATTAATTGCCTCATTCTCATCACCCTTAATATGTCCGTATAAAATAACCTTTGAAGATACGTAACCAGCAAAAACCTGAGAATCCGTGAACTCCACGTCAACGTTATACTCTTTTTTAAAATATTCTAATCCTATAGGCGTTGCCTTTTTGACGATATTATTATTTTTCACATGATATGTAACTGCACAACCACCTACTAATAAAGTGAAAGCTGCAAAAACGATTAATATGATCCTCCATTTACGACTTATTTTCTATACAAATCCTTTGCGTAAAAAATTATTTCTTTTTCTCAAGATCGACAGGAACACCTGTGTCTTTAACTTCATAATTACGATAATCAATACTAATATAAACCTGGTCTTCCTCCTTACCCACAATGTATCCGTATAATACAACTCTAGTAGTGACATACGCAGCCATGACCTGAGAATCAATAAACTTAACAGACACACCGTAATTATCCATAAAGTATTTTTCACCTATAACCGTAGCTCTTTCTACAATTCTCTTATCGTTAAGGTGATCCTTGATCATTACAAAACTGAAGAAAAGGACAACTACAGACAAAATAATCACTGAGATTTTGAATTTTTTCTTAACTGGAATCTTCCTCCTTGATTACGTTTGGGATAATATGTATGATTTTAATAATAACTCAGATAGGAAGGTAAATACAGTGAATTTCTTAAATGATGAACTTCTACATGCGATGTCCCAAGACTCCTATAATAGGGACATTAGTCCCAAAGACATAAAGTTCAGAGAAAATTGGATACGTGCTAGTTTACCTAATTCTACACTTAATGACACTAATGGCTCTGGATTTGATGCAGTCGTTTATTACAATAAAAAGGATAATCAAGTGGTTATCGGGTACAGAGGAACTGAACCTGATATGTCGTGGGGTAAAGTGCCGGATATTGCAACTGATGGCATTGATGTTGTTGGAGGGCGTTACAAAACCCTTAGGAGTACAATTGAGAAGAATCCTGACATTTTATCAAATCCATCCGTAAAGGATCTTTCAACAAAAGAGCGTTATGAGAACAACCAATTCTATCTAGCCGAAAAACTGTACCGAGAGGTCAAAGAGGCCTATCCTAATGCGGAGATATCTACAACTGGTCACTCGTTGGGTGGCGCACTTGCTCAATATACAGCTGTACATAATAATCTGTCATCCACTACATACAACCCTGCCAGCATTCGAGCCGTTGTCTCAGATGAAATTCTAAAGAAGATTGACGCAGGAGAATACGACAAGAAAAATACAGCTTACGTCAGCCCAGGCGATGGGGTGGGGTCAGGTTTCTCAAGCACTGCAACACGGCATGCAGCGAATACAATTATGATTGATCGTACATATGAAGAAGCCAATAAGCAATATCTCCAATTCAAGGTTCCACTTATATCCAATACAGATGGTTCTTCATTTAATATGTTCACCCCCTTCTGGAAAAACGTCACGTTTACTTCAGTTACAATTCCTTTAGGTGAAGGTTCACCTGGTACAAAAATGTTTGAAAAGATATACAACTCATTTGGCGGAGAAAAGGCGCACGGCTTGGAGAATTTCAAATTTGACGAAAATGGTTTTATCACCAATACACTCTATACCACAGATGGTACGTTAATTGGCGGGAATCCGAGATACACCGAATACTTAAATTCATTACTCGCCAATGAAAAGATGAAGGATACGGTGAATCAACTCATTGAAAAGTACGGTGCGTATCTGGGACCTCTTGGACAGACACTCGCTGCTGGCGCAGGGGTTACCATTCAGCTCTCACTTGAGAACCTTCAACGGGCTGGGCAGAAGATGCAGCAGCATGTCGACGAATTCCAAGCCAGTCTGCCTACAGCAACCAATGCCATTCTTAGACTGATTGAATCAAGTGACAGCCGTTCTCTTGAGCCTATTGTTGATCGTTTGACAAGTGACCTACACAAGTTCAGCCGTTGGTACGAAGAAGAAGTACAAAGCATTGCCAAATATATTAATCAGAAAGCCGAAGATTTCAGGCAAGCCGACGAAGTTTAGAAGGAGCGATAGAGTTTATGTCACGAAGTATAGTTGTCGAGTTAGTTGATCTAATGAATGCAGAGAAAGAAATTAACCTCTTAATGGACATGCTAGAAGCAAACAAACGACATGTACGTTCCATTGATGAGAGCATTGGAGATTGGAAGGGAAAATCATCTGAAGAATTACGAAGAAAGATGGATCGTTTTCAGAACATATTGGGTGATTGGATTGAGGACTTCAAACAGCAACAGATTGAACTTGTTAAATATACATATCGCATGGAGCGTGCCGATCGAGGAAATTAGGAATAGAGATAAGCGAACAGTAGAATATTTCAAAAAAAAGAAAAACTGAGGCCCCTTATCATCAAAAATGAGAGGGGCCTCTTACATTGGAGATTGCATTGGAAGTTATATTAGATCTGATCTGAATTGACATTCTATTCAAACACAATCCGGCCTGACGGATGCTCTGGCAAAATGGAGGATACCAGCTGCTGTACAGCAGGCTGGTCCGAGTCCAAGATAGAATCCGTGGCATCGCCGGTATAGACCAGCCTTCCCTGATCCATCACGGCGATGCTGTCGCAGATTGTCAGTGCGGCACGGATGTCATGGGTGATAAACAGGTAGGATAGCCCATACGATGCTCGCAGCTCTGCCAGCAGGGTCAGAATTTGTGTCTGATGCACCATGTCCAGACTGCTGATCGACTCATCCAGCACAATTAACTTCGGCTTGAGTGCGATGGCTCTGGCGATGTTGACCCGCTGCAGCTGCCCTCCGCTGAACTGATGGGGAAGCTTGCTCGCGTCCTGCGGAGTGAGCCCAACCTGGATCAGCAGCTGTTCAATGGTGCGCTGCTGTTCCTTGGCAGACAGGCGCTCGTAATTATCCAGCGGCTCTCCAATGATCTGCGCTGCTGTCATCATCGGATTCACTGCCGAGTAGCAATCCTGAAAGACGACCTGCAGATCACGACGCAATCGCTGGAGCACCGTTTTATCCGCTCGGTAGATGTCCTGACCTTGGAATAACACCTGACCCTGGCTTGGTCGTTCCAGCCCCAAAATAATCTTGCCCAAGGTGCTCTTGCCTGCCCCGCTCGTTCCGAGCAGTCCAAGACATACGCCTTGTTCAATCGTAAGTGACACATCTGTCAGAACAGGAGGGCGTGATCCCGAACGATCCAACCAGCTCCGCTTGCCATAGCGATGACTTACTTCATGTACTTGTAACATTCGGTTGGTCACCCTCCTTCCTTCGTTTTTATATCACTTATCCAGTTCCCTTTTGCAAAATGACCAGATCTTTTCCTTCCCGTCTGTAGCTGCTCAATGCCTAAGAGCCATACTTGGCCGAGCATTGAGCAGCATCCGTGTATATTCATGCTGCGGATGATCAAACAATTGGTACACGTCTGCCTGCTCGATGATGCGTCCCTTCTGCATGACAGCTACTTCATCTGCCATCTGGGAGATGACGCCTAGATCGTGCGAGATGAGCAGAATAGACGTGCCGTGCTCCTTGCGAAGCCGATCCAGTTCCTTCAGCACATTCAATTGATTCACGACATCCAGTGCTGTGGTGGGCTCGTCGGCAATCACCAAAGCCGGGCGCAGACACATGGAGATGGCAATCATCACCCGCTGCAGCTGACCGCCGCTGAGCTGGAACGGATATCGTTTCATCAGCTTCACCGGATCAGGCAGATTCATATCAGCCAGCGCAGCAATAGCTTGTTCCCGCGCCTCCGCTTTGGACAGCTTCGTATGGGTTCGCAGCGTTTCAATAAACTGCGAACCGATCGTATACACAGGGGTAAAAGCATTCATCGGATTCTGCATAATAAATCCGATATCCTTGCCCCGGATGTGCCGCATCTGCTCATCGGACAAAGTGTCAAGCTCCCGTCCGTTCAGACGAACACTGCCGGATACTTGCATCCTGCGCGGATGAAGCAAACGCAGCAGCGCGTTACATGTCACCGTTTTGCCGCAGCCGCTCTCGCCAACAAGGCCAAAGACCTGACCTTTTTTTAAAGTCAACTGAACAGGGTCCAGTAACGGGACCGATCCCTTTGCTGTCTTGAGCTTGACCTGCAGATCACGAACTTCAAGTACAACCTCCGCCTCGTCCATCGTCACGTTCCCCCTTGTTCAGCTTATCTTCTCTTTGCTAACCAGCCCTTGCTTATATCAGAACTTGCACCTTCTTTGTTCACCTTGGACCAGCCGAACCCTTACTTTCTGGAAACGCCGTAACGGTCGGACAATGCCTCTCCCAAAATGTTAAACGCCATTACAACGAGCAGGATGGCCGCACCCGGATAGATCATCAGTTCCGGATGACTGCGAATATAGCTTGTACCTTCGTGTATCATGGCCCCCCACTCCGCATTTGGCGGCTGAATACCAAGTCCCAGGAAGGACAGTGCCGAGATATCCATAATCGCCCAGCCCATCTCCAGTGTACCCATGACCACGATGGGGCGCTGCACATTCGGAATGATATGTTTGCGAATAATAGTCCAGGTGGAGGACCCGCTGATTCGAGCCGCTGCAATAAAATTCCGTTCCTTCAGGCTGACGACCATGTTGCGGCAAATGCGTGCATAATGCACCCACTGCACCATCATGAGCGCCAGCAGGATCTGCATCAGACCCGGGCCGAAAATTCCCACGATGCCCAGCACCAGCACCAGCTGTGGAAATGCCAGTATGCCTTCACACAGACGCATCAGCACATTGTCAATCCAGCCGCCCAGATAACCGGAGATCGATCCAACGATAAGCCCGATAACCAAAGACGACAGGAAGATCATCGTTGCAAATCCAAGGGAAATCCGCGCTCCATAGAGAAGTCTGGAGAGATTATCCCTTCCCAGATGATCTGTGCCGAGCCAGTGCTCTGCCGACGGATCATTCAGCTTCTGCAGCAGATTGACCTTCACAGGATCATGCGGCGCAATCCATGGAGCCAATAATGCAAGGAGGAAAAAAAGTATGATAATCGCAGAGCAAATCCAGATCATTTTCCGCCCTCGAAACATTGTACGCCATCGGTTCATCAATGCTCTGCCCGTCCTTTCGCTGAAATCCGCGGGTCCATATACAGCTGTACCAGATCAACGATCAGATTACATACGATGAACAGACATGCCGAAATAAAGACATAACATTGGATCACGGGAATATCCCGGTTAAAGATCGCTTCCACAAAATAACGTCCGAAGCCCGGCCACGAAAAAACCTGTTCTACGATAATCGTTCCTGTTAACAGCCTGCCCATGGTCATGCCCATTCCTGTAATAAATGGAGTGATTGCAATTTTGAGCACATGCTTCAGCATGATTACTCGTTCACGTATACCGCGTGTTCTTGCGTACTGCACGTATGCTTCCTGCAATTGTTCCAGAACACTGGTCCGCAGCATACGGGTATAGAGGGCAATCATTACCATGGAAAGCGTTAATGTAGGCAGCACCAGATTCTCCCAAGAGCCTCGCCCTTCGACGGGCAGCCAGTCCAGTTTGACTGCAAAAAAGAAAATAAGCAGATATCCGAGCCAGAACTGCGGAATAGACGCTCCAACATAGGAGATGATCCGGCTGACCATGTCAATCCAGCTATTTTTGTATACCGCCGCCAGAATCCCCAAAGGGATACTCACCAGTGTAGAGAACAGAATGCTCCACAAGGCCAGCTCTGCCGTAGCCGGAAACTTATCCTTGACCTCATCGATAACGGGTTTATTCGTGAGATACGAGGTACCAAAATCCAGCTGGGCTATTCTCTTCAACGTATCCACATACTGAGTGAGCAGAGGCTGATCCAGACCAAATTCATGCCGCTTCTCTGCCAGCAGCTCTGGCGTTGGATAGATATGAGCTGCTGTCAGATATGCCTCGGCCGGATCAACCGGTGAAATATGAATCAGCCCGAAAGTGACAAGTGTAGCAATAAAAACGATAGGAATGATCGCGATCATTCGTTTACCAATATAGCCGATCACCAAACTTCCTCCCCTTTTACCATGCCACACAAGCTCTTGCTGCCTGATGTGTTACGTGTTCATTACATTCTTCAAGATTATGATTTTACGGATTGCTTAACTGCATGCCTACAAATGGATTCTCATCCCGATTCGCCGGGAATACAAATTTAGCAATTTTCTTCTGATATACGGCTGTTTTCTTAATATAAGAAATCGGTACGATAGCCGATTGCTCCTGCAACGTCGTCAGAATGGATGTATACAGTTCCTGACGTTTTTTCTCATCAGTCGAGGACAGTGCGGCATGCACCTCTTCATCCAGTTCCTTTTTCATCGGCAAAGCGCTCAGTGTCTCGGAAATCCCGAACCCGGGGCTTGCCACAACGTTAATGAAGGAATGCGGATCGTACGGTGCCCCGTAATTGTACCAGAAGTACAGGTCAAAATCATTGGCCTTCAGACGTTTGATCTGCACTGTCAATTCAAGCCCGGTAAGGTTTACTTTAACGCCCAGCTCGCTCCATTCGGCCTGAATGGTTTCGCCCATCGCTTTTTGAATCGGATCGGTTTTATCGAAAATCAGTTCAAATTCCAGCTTCTGACCATCCTTCTCACGCACGGTTCCGCCTGCCGGCAGCTTCCAGCCTGCTTCGTCCAGCAACGCTTTGGATTGCTCCACGTTATATTCGATCGGTTTCAGGTCCACATTGGTATATGGATAGTTTTTGGACAACGCTGTATCGGCCGGTTCTTCCAGACCCAGCGTGACGCCTTCCACCATCGCTTTTTTGTTAAAGCCCTGTTGAAGCGCCTTCCGCACTCTTACATCAGACAGCTTCGGATTGGAAGAGTTGAGCAGCAGATCACGTGTACCTACAGGATCAGACAGCTCGCTTACATATTTATCGTTGTCACGAAGCTGCTGGAATGCATCCAGACTGATTACACCTTCACCGTAAATCAAATCCAGATCGCCCTTTTCAAAAGCAAGCACCCGTGTCTCTGCATCAGGAATGATTTTCACGGTAATCTGATCAAACGCTGGTGCCGTTCCCCAGTAATTCGGGTTGCGTTTGAAAACAGCATACTCGTCCTGCTTATAATCAGCCAGCATCCACGGGCCCGTACCTACCGGCTCTTTTATGCCTTTGGACGTATCACCATCATCCGGGAATCCAGCCGCGCCGAGGAAACGGAACGGACGAACAACGGACAAATCCTGAAGTACAGGGTAATAGGGCTCCGTAAGTGTCATGCGGAACGTATGATCATCCACCACCTCGGTTTTATCCAGCACACCGACAATCCCAAGCCAGCTGTGTGTTTTTTTATTTTTCATTACAGCATCAAAATTCTTTTTCACAATTTCCGCATTAAACGGTGTGCCGTCGGAAAATTTCACCCCTTGGCGCAGCTTGAATGTATATACTTTGCCGTCATCCGAGATGGTCCATGACTCAGCCAGTGCCGGCTCCAGCTTACCATCCTTCTGATAACTGACCAGCGGCTCGTAGATCATGGATTGAGCAAACAATTGGGACGGATTGTACGTATGCGGATTCATCGTACCGATATCCCGCGGCCATGACATCGTAATCGACTTGGCTGATGCCGCCTGATCTCCAGATGCGGAGGATGATGCCGAACCGCTCTCTTTATTACTGCAACCCACGATAAATAACAGCAGCAGCAGCAGTGCTGCCACCATCATCAGGGTAGAACGTTTGCGTTGTTGGACTGACATGGACATAAACCCCTTTTCTCTCATTCTTCACTTGGCTATAACAATCGTGATAATGATTCTCATATTCATTAAGAATATGAATCTGCCTGCCTTTTGTCAACAAAAATCGACATAGTATGTATGCCCATTAAATAGCAAAAAAAGCCCGTCCTCCGAGGATTCTCCTGGGAGGCGGGCTTTCCGTGAGAATATAAGCATATTTCCTGCATATATCCTCTGCATTTCAAATCCATACGCTATCTATCTTTCCTATTGCAGAAGCTCATTATCGTTTGCCGTTCTCGCGGTCTCCGGCGATCACTTCATCCGTCTCTTTAACGTAATTGACGATCTCTTCAACCGTTGTGTAGGCTACACCGACATAGGTATCGGCTGCTCCATAATAGATGGCAATGCGTCCCGTATCGGCATCATGCAGAGCTGCGCAAGGGAAAACAACGTTATCCACGAAGCCCTGTTCCTCGTACCATTTCTCCGGCGTCAGCACGAAGTTGGATGAACGGTATTTTACTTTGGAAGGCTCATCGAGATCCAGAATGACCGCACCCATGCTGTAGACAAAACCGTTGCACGTCCCGGTGACACCGTGGTAGAACATCAGCCAGCCCTCGGATGTCTCGATCGGAGCGGGTCCACCGCCAATTTTGACGGATTGCCACCAGCCTTGACCGCCTTTGCTCATCACATGACGATGCTTGCCCCAATACACCAGATCCGGGCTTTCGCTCAGGAAAATGTCTCCGAACGGGGTATGTCCGCTATCGCTTGGTCTGGACAGCATCACATAGTTATCGTTGATTTTGCGTGGAAACAATACGCCATTGCGGTTGAAGGGCAGCATCGGATTTTCAAGACGGACAAATGTTTGGAAATCCTCGGTCTTTGCCAGGCCCAGTGCGGCACCGTAAAAATCGGTACACCAGATGATGTAATAGGTATCCTCCAATTTGACCAGACGCGGATCGTATGCATAGTTCGGCATAAACGGTTCGCCTTGTTCATCTACGAAAGCGATGCGTTCTTCTTCAATCGTCCAGGACAATCCGTCTTCACTGGAGCCCATGTGCAGATGCGGACGGCCATTGACCGTCTCGGCGCGGAAAACACCGATGAATTTCCCCTCGTAAGGGACGACTGCACTGTTAAAAATGCGAGCAACGCCCTTCACCGGGTTGCGTGGAATGACCGGGTTAGCCGAGTGTCTCCACACCGGACCTTCCGTTCCTTCCGGCTTATCCTCCCAAGGTATATTGGGCAAGGCCTCCCCAACGATGTGTACCTTTTTCGTTTCTGCAACAGTCATATCTCATTTCCCCTTTAACAGTGATGTTCACTTCACTTCTTTATTTATTGAATGATTTCACGAGTTTATTTCACGGAGCCTTGTGCGAAGCCGTTATAGATGTATTTCTGAAGCAGCAGGAAGATAATCATGGTTGGAATAATGGCAATCATAATTCCGGCGCTAATGACCTCCCACTGTGATCCGAAGGGACCCTTGAACTTGAACAGGGCAGTGGATATTACCTGTAGATCAGTCTTGGGCATATAAAGGAAAGGCGTGTAGAAGTCGTTGTAGATGTTTACACCTTTGACGATAATGACTGTAACAATCGCCGGTTTCAGCAAAGGCAATATAATTTTCCAGTAGATCGTGAAATACGAAGCACCGTCCAGCATGGCCGATTCGTCAAGCGCACTGGAGATCGAACCGAGAAATTGCAGGAAAATGTACACCGCGATAATATCGGTCCCCAGATACATGACGATGGCTGCCCATCGTGTGTTGAACAGATCGAGTGCGTTAATAATCTGGAAGGTGGCCACTTGTGTCGTTACGCTCGGAATCAGGGTCGCCAGCAAGAAAGCGGCAACCATCATTTTTTTGCCTTTGAACTTGAAGCGATCCAGTACATAGGCAATCATGGAACCTGTTAACGTTGCACCCACGATGGATATAATCAGAATAATAATGGTGTTTTTGAAACCGACGAGCATGTTGCCATCCACAAATGCCTTGGCATAGTTCGCAAAATTAAGCCAGTTCGCTGGTGGAGCAAGCGGACTGCTTGTGGCATATTCAGCATTGGTCTTCAGAGACGCGAACAGGATCACCACAATAGGCAAAAGTGCAATGAACGCCGCCAGAATCAGAGAAGCGTATTTAATTACGCTTGCGATGGTATATTTGAATTGGTTCACGCTCATTCCTCTCCTTTCATGCTGACACGCTGCACAAGCGTCACAAGAATAACGATCAGGAGCAGCACAACAGCCATCGCTGATGCGAGTCCCAGTTTGCCGTATTTAAATGCGAGGTGAACCGTCTGAATGACAAAGGTCATACTGCCGTTGGAACCGTCCGTCATAATATATGGAATATCGAACGCACTGATGGCGCCGCTTATAGCCAGGATCAGGTTGAGCTGCAGAATGCGGGTAATGCTCGGCAGAATAATATGCCGGAATTGCTGCCAGCGGTTGGCGCCGTCAATATCGGAAGCTTCGTATACATCCTTAGGAATGGAAGAAATCGCACCGAGGAAAATGATGAAGTTAAAGCCCATGTATCTCCAAACCGATGCGCCCGCGAGGGATACGTTAATAATATTGGGGTTTCCGAGCCAAAGCTGGGTATACCGGCCGAGTCCAATCGCCTGCATCAGTGTATCAAGCGTACCGTCTGGTTTGAAGAAAAAGAGGAAAATAAACCCGATAGCTACGCCATTCAGCAGGTAAGGAAAAAACAGAATGCCTTTGAAGAAATTTTTGCCCCGGATTTTGAAGCTCAGGATCGTGGCAAAATAGAGGGCCAGGCCCATCTGCACAAAGGTGGCAACGAAATAATACAAGCTGACGATGAACACCTTGAAGTATTCCGGATCACTGAAAATCCGCGTGTAATTCTCAAATCCGACATAATCGAACCTTTTGCTGTATCCGTTCCAATCGGTAAAGCTGTATTTGAACATGTTAATGACAGGCAAATATGCAAACGTAAATAGCAGTGCCAGCGGAATAATCGAGAAGGCACAGATAATAAATATGCGTTGTGCTGAGTAACTCCAGTTTGAAATGCTCAAGTATTTCATGCTCTCCACACCTCCAAGCGGTTCAACCGCCTTGTGTATAAACGCTCCATATTGGATGCGCGGATGTAACCGCGGGGCGGGCCAAGTGAATACCCATGTTTAACAGGTGTCCTTGCCACAGTTAATTCACTGATTTGCTAATGGTTTAAACACCCTCGAACCTGGCCCTGAAACCCGACAATTACCCGCACCCGCATTACATCTGCTTACATCTGCTGCCTACCTCTGCTGTAAGAGCGCTCGTTTTTTCTATTATTTCGTAACCTCTGCGCGGGCCTTTACCCATTTATCATTAAGGTCTTTCATGATGTCATCGTACGATTCACTCCGATTACCGATCGCTGCTTCAATAATGCGTTTCTTGAAGTCAGGCTGCCAGAGACCAATCTCGCCTTCATTATCGATTTTGTCCATCAAGCCCTCTTGCCCCTCTTTAGCCGGAGTCAAAGTAGAGAAGGTTGCATCCTTGTACTGATCCAGAATGGGCGGCAGCTCTGCGTTCTTGTCTGCACTCATGCCTCCACCCTGCTGAGTAGCATAGTTGGATTTTTCCAGAAACCAGTCGATCCACGCTTTCGCCGCAGGTTTGTTCTCGCTGTTCACATTCATGCCGATGTTATAGTCTGCGGACAGCGGCACGATCACATCGCTGGCATTGGTCGGGAATGGTAAGAAACCAATATTGTCCGGTGTGTCTGTCATGCCTTGAATCTGTGTGATTGCCCATGATCCGAGAGCCATCGTTGCAATTTTGCCATTAGCCAGATCCGCCTTGGAGCTTTCCCAGTCTGTTGTTGTTGGATCTTTCTCGATCAGGCCATTTTTGGCTGCATCATAGAGTACTTTATACAGCTCGTAGTGCGGCTTCCCTGGTACAAAGTTTTCATCCGTATTCGGTTGATCCACGTTGACATAATCTACACTTCCGGCAACCGTTGGCAGGTCTGCCTCCCATTGGGTAAGTGCCCAGCCGGATGCATAGTTCGTATAGAGCGGAATCGCCTTGGTGTTGTCTTTTATCTTCTGAAGTGCTGCCAGGAATTGCTCTGGTGTCTTAGGAAGCTCGGTGATCCCCGCATCTTTGAAGACTTGTTTGTTATAAATGATGCCTGAGAATGTGATGACGGTTGGAATGCCGTACACCTGACCATCCACCATCCGCTCTTCAATGGCGGTGTATTTGTCTTTCAGCTCATCGTACGTGCCAAGCGGCTCGAAAAAGTCCGGGATATCGGCGATGGGAACACTTGTTGGAATCATAAGTACGTCGCCATAGTCTTTGGTGCTCATTCGAATTTTCACTTGACCCTCATAATCAGCCAAAGCCTGAAAATTTACTTTAACGTCTGGATACTCCTTGTTGAACTCGGCCGCGTATTCTTTGAATACGGTATCAACAATATCTGTACGTTGCGTCAACACGGTAATTTCTCCCTTGATATCCGCCGGGTCTGTGCTAATCTCTTCGCCCGCCTGCGAAGACCCGCCTCCCGATGAACACGCAGCAAGCAGCGAAGTGATGAGCAGCATCGTCAGCAGCAGGATCCAGCCTTTATTTTTTCTCATTTGTTCCGACCCCTTTCTTGATCACGTTAAGTTATCGTTAAGGTTACGAGTTAGATTTTATTATGGTAGCGCTTACCTGTCAATTGAATTATTTTTTAGTTTCAAAAACCAGTTGAAGATATCCTTCGTTGACATGATAGTTTCATAGAATTATTATTTATTAATAAAGTTAACGATAACCTAAATTCAATCTGAACAATGGATTTTTATTTTGCACGGCTGAAGGAGCGCTCTGAATGACACAAAAGATGGATCAGCTTCAATCGGAAATTGCGGAGCATTGGAAAACAAAAATTTTGCCGTTCTGGTCCAGTCTGAAGGACGAAGACCATGGCGGATTCTATGGCTGGGTGGGCAATGATCTGCAGATCGATCGTCAGGCATCCAAAGGCGGAATTGCCACAGCAAGGCAGCTCTGGTCTTTTGCCGCAGCCTACCGGGTGACCGGTAAGGAAATCTGGCGGGAGCATGCTGAACATGCCTATCGTTTTCTCGCCGATCACGTCATGGACAGAGAACATGGCGGGATGTACTGGATGGTGGATAACCACGGTGAACCGCTGGATACAAGCAAACATGTATATACGCAGGCATTTGGTGTGTATGCGCTCAGCGAGTACTACCGCGCAACCCGTGATACTTCTGCACTGGAGCTTGCGAAAACGCTTTTTGGACTGATCGAGGATAAAGGCCTTAACGCAGCACTGCCCGCTTACAAAGAGCAATTTGATCGGCACTGGATTGAACAGCCTAATGAAATGCTGAGCGAAAACGGAGTTATTGCGGATTATACGATGAATACGCACATCCATGTACTCGAAGCCTACACCACCCTGTACAGGGTGTGGCCGGACCCGCAAGTGAAGGCAGCACTTGAACGCCTGCTCGGGATTCTGTATGAACGGGTATATGACAAAAACACGAAGTTCCTCGGAGTTTTTTTCAACAAAAAGTGGGAGTCCATTATTGATCTGCGCTCGTTTGGACATGACATTGAAGCCAGCTGGCTGATCGATGATGCACTCCATGTGCTCGGGCTTGAACATCACCCGCAATATGCCGCCATGGTCACAGATATTGCCTACAACATCATGAACGTGGCCGTACAGGCGGATGGTTCACTGATGAATGAACAGGAAGGCAACCATGTGGATACTACGCGCATCTGGTGGGTACAGGCGGAAGCCATGGTTGGTTTCTACAACGCCTATCAGCGCACAGGTGATGCCATGTTTCTGGAGAGGGTCAAACGGCTGTGGAGTTATACGCAGGATTACATCGTTGATCCCCGTGCAGGCGGTGAATGGCACTGGGCTGTCGATGAAAATGGTATGCCTGAGCAGCACGAAATAGCCGGTCCGTGGAAATGTCCGTACCATAACAGCCGGTTTTGCATTGAACTTATGGAGAGGATGGGATAAGCATGATACACCCCAAATACCAATCGTTACTCGAACAGCAGGAGCAGCTTTTGTCACGGAAAAATGAGGTGCTTTCTTCCTTCTACAACGGCGTATACCAGCGTTACCGTTATCTGATCATTACATGCCATCACGTGCCTATGCACTGGAGGTTCGATCTGAACCAAACCACGAATCCATATTTCATGGAGCGTCTGGGCATTAACGCAGCACTCAACCCCGGGGCCATCTGTTGCAGAAGCAACTGACCTGACATCAGATTACTGTACCAGGATTCCGGAGACTTTATAATATAGCGAAGCGCCCCGGAATGGCTTTATTCCCATTGGGTTAAGATGTATACTAAAATGGATTGTTATTATGCTGAAAGAAAGCTCTCATCATAATGCCATCACATTGTACTTAAATCGGCTTGAAGGAGGCGACCAAAGCTGAAAAATAATATCACCATGCGGGATATCGCCGACAGGCTCGGGGTCAGCAGTGTGACCGTCTCGAAAGCGTTAAATGACAAAGAAGGCGTCAGTGGCGAATTAAAGGAAAAGATTAAACAACTTGCCGTCCAGATGGGTTATCGCTATAACGCTACAGCCCGTTCAATGAAGGAAGGCTTAACCCATAATGTTGGCGTAATTATCCCGGAACGATTCACGGGGCCAACCCAGTCGTTCTATGTACGTGTGTTTCAGCGCATCACCAAGCATCTCGAGGATCAAGGATACTATGGTATCCTGCATATACTGAATAGTGAGGACGAAGAGGAGCTGGCACTGCCCAAGCTCTACAGTGACAGCAAAGTCGATGGTTTCATTGTCCTTGGACAGATAAGCAAGGCTTATATTGAACTTGTGCAATCCATGGACGTTCCGAAGATGTTTCTCGACTTCTACGATGAGCATGCGGATATTGACTCTGTCGTAACCGACAACTTCTACGCCGCATATGAACTGACAAACTATCTGATTCAGCAGGGGCACCGCAGCATCGCTTATGTGGGCAATCTGTATTCCACCAGCAGCATTCAGGACCGTTTCCTCGGATATTACAAGTCCTTGCTGGAACACCGGATGCCGATGAATCCTGATCTTGTGCTTAATGATCGGGATGATCGGGGAACATTTATCGAGATTGATCTGCCGGAGCAGCTGCCAACGGCATTTGTCTGCAACTGTGACCAAGTCGCTCATCTTCTTGTCCAGAAGCTGACTTCAATGGGGATTCATGTGCCGACTCAGTGCTCGGTTGTCGGATTCGACAACGATATTTATGCCATGCTGTCCGAACCCAAGCTTACCACGGTTGAAGTAGATATCGAACAGATGGCTCGTACAGCGGTTCAGTCCATGCTCAAAAAGATTGATAACCCCAGCCGCAGCTTCGGCCGTGTCCATGTAAAGGGCAACATCATCTATCGTGATTCGGTGAGTGTGGCGCCCGGGTCCAAATCTCAAGTGATGACTTAACGAAACCCTAATAAACTTACATTTTGATGGTGAGGAGCATGAAGCCGCCCGGAATCAGACTTAGGGGCAAGGCAGCATGCATAGAGCAAGTACAATTGAAAGCGAGCGATCCCGGATCATGCTGCGGGGTCGCTCGCTTTTTCGTCTATTTTGTCTTTTGTTCGTACTGTATTGCCCAATTAATAGCTCGTCTTCAGCCAGTTCTCCTTGGACCAGGACAGCTTTCCTGCACCCGCACCATTGGAAGCAGTCAGGCGTGCATTCAGTGTAGATGGATCATCCAGCTGATAGCTGTAAGGAAGTGTGGAGAAGCCGTTCCACGAAAACGGTTTGATTGAAGCCGGAACAGGAGCCAGTGGGCTTCCCGCCGTATCACTGCTGCCGCGGAAGGAGCTTCCATCCAGCGAGTAGATCGTATCTGCTACGCTGATTTTACCTGTGTACGTGGCATTGGTCGGATCCGTCTGATTGTTGCGCACCGGGTACTGCACATCCTTGATCACCGATTTTTCAACCAGCACAGCACCACTTTCAGTGGAAATAGCCCCGTTGCTGGTAATTCCGAATTTGTAACCTTTGGACGCAATAGCCGCTGCCATAGCACTTGTAATACGCGCTTGAGCTGCACGGGCATCTGTGGCATCCATGATGATGTTGTAGGCATGTGCATTGCCGCCCCGCAATCGCGGCATCCGGTCCTGAATGTCTTTATAGACATTATGGTGCAACGTGATGGAGAGATTAGCGTTAGCCGACTCCAGACTGGTCGCACCGACGAGATGCCCTTTTTTCTGCGGTCCAGCGATGGCAATAATATCTTCTTTGCTTAAACCGACCGCACTGCTGCGCAGGTAGTTGTACATTGGGTAGGAAGCCTTGTTTGCTTCCATGTCATTAATCTGGCGGGTAACCCAGCTGTTCGAGCTGCCGTCATCCCCTTTGAAGGTGGACCAAGAGATGGTCACGCCGCTGGTTCCTTTTTTCGAATCCACAAGTCCGTCGTAGGCTTTATTAAAGGTGCAGTGGTCAATCCATATGCCGCTGCTTTCCTCAAGTGTAATGTAATCCCAATCGTTTTTGTCATAGTCTCCTTTGGTGGACTCATCCCACTCCCACAGCTCATCGAACTCCAGATTGCGAATGATGACGTTGGAGCTGCGTTTTACGGAAATGGCAGCGTGTTTGATTTTGGACCCGTTCGCGGAGAAAATGGTCAGGCCATTGAAGCCGTCCACCGTAATTTTGCTGACACCCGTCTGCTTCAATACAGGATGTGTCAGCGCATCGTTATGCTTGGCAAAAGGTGAGGTCTGCGCCGCACTTGGAATCTCGTTCCATCCCAGATTGAGGTCATTCATAATTTCGACGACTTTGACACCGGAGTTCTTTTTTAAAGCCAGCGCCAGGTCGGTTGCATTATACACTTTTTTGTACACAGCCGTGTTGGATTCACTGATCATGCCTCCACCCGTATTGCCTTGAGAAAAGCCGGTCAGATTATAATCTGCATTGCCCGCTGCCTGCACACCTGCAGGTGCGGATAATAAGGCGAATCCCAGTGTAAGGGCCAGAGCCGTGCTGCACAAGCTTCGTACTGTTCTTTTCATCGAATGCATTCCTCCTGATAGGTTAATGTTGTTTTTTTCCTGCCTGTCCCTCTGCGGCATATCATGTCGCAAGTGACATATTCACAATGTAAATGTTGGAAGCGATTACAACAATAATCCTGACATCACATCTGTGCATGAACGCGGGAAAGGTAGAGATTTGTGCCCTAAGCAACCTGGTATCGACCGAAGTTAACTTGTAACTTAGCAAGAAGAAATTTAGCATATACAACTTTTTCGGAATATAATCTCAACTTGATACCTAAACTGTTTAATATTCTGAGAGTATTATTTAAAAGAAGATATCTGTTACATTGTATAATTCACATAATCAATGATAAAATATATAAAAATCCAGCATCTATTTATGAAAATATACATTTTTTTATAAATAAGATTAAAAAAATAATAACCAAATTATAAAAATATATAATAAGGGGTGATTTTATGAGACATATTTATAAGATATATCATGAGAAAAGCAATTCAGAATTAAAAGAGGTATATCAGCAGAGATTTAACTATGATTCAACCGTACAATTAGGGCTACACATCAAACCTATGAGTCAACCTAACAAATATGAACTTTACTATGTTCCTACTAATCAATTATTGAACCTTATTAGTGATATCCATTCCATCTCTAATGAGTTTCAGAAAACTTTTGAGAAGATACCTAAGGTTGCTCAAAACCAATTTATCAATGAATGTTTAGTGGAAGAACTTTATAACACTAACGATTTAGAAGGCATTAGAAGCAGCAGAGAGGAAATTGCAAGGAGTACAAGAGAAATTCAGTTGAAAGTAAACACAAAAAAAAGGTTCGAAAGCATGATCAAATCTTACATGGGCCTCTTAAGCAATGAGATCAAATTCCCAAGAACCCCAGAAGATATAAGAATGATATACGATGACATAACCAATGGAGAAATTGATCCGAAAGAATTACCAGATGGAGATATTTTCAGAAAAGAAACAACTTTTGTCCAAAAAAAATCTGGAAGCGGAAAAATTATTCATCAAGGTATAACACCTGAAAAAGATGTTATTACAGCTATAGAACAACTAATAAACTTCATGAACAATCAAAAGGAAATACCCTTGATGATTAGAGTAGCAATAGGTCATTATTTCTATGGCTATGTCCATCCTTTTTACGATGGTAACGGTAGAACTTCACGTTTTATTAGCAGTTTATATTTATCGGATGTTCTAGGGGAGATATGCACACTTTCTCTTTCGAGAGGATGCAACACCTATAGAACAAAATATCTTGAAGCTTTTGAAATTACAAACAGCATTCGAAGCTGTGGAGAAATGAATTTCTTCATTGAGTGTTTTTTAGAGATTATCCTCAGCACACTTAATCAAATGCATGGAGAATTAAAAGAGAAAAATCAACTACTCAATCTAGCAAACGATAAATTACTAGAAGAACCCCTTCTGAAAGAAAAAGATCTTTTATTTAGAAATACGATGTTTGTTCTTGCGCAAAATCATTTCTTTGACTCGGGAAGTGGTCTAACGATTAAAGACTTGGCAGAAATCTCGGGAAAATCCGAGCTTACTATGAGAAAAATAATCAGTAAGCTTCTAGAGCTCACTCTTATTGAAAAGCGGGGAGAACGACCAGCATACTATAATATCCGTTCAAAATATTTTGAAGAGTAACAATTAAAGTGAAAAGAGCAGGACAGCATATAATGCAGACCTGCTCCATTTTACTTTTTAATCGACCGTGTCCAGAAGCCGCCATGGAACTGCTTCGGCTCGACAGTAATGACAAATGCCTTTGGATCAAGCGCGAGAATGGTCTGGTAGAGCAGCTTCTGGTTTTTGCGTTTCGCCAAAATTTCCATCACCAGACGATCCCCGTCTCTTCCGCTGCCTACCCATGCAGTAACGCCGTACCCTTTGTCCCGTAATGCATTGGCGACATGGCCATCCATCTGATTGCAGATTACTTTGACGGTAACATATCCGAGTGCAATCTTCTCCTCAATCCACGCGCCCAGCAGCACCCCGAGTCCATATCCTACTGCGTAAACAATGAGCGCCTCCGGTTGTTTCAAATAGTTAAGCACGAGATTCAGGCCAAGCACGTAGATCACAATCTCCCCCATGCTAATCAGGGCGGCGATGTATTTCTGGCCTTTCAGCGTCAGAATCATGCGAAGCGTGTAGGCCGATACATATACAATCTGAATCAGAAAAATAAATAACAATATTTTAAGCAAGGTGCATCCCTCTTTCCTGGCCTTTTACGGGAACATCAGGCCCTTTGTTACATGCTGCATGGCGAGCTTTTATTTAGACCTGTTATGGAACGATGTTTATTGGAAAACGTTACTAATCGCTCAGGCAATGGTCTCTATCACCATCATTGGACGTTATGTCGTCTTTTTAAACGGTCTGATCTGAATTTTCAGACCACTGTCCGAACTGACGAAAGCCGGAACTGCCATTATAGAATTGTTTGTAAGGATGTTCAACCCGGCTCAGGTCCCAGGGGCGTATAAGAAGCAGCTTGAATATGCTGTACATAACTACATCCAATATGCGAAAAACGATGAGAATAAAGAATGTTGAGCTATGTTGTTTCAGGAGAACATGTCGTGCCAATGCTCGTCTTTGCAGGAGATAAGCAGAAGATCAGTATGTGTAGTGCGTTGTTGACCGGAGGATCACCTAAAGGAGGCGGTTACCTTGCAGATATGGCGGGAAATGGAGCGGGAGGACATGGAGGAGCTTGTCTTTTGCTACGATCCCTCCAGTGGACTCAGAGCAATTATCGCTATTCACAACACAGCCCTTGGCCCGGCTTTGGGAGGATGCCGCTGCTGGAGCTACACATCCGAAGAGGAAGCCATTCGTGACGCAATTAAGCTGGCCAAAGGCATGACCTACAAAAATGCGATGGCAGGTCTGCCCTACGGCGGCGGTAAAGCAGTCATCTGGGACATAGCAGAAGCTTCGGGAAAGATACAGGCTGGAAGTGGAACAAGTGATCAGGATGATGAGCAGGATCAGGCGGGTGTTGGGATGAATCTACCGGATGAGGGCGGACTCGGGAGGCATGATCAGGGAGCTCATCCGGGCGTTGGGGCGAATCTACCGGATGAGGGCAGGCATTCGGGGAATGCGATGGATGTGCGGGCGCTGCGCTTCCGCGCACTGGGTCGCTGTCTGGAGCGACTGAACGGACGCTTCGTGACAGGTCTGGATCTGGGCACCACGGCGTCAGACATGGACCAGATCCGGGTAGAGACGGCATATGTGACGGATACTACGGGCTCGCTTGGCGCAAAAGATGACTTCACCGCCGACATGACCGCCTATGGCGTGTACATCGGCATTGTCACTTCACTGTGCCATCAGGGCGCAGCCGCTCTGCAGGGCATCTCTGTTGCCGTCCAGGGACTGGGCAAGGTCGGGTATGCCCTGTGCCGTTACCTGCACGCAGCCGGGGCACGGCTGATCGTGGCAGACGTTGTACCGGAACGTGTACAACGTGCCCTTGTGCAGTTCAGCGGCGCCATTTCGGCCGATCCGGCCCGTATTCACGCCGCTGACTGCAAGGTGTTCGCCCCCTGTGCCTTGGGGGGCGTAATAACCCCGGCGACAGCGGAGGAGCTTCGCTGCTCCATTGTCGCCGGGGCGGCGAACAACCAGCTGCACGGTGGACAGCTGGTTGCTCGCCGCATGCAGGCGCGCGGCATCCTGTACGCGCCTGACTATGTGCTGAACGCAGGCGGCATTATTAGCACCGCCTGCGAACTGCAAGGCGCAGGGCCTGACCTGATCCGCCAGAAGGTGGCGGGGATTGCAGGCACGCTCGGCAAGGTATACGCAGAAGCCGCGCGTTCTGGCATCTCCACCCTGGAGGCAGCAGACCGACTGGCTGAAGCCATTCTGAGCACAGGCCAGGCCACCCAGTAAAAGCCAAGTCAAAGCATTTTCAAATCCTATCGCACCACAGTTGAAGCCCCCCAGCTACGGATCACATAAGCGAATACCAGAGGTTAGTGAAAATGCTATTGTGCCGTGCAATATGAGAAATGATTGCTCCCGACCGAATTGTTACTGTATCGCTTCATACACTATAACATTCTCAGGGTAAATTATTAGGCTGATCGGCATTCTAACGAATCCTAGAAGCCTTATTTCGCCCCAAATAGGCTCTTTGAAATTCTAACGATTCGAGGAGACGCTATTTCAGTAAATTAGCCCGTTTTCGCCCTGTTTCAGTCGAGTTTGGGCCAAATAGCGTCGCTGTGAATCGTTAGATTTTAAAAACCCACAAAACTAGACAAATAAGCTCTCTCCGAATCGTTAGCGCATCGGGCAACTGACTGCTCATCATGCACCTACCCAGCGGCGCTTTACTCTTATTACTTGACTTCATATACTTCACTCGACTTCAATCCGCTCGGTCACTTAACTATTCACTTTGCTTAAACCTTCCAGTCCAAAACAATCCATCAACCGCTTCGCCTTATAGTCCGCATCCTCATAAGACAAGCCATATAATTCTCCGATAAACGTCAAATACTCCGCCGGAGTTAACTGTTCGTACAGTTCTGCCACCTCTGGCACATAACCGATTCTCCGCTTATACTCCACATCACCATCTGCGATATTTCTCCCAAAAATACGGACTTCACCAATATATCCCTCAACGAGCCCGAGCAAAATTTTAACGGTGGTACTCTTGCCTGCACCATTCGGCCCGATATAACCAATCATTTCTCCACGTTTGACTTCCAGATCGATGCCATTAAGAACGTAACGCCCGTTATATCTCATACGCAAGCCTTCAATAGACAACACATGCTGTTCAGTCACTTTATCCTCCAACCCCTATCTCTTTCTTCATGTTATAGTAAAGCCTGAGCTTCTGGTGTAGCTTTCTTGCAGAAAATTTTCAAACGAAAGCTCCGCTTTTTCAGTTTTGTCTGTTCGTTAATGTTTAAAAAAACAGTTCAACTTAGCTTATATTGATTTCAATAATAAAACTATTTTACCACTTTTCGGATCAACGGATGGGAATTATGCAAATCATTCGACTGTTGCTCCTCAAACAACAAAGATGATGCTCCTTTTATGTAAGGATACTATCAATAAACAAAAAGCTCTCCCTGACCTTATGGCAGTAGAGAGCTCATGAGCTCATTCTTCATACTGATGAATGAATACATAAATAGTTTCAAGATGCACATGAGGATGATAAAGTGCAGCTTACTGCACCTTCACGATCTGAAATTGCTGATTGGTTCCTCCGTTATCCGACCACTGAATAGCTGCTGCTCCATCTGCCAGAGACTGATCCGAGATGTCGAGTACTTTGCCTGTGCTTCGGTTCTTCAGCTTGTAATAACCGCCGCCAACATGCACAAGCTGCCAGTGCTGGCTTTCCCAGCCGCCATCGCTCCATTGCTCAATGACAGCTCCATCCACGGTGGAGCCATTTTCTACTCCGATCAGTTTGCCGCTGGAGCGGTTCATTATTTTGACGTAACCTCCGCCTGCATCCGTAATCTGCCACTGCTGACTTGTTAATCCGCCGTCTGCCCGCTGCTCCAGGTCAGCTCCGTTGGCTGCGGAACCTCCAATGACGCTCAGCAGCTTATTGCTTTTCCGGCTGATCATCTGATAGGATGCGCTCGGGTCCCATACATCAGGCCCGTTCATACCAGTCACGACCCCGGTTGCCGTATCCATGGTGATGGTGCTGGACCAGTTCATCGCGAGACTTGTTGTACTTGGGAAGGAGAGCGGAAGCCACACATATTTGGAATCTTGTACAGGGCCGCTCCATGCTCCCGCCCAGCGATCTCCCATATAAAGATAGGATGTTGTCTGCGAACCCTCCACTGGAACAACATAAGCAGATTGTGATCCATACGTTGTACTGTCTCCAAAATTACTGAGACCGCTCCAGGTTCCTGTTATACTGGAAGCTGTCGCATATTTAGCCTGATTCGGGCTCCATCCGGTTGCACCTGAAGTGATTAGGAAATAAACTCCGTTCCGCTTGAACAGAGCCGGCGCTTCGCGATACTGTCCCGGCCACAATGTGGTCACAAGAGATTCCACACCCAAAAAATCTGGTGTCAGCTTATAGATGTTCAGGTCGGCATTCACACGTGTCGCCGAAATCAGATAAGCGGTGCCATTGTCGTTATACACGGTCATATCTCTGGAATCATATCCGAGCGGGCGAAAACTGCCTACATAAGTGTAATTGCCGTCTACCGTGCTGGATGTAGCGACCGCCACTTTAGCTTCCCCGTAATCAACACCATTCTCTTTGTGCATCCAAAGGACATACTTTCCTGTTGTACTGTTATAGATAACTTTAGGACGTTCAATGTTGGAAAGGTTCAACTCGGATGCGGAACTGCTGGTAAGCACATCGTTGCGATACTCCCAGTTTTTCAGGTCTGATGAACGATAGACGGATACAGCCTTGAATGTACCATTCCCATTGCGATTCTCACCGAACCAGTAATAATATCCGTTTGCCTTGATCATGCCTCCCCCATGGGCATGAATCACATTTCCATTCGTATCCTTGAACTGCACACCATTGGTTACTTGTACTGGAGCTGCCGATACATCAGAAACCTGGGCAAATAACATGCCTAATGATTGCAGCACGAGTACCAATGCAAGGATATAACACCATAGCCGGGTCAAACGACGTATATCTTTATTCTTTGGTTGATGGCTGTAAACATCCATATAAGATACACCTCCCAATATATAAAGCGCTTACAAAAAAAGAAAAATGATCACATAACTTCTTACGCTCCCTTTGCCTCCAATCATGATGCGATTCAGCCTGTGCACAATAGTACTGTAGTATTCTTCAAATATCACCTCCATAGTTCCAATTGTATCCAAACGCTCTTGGCGCGCATAGTGAACAATTCGCCGATTGATGTACAATCCATCCTTTTAATATAGATGCACTGAAAAAAAGCACTTCATATCGAAGTGCTTCCTGCTATACCCGCTATAGAAAGGCATCAATCCTCATCATCAAAATCCTGATCCACCGACAGCACTTTACCCGTGTTCGCGTCGATGTCTACATCCGCCTCGCCCTGAGCCGTTCTCAGCTCGATCTCATACACATAGCGTCCATGCTCGCGGTCCAGTTCAACCTTTGTCACTTTGCCGCCGCTCACCTGCTTCAATGCGATATCGGAAGCCTGGGCTGCTGTCAGTTTAACCTGATTGGAAACCGCCGTGCTTGAAGAACTGCCTGCTGCCGCACGATTGTCATCATCGTTATCATCATCGTCGTCATTCACAATCGCCAGGATTTTGCCTGTATACGCATCCAGTTGCACATTCACATCAGGACTGCCTTTCCGGTCAATCTCGACTTCATAGAAGGTTTGTCCATTTCTGCGCTCCAGATCGACATCATCAACCTTACCCTCCACTGCTTTCAGAGCGATTTCTTTCGCTTGTGCTATAGTGAGCAGTTTGCCTGTGCTGTTCTGATTCGAAGTAACAGACGGTGTCGTTGAGGTGGCTGCAGACTGCGTAGTAACAGATTGCACTTTCGGAGCTGGCTGTCCATTCATGTTGCCGCTGGCTGCCACGGCCGATCCACCGAGCAGCACCGCTGCGCACAAGCTGCCGATCCATAGTTTATGTTTGTTCATCATCATCATTCATCTCCTCGGTTATGTTCTCGTTCTTGGCTACAGGTATATCGTACCCTGCCCAGATGAGAGCTTGGAGAGAGAAAGATTAGAATTAGATGAGAAAATCAGGTGTTCCTTTATCATATCTGTTAGTCATCGTCTTTGTCCCAAGTCACAGACCGGATGGCACCCGAGATGGCATTGACCTGAACAGTGGCCTCTCGTCCGTCCTCCAGATCAATTTCGACCAGATAATAGGGATTACCGCTGTTTGTGCCACGCAGCTCCACATCGTCCACTTCGCCAGGCACTCTGGACAACGCCTTCTGCTTGGCCTGCTTTTCACTTAGAAACTTCGGCTCACTTGTCGTGCCTCCCGCTTCAGATGAGGGGTCAGCCTTGATTGCTTTGGAGGACAGAACCTCACCTGTATAGGGATCAATCGTCAGCTCCTGACGGCTGTTATCCTTGGCTTTGACCACGGCGGAGTAAACAGGACTGCCCTGCTGTTCCACCAGCTCCAGAGAGACCAGCTGCTCGCCTGCTCTTTGCTTCAAGAGCTCGGACTTCATCTGCTCACGGCTCAACAACGTCTTCTCTTCAACCTGCGGACTTGTCTCCAGCCGCTGGATGGATTGGACTGCCGCTGTCGTAGCATCAACCTGCACATCATATAACCCCGTCTCCGAACGAAGCTGCATCACATAGATGCCGTCCTGCAACGAAGAATGGAGAATCTCTCCCGGATATTGTGCCAGGACAGCTTGTGCTGCCGCATCAGCAGACAACGGCTCACGACCAGGCTCCCACGGCTTCCACCACACAACCGCTACAAGAAGAAGCACCACCGTCAATGCCCCGGTCCCCCACCACAGCAGCCTTCGCAATCCTGTTCGTGTGTTATGACTATGACGAGCATCATTGCTATTCCCTTGCTCCTGTTTCTGCTCACTTCGTGTCATCTCTGGCCGCTGTTCATGTCCAGCCATCCATACTCCCCCTTACATTCTTCCACTGCACTCAAGTTAGATATCGTTCCCCCGATTATAGAAGAGAAGAATGAGAATTTCATGAGAACGGACGGTCAGGGCTGTCTGATTCGGATCGTGGCAAAATAATACAAGCCTCCGTACCCACACCTTCGGTACTGGTTAGTTCAATCTGTGCTTCCACAGCGCCTGCCAGCTCTTTGGCAAGAGATAACCCAAGCCCGGACCCATGAGCACCGCGGCTGCGTGTTCTGGACACATCCACCTGATAGAAACGATCAAATACCTTCGCCAGTTCTTCCTCACGGATACCAATGCCTTTATCCACGATCCGTATTCGGCATCTATCATCCCGAGTTTCCAGCTTAACTTCAATAGCATCCTCACTATATTTCCGCGCATTATCCAGCAAAATAAACAGTATCTGCTTCAGCTTGCTCTCATCGCTGATTGCCCAGATTGAACCCGGAGTATCGGAGTAACACCGCACTTCACGGTGGTACGCTTCACGGAATGCACGGGTGGACGCTGTAGCCAGCTCGGCAATATCCACGGGCTCCAGCTGCACGTTCCATTGCTCCGGCTGCTTTGCCAGCATCAGCAGCTGCTCCGTCATCTCCCGCATGCGTACCGATTCAGACAGAATCGCCTCCACAGCCTCATCGAATACTTCAGGCCGCTCCTTGCCCCGGCGCTTGAGCAGACTGGCGTAGCTTTCGATAATGGTCAGCGGTGTTTTCAGTTCATGCGAAGCATCCGAGACGAAACGCTCCTGCCGTTCAAAGTTCGATTCCAGCAGCTCGATCATACGGTTGAACGTCTGGCCCATCGTATGTAATTCATCCTTTGACTTTTGCTCTAGCGGAAGCCGTTTGAATTGCCCACTGGCTTGAATATCACTCATCGTACGTGTCATCTCCTGAATAGGTCTTGCCATCCGGTTGGCCAGAATACGGCTGGACACCACAGCAGGAATTAACGCAACAATAGTAACGATAACCAGCACAGTACGCAAAGTAGCAAGCCCGCCCTCTGTTTCAGCCACGCTTTGCGTCACCTGTAGATTGACTACTTCTCCATCCGGCCAGATTAGCGGCATCGAGACCCGTACGTAACCGACCTGATCGACCTGTACATACTCCGATTTCGTCTTGTTTTCATACTGATACGGCAGCTTGCTGAGCCGCTCCGATGTTCCGGTTGTCGTTACCGGCGAACTGCTCCCGTCTTCATGTACGATACGAAGCATGCCGTTGACAGGCGCATAGGCCCGCAGCAGATCATCGGGTGGAATCGAGTCAGCAGACTGACGCACCCCTGTCACGATGGACTCCGCCTCCGCTTCCACACGGCGAATCTCGTTATTTATGGATATCCGCTCAAAGACGAGGTATACAGACAGATTCACTGCAATTAACAGCACGGCAAATAAAACCGACGAGTACCCGTAGATTTTACTGCGCAGGCTCATGATTGCTCCTTCAGGACGTATCCTACGCCCCTCACCGTATGTATCAAGGGCGGTGTGAATCCGTTATCCACCTTTTTGCGCACATAACGGATATACACGTCCACCACATTGGTGTCCCCATAATAATCGTATCCCCACACAGACTGCACAATCTGCTCACGACTCAGCACCTGACGCTGGTTGCGCAGCAGATACACCAGCAGATCAAACTCACGGGGGGTAAGCTCGATCGCTTGACCATCCCGAAACACCTCGCGTGTGCCCTCATGAAGCCTCAAGTTCGCAGCTGTCAACCACTCCTCCTGTGCTTCATGCAGCTGACTCGCCATTCCCTGCTCTGCTTCCTGCCCGGAAGCAGCAGCCGTCAACCTTGCAGAGACGGTTGCGGCAAGGCGCAGCGAAGCTCGCACTCTCGCCAGCAGCTCTTCGATCTGAAACGGCTTGGTGATATAGTCATTGGCCCCGAGGTCCAGACCGGACACTTTATCCTCGACGGAATCCTTGGCTGTCAGCATAATAATCGGGACTGCTGCATCTCTGGACCGAATCCGCCGCAATACCTCGATGCCGCTCAGTCCGGGCAGCATAATGTCGAGCAGAATCAGATCCCACTGTCCTTCTGTGTACTTCTCCAGCCCTTCCGTTCCACTTCCTGCCTTTGTGACCTGATATCCTTCATACTGTAATTCCAGTTCAAGCAGCCTTGCAATTTTGGGCTCATCCTCAATGATCAGCACAGCCTCATTCATGCCGCTCCCCCTTTGCCCCGTCATATCGTTCTCCCGTTATCTTACAACATCTATCTATAAATTGCCCAAAGCATCCGATATGGATTGCTCACCTGCTACCAGATCAAAGGCCATGCGATAAGTCTTTTCTTCTTGTAAAGAGGCAGCAATCACACGTGCCACATCTTCACGAGCAATACTGCCCGGCCTCAGATCGGTACCTATAGTCACCTTGCCGGTTCCTGGTTCATTTTTCAACCCCCCGGGACGAATGATAGTGTAGTTCAGTTCACTGGCAAACAGCGCCCGGTCTGCAAAATGCTTTGCCACGTAATAGGGTTTGATCTCTTCCGACCATTTGCTTCGCTGATCTGCCCCATAGGCACTGACCAGAATATATCTGGAAATACCTTGTTTCTCTGCGGCCTCCATCGTTTTCACTGCACCGTCCAGGTCGATGAGCAATGTTTTGTCCGCGCCAGTCGAACCCCCGGAGCCTGCTGTAAACACAATGGCACTCTGATCTTTCATGACCTCGGCAAGCTCATCCACTGTGCCCTCCAGATCACCAATGACTACCTGGGCGCCCATTTTCTTTAATGTGTCTGCCTGCTCGGGTTTACGAATCATAGCCGTGACCTGATGTTTGCCTTCCTGTGCCAGCTGTTCAACGAGATGTTTACCGATTTGTCCGTTTGCTCCAATCACCAGTACATTCATCTTTCATTCTCCTCTCGGGTGTACAAGAGAACGGCATATCGCTCTCCCCCACCTGTTTTTTAATGTTTCCATTGATTGGCCTTCGACATCAAAGCCCCGTTCTATCTTATAAACGAAAGCAGGGGCTTCTAAGCGCAAGAAGCTTGTTCCTCGTATCTATAGTTCTGATTAATATCGGTATGACAGCCCATGTTCATACTCTGATGTGTATACGAAAAAAGGACGCCCGACGGGCGTCCCTTGATGTTTGTGTTATAGATTAATAAGCCAGTGCGAACAAGCCATGGATGTGGGACAGGTAACGGATGTTACTTGCTTCCTTCATCATGGTTGCAGGCAGACCTTTCAGGCGAGTCTGGTTGCCACCGATCATGCCGACAGCGTCCTTGCGACCCAAGCTTCCCAGTGTACCGGAGAATACCGGTGTGAAGGATTCCATTGCTCCACCTTTGAACATTACGCCCAGGTTGTGACCAATGGTTTCACCCATTTGCCAAGCCAGCTGTGCTGTTGGAGGGTATGGACGAGCGCCTTCGCTAGGGAAGACCACTGCGCTGTCACCAGCAACAAACACGTCTTTGTGGGATGTGGATTGCAGAACTTCCGTTACTTTCGCACGGCCGCGATCCACTTCAATTCCGCTGTTTGCAACAACCGCATTACCTTGTACGCCACCCGTCCATACGAGTGTATTCGTAGGGATCGAGCTGCCGTCTTTCAGCAATACTTCGTTTTCTTTCATCTCGGTAATCGCTACGCCAACGATGAAGTTTACACCGCGTTTTTCGAGACTGGATTTTGCACGATCAACCAGCTCTGGCGGGAAACCAGCCAAAATGGAAGGACCTGCTTCTACAGTGTACAGGGAGATATCGTTGAAATCGATACCTTTCTGTTGGCATACGCCTGGCAGAAGGTCCGCGAATTCACCAACAAGCTCGATGCCTGTCAAACCGCCGCCGCCAATAACAAACGTTGCGTCTGCTTTGTTGCCGGATTGTTTGTAAGCATCAAGACGTGCCTCAACGTGTGCACGAATGCGGTTAGCATCGTTCACCGATTTGAGGGTGAAGCTGTACTCTTGCAGACCCGGAATTCCGAAGAATGCTGTTTCGCTGCCCAGAGCAACGACGAGTGCATCATAAGAGTATGTGGAGCCACTGGTCATGAGAACTTTTTTCTCGTCAGGCTTGATTGTATCCACCGTATCGATTTTCAGGTTCACATCTTTACCGCGCAGCAATTTTTCCAGTGGAAGAGCAACTGCCTTCTCAGCAATGCTTCCTGCTGCAAGACGGTGCAGTTCCGTAATAATTTGGTGCGTAGGGTACCGGTTCACAACTGTAATTGTTGCTTCTTCCGGTGTCAGGTATTGACGTGCAGTCAGCGCTGTGAGAAGACCGCCGTAACCTCCGCCCAAGATCAAAATTTGCTTCGACATATCCATCCTCCGTTCTTCTAATCTTAACGTTGCTGTTGCCCACGCTCGTTCAGTATGCTCAGGAAAGATTGAGCAAAACGAAGCGTTTGTTGTACATTTGGATCTTTAAGCATTTTGAGCATAGCGAACAAGCCAACCGAAGCTTGCTCGGTTTGCGCACGGTCATTGGCCTCGATGGCAGCAGAAGCTACCCCTTTGGCTTTTTCTACAACTGGCTTAGCGAATTCACCCATTGCACTCATCGTATCGCTGATCAGCACTTTGTCTGATGCGATGCCTTGTGCAAAGTCATAAGCTTTCGTCATTGCAGTAACCATTTCAGCCAATTTAGGCAGGTTCTCCACCAATACAGTTAAAGACTCCTGTACCTCGGGCTTCATCAGTTGATCCAGCACGTCCAGGGACTGGCGCTCGGATACGTTGGCGCCTTCTGTTACTGGCACCTCTTGTTGAGTAGGCGATTGTGACATAAGAGAAAGTCCTCCTTTACTTTGGGATAGAAGTCCGCGACTTTCATGATGCCTGTCAAGCTGAGCCGAACCACAAATACATCAATACACTAAATGTACCAAATTTCACACATTAGGATAAGCGTAGCCAGAGACCATCCTTACCTATGCATGGTATGTTGGGTCTGTTGCGCACAACAATGTTGACGCACTAAACGACAAGCAGGCCGAAACCGAACTCTATACCCTTATATTACACCTCTTACACATGAACATGAAAAAGAAATTTTTTACACTTGTGAAGATATTGTGAACATTGTAACAAAATCGATTTTTTTGTCAAGGCGTGTAGACATGTCTCAACCGGTCAGGCATCATTTTCTAACGTTCAGGTCTACCACATATGGTGTTAAGACATGATCACAATAAACCATATGTACGAAAAGCACATATGAAAGGTGCATATTGAACGTTTTTTCAGAAAAATTTTCCGAAAACATACCGTCCTTGCAACGAATTTGGTCACTTTGGTTATTATGCGGCGTCAGTCCCGGCCTTATACTTCAGGTGAGAACATCTTACTCATTCAAGTATGAACCTCTTCTGACCAGAATGCAAAAAAACACAAAGCGGGCTTACGTGCGATGTATTTCATCTCTAAGTTACTTGTGTGGGTAAGTGTCTTAGGAGTGCCATTTAAAACTATGGCGTTTAAATGATCTTCAGCCCGGTTAATAAACACTACACCAGACAACGAAGGAGATGTTCGATATGAGTAATTCAACTAGCGATAAAATCAAAGCAGGCGTTAACAAAGCCAAAGGCGAAGTGAAGGACCAGATCGGTAACGCAACGAACAACAAGTCCCTTCAGGCTGAGGGTAAAATGGATAAGGCCAAAGGGGCCGTTCAGGATAAAGTGGCTGATGTGAAAAAACATCACGAATAAGGTACACGGTTTGCACACTCGGAACAATCGCACGCCTATGGCGTAAATGAACGGGTGCCGCGTGTTAAACTGGCCTGACCGTCCCGGTTCTATCCGTTTGGAACTGTTCTGAACTGCGGGGCCCGGTGACGGAGGCGCAAAAAAGCCAAGGAAGGTGTTGAGCGAACCACCCTTCCCTGGCTTTTTTTGTACTAGACCGCTGGCACAGCATATCGCGCCATATCAATGATAAAACTTCTGTTTTCGCGTGTCGTGTGATATTCCCGGCTGAATTGCCTTACCCAATCGGCATGTTCCTGATACCACTGGAACGTTTTCTCCAGACCCTGTTCCAGGGTAATCTCTGGATACCATCCAAATGCTGAACGCAGCTTGCCGGAGTGAACTACCAAACTCGATCCTCTGGATTGCGTTGGCTCCTGCTGCCGAATTTCCATCGCTTCAGCGGAACGAGCCAGCGGCTCCATCAGCATACCGATCTCCTGCATCGTCGTCCCGATCCCGGTAGAAATATTGAACGTTTGTCCATTCTGACCACTGAGCATAATCTGTTCAATTGCGCGCAGTGCATCATCGATATACAGAAAATCGCGTACGGCCGATCCCTGAATATCCAGTGGCAGTCCATCCAGCATACGTCCAAAATTCCGCGGAATAATACGATCAGGCAGCTGCCATGGCCCATAAAGATTGGTGAGGCGGAATATGTTGACCGGAAGCTGATAACATTGAGCATAGGACATGGCCAACGTTTCGCAGGCTACTTTGGAAGCAGAGTAAGGAGAAACGGGACTATATGGGTCTGATTCACGGTAAACTCTGCCCCATTCACCGCCGTACACCTCAACGGATGATGCCAGCAAAAGAGGGATGCCATGATTCAAAGCATATTGCAGGATAGCCTGCGTGCTGAGGGTGTTGTTACGAAATACCTCTGAGGGTTGATGGTACGAATAATCGACGTGAGGCATGGCGGCAAGATGAATGATGTGATCCGTGCCGGACGGCAGTTGAAGGCGATCCTCGGCGAGATTACACTTGATATAAGGCATGTCATGCAGCGGAGAACCGTGAACAAGTCTCTGACAATAGTCATCCTGATCCAGTAAGGTGACTTGATGTCCCTTCTGCATCAAATAGTGTGACAGGTTAAATCCAACGAACCCAGAAGCTCCCGTAATTACAATATTCACTCATGTTCCCCCTATCGAAAAAATGCTGCGAGTACAAGGAAGAAAGTCTATGTATCGAGTATAACCTTAAAATGATACAATTTGTATCATTTTACAGCAATTTTGTTTTTTTATATGTATTGAACTGCTTGTTTATACAGAAGGAGGTTATTGATGATGAGTGAAATGCACAATGTGAATGAAGAGTACAGCGGCATTCAGAGATTTTATTTTCAAGACGACGGTATCATTCCAAACCATCCTCATTATCCCGTTCTATTGTACAAAGGGGTCTGGCTGGCTGAATCACACCTGGCTGAATCACGTCTGAACCAAAATGGGTGGGGAAACAGCTGGGTTAACGGTGTGTACAACTATCATCATTATCACAGCAATGCTCATGAGGCGCTTGCCGTAATTAGCGGGTTTGTCAAATTAACTCTTGGCGGGGAAAAGGGACAGAAGGTGTATCTGGAGAGCGGGGATGTCGTTGTACTTCCTGCGGGAACCGGCCATAAACGTCTGGAGGCCAGCTCCGATTTTCGGATCGCAGGTGCTTATCCGGGTGGCATGAGCTACAACACCAGAACCGGGGTGCAGGGAGAACGTCCAAAAGTGCTGCAGGAAATTAATGAGGTTCCTATACCCGATACTGACCCGGTTTATGGTATAGATGGACCCTTAACCAAGCTGTGGTCAAAGCCTTGATGCTTACTAAAATACAGAAACAGTTGATCTGGAGATTTGGAGTTAGCCCTCTCCCGTTAGTCGAACGCGATAGAAACGCATGGCGCGAGGGCTGCCCTCCAGATCAAGCTATGAAGATATGGAATTTCCTGAGCTCTGATGCAAGGATTGCAGCTCATCCTGATCGGGGTTGAAGCGGGTGAAGTGACGCTCGAGCTTTCGGCTTGCCCAAAGGGAAACGGCAATGAACAGAATTACGCCAATCCAGCGTACCGGGTGTTCAAGGAACTGCTCCACGTTGGAACCGATATAAGTGACAGAGAAAATCATGATGGCTTTGCCAAGACCCACCGCGAGCAGGAAGGATAACAAGCGCATTCGCGCAATGCCTGCGGCAATGTTAATAATGACAAACGGCCCTACCGGGAATATGCTCAGCAGAAAAACATAGCTGAATGCGTTTCTGCGAATCCATACCATACTGCGCTGTACGCGCGGTTTGCGGGCCCATTTTTCCACAAAAGCCGATTTGCCAATCTCCCGTACGATCAGAAATGTGACAGTACAGCCCAGCACCATGCCGATCCATGAGTACAAAAAACCAGCCCATAAGCCGTATACGGCTCCATTGACACCCACGATAAGCAGCGTAGGCAGCGGCGGAACAAAGGACTTCATAAACGTAAGCAAAATGCCTGGCAATGGACCAAGAGAACGGAACTTCTCCAGCCAGAACCGAATATTTTCTTCTGTGATATATGACATAATATCAATTGCTGCCGTTGTCATCCGCATCCATCCAATCTATATCAATCTGTTACAGCTGTTTGAACTACCTCAAGTCATCCTTTTTGTGAATCTTTAATAGCTACCCCACAAGTATAACGTAGATTGGGCTGCCATACCGTTGTCAATTTGAAGAAATCTGATATGCAAGTTGGTTCAAAACATTTACTTGCAAATAGATGAGAATCAGACAATACCAAAAAAGCACACCATGATCATATGATCTCGGTGCACTTTGCTTGTTTGTAAAAGGCGTTGAAATGGCTGCATTTCATCTGCACTATCTAATTTTAATGCGTATCCTCCAGCCCACTCTCCTGCAGTTCAAGCTCCAGCAGCTCCGCCTGATGGGCAGCATTCCATTCTGGAATTCCCGAACGCATGAACTCATCCGCATCCATCGCCGCCTTGGACTGATTACACAGGTTGCAGGCACAGACACAATTAAGCGGTGTCGTATGTCCACCCTTCGCCCGCGGAAGGAGATGGTCAATGGTATCACCATAGGAGCCGCAGAAATAACAGGTATAGTTGTCCCGATCCAGAATAAAACGCTTGAAATCCTTGTTGCTGAACAGACGGCGAATGGTATACCGATTGACCACAACAGCGGCTTTTTCCTTCACCAGGGTGACCGCCAGCTCCATATCCACTTCCTGATGCCAGCGGCGGCCCTTGTCGGTTTTGCCGCGCATGCGCACCATACCCTGCCGGTTGGTCCGAAGCGAAGCCGGATCTTCCGGGTCGATGGCTGCTGGCGGCACATGATGGCGCCGCGGCCTGCCATCCATTCCAGCCGCATGATTTCGGCTGGAATGATGGGTGGCCTCGCGCCCCGGTGCAGCTGGTGGCTGTGCCTTCGCCGCAGCTACAGGGCGCGCAGTTCCCTTGCCGGCGCCGCCACGGGCACTGCTGCGACCGCCGCGGACACGATCCAGCTCCGGCGCAGGAGCATCGGCAGGAGCATGAGCATTTACAGCCTCTACAGGCTTCCGTTTCCGCCGTCTTCGTCTTTTCTTGCGCTGACTGCCTCCGGAAGACATCGCCGCCGCATCCTTTAACTGCTGTGAGGTCTGCTCAGCGAGTGAGGCCTGCACCTCTGAAGCTGTCGACCTTGCTAATGGAGGGGAGTTCAACTCTCCTCCTGGACCCTCGCCCCGCTCGCTCCCTTCAGCAGTACGCAGAGTCTCAGTCGCTTGGGCCTCACGATGCTCAAGCTTGGCAGCATCCATGGCCTGTCCCGGTTGAATATCTCCTGCATGGCGTTCCCGTACACCGTGCTGACGACAGCGGCGGCAGGCCCCGCGTCTGGCTCCGGGACCCGCCTTTTTCCCGGTCCTGCGCCGAAAATCAGACGCAGGCCGCGACTCTCCGCAATACATACATGTCTTGGTTCGCTGCGTTTCTTGTGCTGTCATTCCTTCGCGGGAAGGGGCTGGTCCCGTCTCCATGTTGTCACCTCGGTTCCGAATGTATCCGGTTTCTTTCTATTGTATCACATCTGCTCGCGAACGCCCTCATAGCCATAAGCTTTGTATTCCTCTGAGCTGTACTCGGGAGTCTGCTCACTGCACTCGTGAAGAATGTGCTCTACATATTCCAATATATCCTGCATCGGTTTCCCGCATTGTTCACATCTAGTCATGTTGATCACCTTGATCCTGTCTTTTAAGTTTGCCGTATATTATCGTTCCGCCTTATGATTACCCCTGTATTCAGCAAAAGAAACATTCGTTCCCACGAGAATGACATGAATATCCGGCAATCTCTGGCAGCAGCAAATATAAGAAAAGCCGTCCCTGGCCGCCCGCAGGCTGACCAAAAACGGCTGATCTTCACGCATCATTATAACCTCTAATGCATATCCACTTGTCCCGAATTCTGCTGGGGTACAAGACGCGGTTTCGGTTTGGGCAGATTGCCAAAGATAACCCAGGCATAAGGCAAAAACCTTGCGGCAAGTCCCACCACAATCCACGAAGCGATCAGGGCAATACCGAATCCGCTGGCATACCATAGATGAATTAACCAGGAGACCCCGGTTTGTGGCGGATGCTCACGATAAAATAACAGGAAAAACGGATGAATCAGATAGATGCCAAAGGAGAGCGTACCTAGCCGGTTCAACGGTTTAACAATTAATGCAGGACCATGATGATAGAGCCAGTATGCAATCTGAATAATGACCAGAGCACAGGCAAACGTATGAACATTCCATAATAGCTCGTACCATAACGTGTTATATGTGGCAATCTTCAGCCGGAGCAGATAATAGATATAGACATGCGCCAGCCCGGCCGTAATCCATACAGCCCATAGCAAAATCCATGAAGCAACTCGTCCTTTGGTTGCATTAGCCCTGCTAATGACAAACCACTGCTTGATCTGCGGGAAGTACACTCCCATAAATGCTCCTAACATAAAGTAGGAAAAATAAGAGAAGGCCCAGCTGCCCTTGTTGGGAACTTGAAACCCGTACTTATTACTTACGATGAATGCCCATTGAATGAGCAGCCCGATCGGCACGGACCATTTTACAACAGAAGGATATTTCTTCAGAAGCCAGAGCACCAACGGGAAAATAAGATAAAACTGCATGTTAATAAACACAAAATACAGATGTGTGTAAGCTTTGCCTGTAAACAGTTTCTCAATAAAACTGATCAGCGACTCATTAAAGGGGCGCCCCTGATAATACATATTATGCAATACGATAAAATACATAATAGAGAACAGGAAATACGGCAGCAAAATATAAACAAAGCGCTTTTTGTAAAAATTGCTGACGAGCTTTTTGTCCAGCGGACGGTTGTAATAATTATAAAACAGCACAAAGCTGCTTAGAAAAATAAAGGACGGCGTACCATATTTCATAAAAATATTAATAAAGTTGTACAGCCAGTAGTACCTGGAATCTGTCATTTCCAGCGTAGCATTGGATGTGGAATGCACAAATAGTACACCGATAATCGCTATCGCCCGTACGAGGTTTAACTCCGGGATTCGTTCTCTTTTCAGTGTTTGATTCATGTTAAGAGGGTCTCCTTCATGTATTCGTCAATATGTTAAATATGACGTAGTCCATTAAGCTCTCTATCTATTAAAAGCCATATTGCTTAACATGTGTAGTCCAATTTCTTAATATTTTTTAAATTTTCAAGTGAAATTCACATTATTTGCATGCTTGCGTATGCCAAAAAGACCGCAGTAACGCGGTCTGGGGTTGATTCCGTGATCTTCGGCAATCAGTTCGATTTTTTTTCGTTCACCGGCACCAAAATTATAAATTCCGGCTCGAGATCATAGGGGTCCTGTTCCATCGGATACATTTCATAATGCGTAAGCGCCCCGTTGGAAAGAGCATATCCCTGCTCTTTAATCCATGAATATATCCGGTGATAAGAAGATTCTACCGACTGTCCTTTGAGATGGTTGTACCTCACATAAGCCTGGGAAGGAACATCGATCGCAACCATGCCATCTGGGATAGACTGCAGGGCTGCATCACTAACTTCAACAGCCACATAATGGATAAAGCCACTCTCCGTCATATGATAAGACAACCCCAGTAACTCATCCGGGTGGAGCACATTTTTTATTTCATGAACACGACGTTTGAATTCAGTTTGTATTGCTCTTATGCCTCCTGCTCCGGCTTCAGCAAAGGTCCCCTCCCATTTCAAGCCAATTACAACCCCCGCATCTTTATAGACCAATTCCTCCTGCTGAACGTTTTCCATGCACCTCACCCTTCCTCTGCTTCATGATATACATAGCCAGCCTACAATTTCATTTCCATCGTTGAATCTGTCGGTTCTATTTCTCTTGGATGCTGTCTTAATTCTACACCAAAACAGTTACAAAATCTGTATTATATGCACAATTTAATCATCTAAGTTGAACTAGATTGATCGCAAAAAATCCCCCACCAAAGACAAACAGGGGGATATGAAACACACAGTTAAAAATCGTTTGAATTCATAGGAAGGAAATCCGAGCAGGAGATCATCTACCGGCTCGCCAGAATTTGTTTATAAACATCGATAGCGGCTTGTCTGGAGGTTTTAAGGTCAACGATCGCCTCTTTCCTCGGCTGATGAATATCTTTACTGTGCTCATGCTTTAAATCAGGCAGCCACTTGCGAATGTAATCTCCTTGAGCATCATACTTCTCGGACTGTGTGACGGGATTATTGACACGGAAATAGGGTGCAGCATTCTCGCCCAGCGAGGCGCACCACAGCCAGTTCCCCCGATTCTGAATGTTATCATAATCCTTCAGCTTGCGTCTGAAATATGCTTCACCCAGCGTGAAGGGGCATTGAAGATTTTTGGTCAGAAACATCGCCGTTAGAATACGAAGCCGATTAGGCATATGCCCGGTTTTATTCAGTTCTGTCATAGCCGCATCAATAATCGGGATGCCTGTCTCCGCTTTGCACCAGCGCTCAAAATGAGTATCGTGAAGAGCGGATAGGTCGTATTTTTTTTCATACGTAAAATAATGCTCCTCATAGACCGCCCTGTACAAATAAAAATCACGGAAGCACAGTTGCCTGATCCACTCCTCGGCTTCGCCAGCACGCTGCGCGGCATCAAACATCTTGCGAATGGATACTGCTCCCACCGCAATGTAGGAGCTGAGATGACTCGGCTCATAAGCCTCGAATTCATCCCGATGCTCCCCGTAATCTGCCACTCGTTCGGACAAGAAACGATCCAGCAGCATATGCGGATTTTCCTCTCGATCATCCTGCTCTCCAAAATCTGCCTGGTGCAAATTAGAGGGTACCTTCATTTCATCCGGCCATTCGGGCGAGTAGTCACTGACGTTCACATCTTGAATGGTTACGGACGACGGCGGATTCGGGTATTCATGCATAAACTCCAGCCAGCGCCTGTGAAACGCAGCAAACACTTTATAAGGCTCTGACTTGCCCGTAAATTCAGCGAAAGCTTTCAAATCGATTAACAGATGATCCGTTAGCTGGTTAAAAGGAATTTCACAGGATTCACATACTTTACGCAGCTCTCTGTCTCTATCTATCGCATACGGCGTCATATCCCGATGAACCACTACCTCGCTGATCTTGCCTTTCATATGGCGCAGCACCCATTCAAGCACCTCGGCTGGCTTGCCATAAGCCGTATGTAGCTGCCGCCCTGCCTCTTGATACGTTCTACCCAATGCTGCTGCATGATGCAGGAAATTCACACCGCTGTGGTCCCTCTCCCGGCCATGCCGCAGCAGGAATGGATCATAGATCAACACATGCAGGCTCTCTTCCTCCTGCTCTCGCAAATAATCAAATGCGCTCAGATCATCTGTACGCAGGTCTTTACGGTGTATGAATATTTTCACGCGCCACGCCCCTCCTGCCTGAACACTATCGCTTTGTCAGACTTTGATATAACTTGCTTGTTTCAGGCTCTGGCTGATGACCCAGGTCTTCCTTCAGGACCAGCGTAAATGAATGATAGAGACGCAGTATACCTTGCTGGTCATCCATAGAGGCATACACTTCCATCATCAGTCTGCAGATTTCTTCCGAATATGGCTCACGTTCCTGCAATTCCATCAGCAACTCAATCGCCTGCCCGCCACGTCCCTGCATCATATCCCATCGGGCAATATCCATGACAAGTCCCGTATATTTACGTCGGAGCTCCCTGCTCTTGGCTCTGGACCAATCATAATCATGCTCTTCCAGATAATCACCACGATAGAGCAAGACAATCTGTCTCAGTTCCTGCACATTAGCCGAATTGATGGCAGCATAAGACATTGCCTGCTCAAACTGTTCAACATCGCTCACCAGATTGCCTGTTATTAGACGATAACGGTTCATGTTGTACTCCAGCTTGCCTGTCATGCCCCATTCCTTCAATAATTTGCGAATCTGATATACAGACGTGTGCAGCAGTGTAAGCCCTTTATCCTGAGATAAATCTGCCCAGAGCTTATCAAGCAGAATCTCCTTGCTTACCCACTCCCCGCGATGATGAAACAGAAAAGCAAACAGTTCCTGTGATTTGGTTGTACGCCACTTGTGTTTCTCTGCACTCTGCTCCAGGCTTCTGAAAATATCCAGATGTTTGAAGGTTAGCAGCCCCGGCGCCTTCAAATCCAGCTCCTCCTCATCAGGCTCCGATTCCTGCACTTCTGCCGTAGCGGCAGCTTGATTGTAAAAGGACATGACACCTGCCATGCGGTCTATTGTCTTGGTTAATCTGGTCGGACTGACCGGCTTTAATATATAATCCAGGGCCTGCAGCTCAAATGCCTCCACAGCATGATCTGCATAAGCGGTTACAAATATGACCCGAATGTTCTGATCCAGTTGCTGGATGTATTCGGCTGCTTCCAGTCCATTCATCTCCGGCATGCCAATGTCCAGAAACACCACATCCACACGATGATTGGCCAGAAAATCTAAAGCCTCGCGGCCTGTTGAAAAGCATTGCACAGGATCGATTCTTCCGTCCGACTGAAGCAGACGCTGCAGGTGGAGCTGCGCCGGCTTCTCGTCATCTACAACAATGGCTCTCACCGTTCATCTAACCTCCTGCCATGAGAGATTCAATTCTTATGGATACCGACTATATCGGCATCCGCTTATTCGTATGTTAACCACAATTACCCATAATTCTGATTTGCGTTGTCATGCAAAATGATGAACCTGCTTCAGCGGCAAACGGAACTGGATTTGTGTTCCACTTCCGACATGGCTCTGAATCTCCAGCGCGGTTCCATAGAGCGACATGAGACGGCGATTAATATTATGCAGCCCAACCCCTCCCGGGCCTTCCGTTCGACCTGATTTGACCTGAGCCATACGCTCCGGAGGAATGCCCACACCGTCATCCTGTACCCGAATAATGACATCATCGGACTCCTGGAAAATGTGCAGCCTTACCGTTCCTCCGGCCGCCCTTTCCATAACCCCATGGCGGATTGCGTTCTCCACAAGCGGTTGAATGGTGAGCGGGGGAAGAAACAAGCGGATGTCCGGCTGCACATCATATTTGACGACAAGCCTGTCCTCAAATCTTGCCTGCTCCAGATGTACATAAGATTGAACCAGTTCCAGCTCTTTGTATAGCGGAACCAGCTGCTCCCTGTTCTGAAAGTCAAAGCTTCCTCGCAGATAATGACTCAATTCAATGAGCAGATCGGTTGCCTTGTCCGGGTTAACGGCACAGGTCGCAATAATGACATTCAGCGCATTGTAGAGAAAATGGGGTTTGATCTGCGCCTGAAGAAAAGCCATCTCCGTTCGTATGGCATCCTGCACAGAGCTGCGCATCGCGATCAATGTACGAACCCGCGCCCGCAGTTCACCCGCATCGACCGGCTTGCTCAAAAAGTCGTTGGCTCCCGCCTGAAAACCATGCCGGATATCTTCAGGCAATCCGCGAGCAGTGAGCATCAGGATCGGCAGCTCGGACAAAGATCGGTGCTCGCGCAGCTTCCGGCAGAGCTCCGGCCCGGACATTTTGGGCATCATCCAGTCTGTGATGACCAGGTCTATGGAAGGGTGCTGTTCATATAACTGCAGAGCCTTGAATCCGCTGTCTGCTGCAAGCACCCTGTAACGTTCCGTGGACAATAGGCTAAGAAGCACATGCCGATTCACAGGATCATCATCCACAATGAGAATCGTATGTTCTCCCTCCTGTGTCTGTTCCTGGGATGGGTTCGCATCCAGCATGTCCATCACATCCATTGAAGTCGGGCTTGCTCCATTCTTCAGCTGGGCTGGCAAGTAACGTGCTGGCACCGGGCTCTTCTCTTCCTGCAATAATGGCAGTTTCACAACAGGTAAAGTAAAATGAAAGGTTGACCCAGCGCCTGGTTCCGAATCAACCCAGATTTCCCCTTCACTTAGCTCAACCAGCTTTTTCGTTATACTGAGACCGAGTCCTGTTCCTTCATAGGTCCGTTCCAACGTGCCATTGGTCTGTTCATACGACTGAAAGATATCCTCCAGTCTGTCCGGTGCAATACCGACGCCAGTATCCGCAACAGATATCTTCACCTTGTCGCCTTCAACGGCAGCATACAGCCTGATCTCACCTTGCTCGGTAAACTTGTAGGCATTGCCAAGCAGATTATAGAGGATCTGCCGAAGCCGATCCTCATCTGCCTCTACCAGCGGCAAAGCATCGGGCCAGTGCTGATGCAGCACAATGGGTTTGTCTCCAAACGTAAATCCGGAAACCTCCACTACCGTTCGCGCAACAGATTCCAGATCAACAGGCACGCGTTTTAGTTCAATCTCACTGTTTTTCAATTTCGAAAAATCAAGAATATCGTTCACCAGCAGTGATAAACGTTTGCCCGTTGCTGTAATCATCGACAGATTTCTGGCCTGCTTTGGTGTCACCGCTCCGGTCGAGCCTTCCAGCATAGACTCGGCAATATTAATGATGCCGTGCAGCGGTGTCCTCAGCTCATGAGACGTGTTAGCCATAAATTCATCCTTGAGGCTATCAATCACAAGCAATCGCTCTGACAGAGCCTCCACCTCACGGAAAGACTGCGCAAATCGAATCACAGTGACTACCAGTTGAATCAATACAAATAACAAAAGCTCAAGCAATGCGAGAAAAGCGGTATCCAACGATACAAACGCTCCAATCGTATGCAGCACAACCACCATAATAATGCTCATCATACCTACCAGCGCAAAATGGCTGTCGTTCGTCTGTTTGCGCGCCCAGAGAACCATCGTTCGAATCGCATAGATCATCACAGTGAATGAGATGAGCAGCATGGGCAGTTCAAATGTGGAGAACAGTGCAGGTGGAAGTAAAATACCTACAAGGGTTTGAGCTATCAGCAGAAACATGCCCAGACGCACAAACCACCCATGAACAGCACCCGGAACCAAGGCGGCCAAATACCGAAGCAAAAAATAGTACGAGAATGCCCCGCTAAGAAGTTGAATTCGAAGCATCACATCATGCGTAAGCAGCGGAATAAACATAGCCAGCAGCTTCTCTCCATGCGTGAGGGTATATACAGCTCCCGAGAGGCTGAACAGTCCCAGAAATTTCAGTTCCTGCTCATTGCGCCGCAGCCTGAACAGCAATAAGAAAAACATGGCTGGCAAAATAAAGCCGAGCAGTGTCATCATATCCTTCACCCAGCCCTTCTGCTGGTTGGCAAGAATACAACGTTCATCTCCGAACAGAACGGATGCAATAATGCCTCCCGAAGCATAGCTGTAGTTGGATACCTGTATGATAATGTCAGCTGTATCCCCCTGAATCGATGTAAAGCCTGTATAAGGCAAGTTCTTCTGAATATCCACGCTTCGGGTTTCACCAGGCGTACCCATACCGCCGATCAGATTACCATTGATATAAATGCGATGCGACATCCGTATGTTCTGGGTACGAATTCCATAGCGATTGTTCAGTTGATGTGGAGGAAGCTGTACCTGCAGATGATACGTTGCATATCCTTGAGCTTGTCCCATTGCCGTATTCCATTTGGCAGGCACATGAACGTGCCTTGAAGCAGGCAGTGGCCTGTTCCCCGCTGTACTGGCTTCAAAATCCTCCGGCCCAAGCAGCTGGTTCGGGTAGAAATCCCAGGTCCCGTTAAGCGTAGCAGCCCCTCGCTGGCTGAAATTCCATTGACGCAGATCTATATGCCCATCGGTCACCTGCGGATTATTCCGCTCGCTAATCCATGTCTGGGCGATCCAGGCCAGTGGAAGCAGAACGACGAATATGAAGCTTAATGTCAGCACAATCCAGTTTTTTTTCATCTATGTATTCCTTCCATACTTATCCTAAGAAAGAAAAAGGACTGACTTCAAATAAAGAGTCATTTTTTGTCGATTTATTCCTATAATCCATGTTACACGTTTCTGGTGTCCACGCAAATAGTTCCTCCAATCATTTCAGCCCATTTTTAGCAAAATAAAGCGAATGTCTGCTCCCTGCATTACATGCCACCAGCCAATACAACCAAAAAAGCCCCAGGCTCCTCTCCATCAGATGTAACCGGAGAGAAGCCTGGGGCCTGGATGAGGCAGCCAGAGCGCATACTCAAAATACCCTATTGGCTTTATATTGGGACACTGCCACGCAGGTAAGTCACACTACTTCTGCATTTCACAGATCTGATCTACACCGCTCAGCACTTCGCCAATCTTTCCTACTCAATCTTCTACACTCTTTCTTACCCTATCTTCTTCACTCGCACTTTACCAATTTTCCTTTAACTCTATTCTTCACTACTCCGCATTAACTGACGACTTGTGCAAGCTTCTGCACAAGACCCGCCCAGCCCTGTGCCATCCGTTCGCGAATGATGGCATGGGCCTGTCCGAATTCAGTCAGTTTGTCGGCATCCCAGCCGCTGTGGATCAATGTAAAATGGGTGCCTCCATCTTTTTCGGCAAGCTCGAACGTTAACGTCCAATCCTTCCCCCAGCGAAAGGCCAGCTTCCGCAGCGGCTGCACTTCAACAACCACGCAAGGAGATTGCCCGAACGGCCCCGCTTCCAGCGTGAATTCATAACCTTCGACCGGCTCCAGATTGCTGGGCATGAACCATGACCCCAACCCTTCGGCAGTCGAAACTTTAGGCCATACCTTTTCCACAGATGCTGTCAGTGACAGCTCTTCCTTAATATCCGGCAATGCCGTTGATGATTCCATTTGTTAGCCTCCTTGACGCTATTCTCAAATCCAATCTATACTGGATCTATCTTACATATAAGGGATTCAACCCCTTCGATAGTCTGCTCCGAGAGATCCATTTTCAACCACCATGACTTATGACATAAATTGTGAATCCTTCTCCCGATTGCAGATCTGCCAATCCAGGCATGTCTGAAAACGCTGAACGCAGCCCATTTTGCCGAATTTTCGTTCCAAGCCAGGAAGTTCCCACAGGCGTGCCGGGACACATCAGAGGAAAAGTGACACATTATGGTCGAAAAGCAGAAAAAGATGCATTCAGCAGGTTTTAATACAAGCTCTAATCTTAGGAGGAATTATACATTGTCATTTAGTTATTACGGCCCTTTATGCACCAAAGTTTACGACATAACCAAACCTGTCGGACACTCCCTGGGGGGAGATATTGAGTTTTACCATAATCTGCTGAAGCCTTGTCATGGGCGCATCCTCGAAGCGATGTCAGGTTCAGGGCGTATGCTCATCTCGCTGCTGGAAGCAGGTATGAAGGTAGATGGTGTTGATTATTCAGAAGCTATGCTCCAATCTTGCCGTGATCGATGCGTTGAACGCGGACTGTCTATGCCTGAGTTATTCGCAGCCGATCTGGTGACGTTACAGCTTCCTTATCGCTATGAAATGATCATTATTCCCAGCGGCTCACTGATGCTTGTTCAGGACCGAGATGCTTCCATACAAGTTCTTCAGAACCTATACAATCATCTGGAGCCGGGAGGCAAGCTGGTCTTTGATCTGTTTGTGCCAGACGCAACTCAGTCCGCCTCTAGCGAAACGTCAACTGTACCTTTGACCGATGGTGACACGATAACCGTTGAAGTGAAAACAACCGAAGTTAATCTGCTCCATCAATACCAGACTAAACTGATTCGTTACGAGCAGTGGCATCAGGGCAATCTTGCCAACACCGAGCTGCAGCAGCTTACATTAAGATGGTATGGATTAGAGGAGCTTCGTCTCGTTCTCGAAAAGATAGGTTTCGTGGATATTCAGGTCTACGCTGATTTTAATCCAAGTAAGCTGCCCACACAAGCCGATCAGAAGCTGGTATATGAGGCATCACGACAAGCTTAGATGAAAGGATATACAGCTTTGAAACGATGTAGAGTCAGATAGCTTGGTTGAGGTTTAAATTGGATAGTTTGGTTAGGGTGCAGATGCAGCTTGAAATATTGATACAGAGTATAGATGATACCCTAAATCCAGCGATAGCTATATTTGCCTTAATCCCTTAAACTATCCGTTTAAAATCCATACATATGATCCTACTTATCGCAGCTCCCGACCACTAACGTTCAGTCTACCTAATGCTTCCGAAAAACACTTCTGCAGCCAGATTAAAGGCTCAGGGACAGAAGCTTAAAAAGAGTTAGGCAGACCATAGTTAGTTGATGATTGGTTGGATGATTTGATGATTGATTAGTTAGTTAGTGGATTGAGATTGGGTGAGTGATTGGTTGTGTGGGTCATTTGATTGGTTTGTTGGTTGATTGGATGGACGGGTGGGTGATGAGTGATTAGTTGGGTAGGTGGGTGATTGGATGGGGGACGAGTGAGTGAGGTAGCTGGTTAGCAGGGAGTTATTAACCTGGTTGCTGCTCTAACGCTCCCCACGAACCTTATTTTCCACCAATTGGGACTTTCCGAAATCTAACGATTCCCAGAAAGCTTATTTCGTCAAAAAACCTGAAAAACGACCCTCATTGCAGCAAAATAAGCTAAATAACGTCTCTGTGAATCGTTAGAAATATGAAAGGCTATAAAACGCCTAAATAAGGCTTCTCCAGATCGTTAGCGCTCACCACATCAACTCTAGCAGGTACCCATCACTCATATCAATCACATCATACATATCATTCGTATCATTCACACCGTATCCATCATTCGTATCATTCAAACCATATTTATCATTCATAACATTTACATAATACATATCATTCACATAATACATATCTTTGTATCATTCACACCACATCCACCAGTGGCTCATCCAAAAATAAAATTATCTATCTATGCATACCTGCATACATCCATCCGCACATCCGCACATGCATCCATCCAGAAATCTATACATCTCATTCGTACAGGCTACATCCGTACATTCATCAATGCTCTTCACATAGGGATCATAATAGAGAACAACCGCATCTTCGAAGATAATTTCCGCATTCGAACACGATCGCCGCATTTGAACAACACAAGCGCCACCTTCCAACATGCCCTTACCATTCAACAGCCCTACCTTCAAGCATACTCCTTACCTGGATTGAAAAATGCCGCATTCCCCAGCCTCAGTCCACATTCAACTTCCTTCCAAACTCAAGCCCTTTCGATTTAAGCTCATTCCCTCATCTTTCACTTTCAGACTTAATAACCGCGGGAATACTGCTCGGCAATGGCCGCATGCTCCTTGCTGACACCCAGTTCAAGCGCCGCATGGTTCGCCCAGTACGGGTCACGCAGCATTCCACGGCCGATGGCAACCAGATCAGCATCTTCATTACCGATAACGGCCTGAGCCAGTGCCGCATCCTCCAGCATGCCGACAGCAATGACAGGCACATGCAGCTCTTCACGGAAACGGCGGGCAAACGGAACCTGATACCCCGGGTAGTTTCCAGGTTTACGCTGACCGGATGGCCCTTCTCCACCGGAACTGATGTGGAATATGTCCACGCCTGCTTCTTGATAGGCACGGGCGACCTGGAGCGTATGATCGATGTCGTATCCGCCGTCAGCATATTCTACAGCAGAGATGCGCATGATCAGCGGCATGTCAGCCGGCATTTCTTTTTTCACAGCACGAATGACATCCACGCCAAATCGCGACAACTTCTGTCCATACACATCCTCACGGTGATTCATCAGCGGAGAATGAAATTGGTGAATCAGATAACCATGTGCACCATGAAGCTCGATAGCATCTACGCCAGCCTGAACAGCCCGGCGGACACCAGCTGCAAATTTCTGCACCATTGCCTCCACTTCCTTAGTTGTCAGCGCACGCGGTTCCTTATACGCTTCTCCCGGGAACGTAACAACAGATGGAGCAACTGGCTGCGCAGCATCCTGGGCTTTACGGCCTGCATGAGCAATCTGGATCGCCACTTTGGAGCCATGTGCGTGCATTCCATCTACCAGCTTGGCGAATGCCGGAATGTGATCGTCTGACCATATGCCCAGATCCTGATCCGTAATCCGTCCATCCGGTTCAACATCCGTCATCTCGATGATAATCAGTCCTGTTCCACCAACTGCACGGCTCACATAGTGAACCTGATGCCAGTCATTCGGGATGCCATCCTTTGCCGTAACAGAATATTGGCACATCGGCGCCATAACGACACGGTTATGCAGCTGCAGACTTTTGAATTGATATGGTGAAAATAACTTCTCTGCCATCGTAGTTACAACTCCTGTTCATGTTCTGTATTTTCAGCTTTGTGATCTTGTCACCAAGCCCGGTTCCAGCTCTAACGATTCCCACGAACCTTATTTGTCCCATATAAAGGCTGTCCGAATTCTAACGATTCCCAGAAAGCTTATTTCATCAAAAAACCGGAAAAACGCCCTTCATGGCAGCAAAATAAGCTAAATAACGCTCTGTGAATCGTTAGAAATGAGAAAGGATCAAATAAGCCTAAATAAGACTTCTCCAGATCGTTAGCGCTCGCCATGCTGCATCATTCACACTTTTCACAACATCCGTATCTTTCACAATCTTTGCATCATTCACGCTCGCATTCATTCTCCCATTCACACGGTATACATGAGGTTCGCCTTGGCTCAGTTTGTATCCAGATCAGAGAACATTTTGCCGTTCTTGCCGTAGTTGTCCTTCTCCAGATCCTCTATGAAAATAAAAACCTTGCTCGCTTCCACACCCAACGTCTCACAAGCAACTTCGGTCATTCGTTCGATCAGCTGGCGCTTTTGCTCTTTGGTTTTGCCTTCCAGCACCTTCACTGTAATAAATGGCATCAGATCAACACATCCTTTCTTCATAGCTATTATGAACCTGGGATAGGAAAATTCAAGTACGCACTTTTTTGTGCCCTCCCGCTCATATCCTTTCCTCGCCCCTACACGACAATACAATTATGAATTGCACACCGAGCCTCTCTAACCTGGCAATCATGCGATGAAAAGCAAGCACACCTGATTCCGCAGGCGTAGCACCATTCTCGATATCAGACGCAAACGTGATATGATATGGTTACAGTAGTTACAGTAGATATATTTCCCATAGAGGAGCGATTACTCTTGAAAGACATATTAATTCAAAGACTTAGCACTTACGTGCAGATGGATACGCAATCCGATGAAAATAGTGACTCCTGCCCGTCCACACCTGGACAACTTGCCTTGGGCCGCCTGCTTGTAGAGGAATGCAACTCCATCGGACTGCAGGAAGTGACGATGGATGAGAACGGTTATGTGATGGCTACACTTCCAGCCAATACAGATCAAGAGGTGCCTGCCATCGGTTTTCTGGCCCATCTCGACACCGCCACCGATTTTACAGGTAAAAATGTGAAGCCGCAGGTGATCGAAAACTATGACGGTGAAGATATCGTACTGAACCGGGAAATGGATGTCATTTTGTCCACTAAAGACTTTCCTGAGCTGCGGGATTACAAGGGCCATACCTTAATGACCACTGATGGTACAACGCTGCTGGGTGCAGATAACAAAGCAGGCATTGCCGAGATTATGACCGCCATGGCTTACCTGATCGAGCACCCGGAACTGAAACATGGCAAGATTCGGGTTGCATTTACCCCGGATGAAGAGATTGGCCGAGGACCCCACAAATTTGATGTGGCAGCCTTTGGCGCCAAATATGCCTATACGGTGGACGGCGGGCCGCTCGGTGAACTGGAATACGAGAGTTTCAACGCCGCGGCAGCGAAAATTACGGTGCGAGGTACCAACGTGCATCCTGGAACAGCCAAAGGAAAGATGGTGAACTCGCTCAAAATTGCGATGGAGCTGAACGGACGCCTGCCTGTAGAGGAAGCTCCTGAATCCACAGACGGTTATGACGGCTTCTACCACTTGCTTTCTATGGAAGGTGATGTCGAACTGACAAAGATGCACTACATCATTCGTGATTTTGACCGAGAGAAGTTTGAAGCGCGTAAAACCAACCTGTTAAACATCGCAGATCAGCTAAAAGCCAAGTACGGAGAGAAAAGTATTACCATCGAGCTGAATGATCAGTATTACAACATGCGTGAGAAAATCGAACCGGTTCGCCAGATCGTGGATATTGCTCATAAGGCGATGACACGTCTGAACATCGAACCGGTGATCCACCCGATTCGGGGCGGGACAGATGGCTCCCAGCTTTCCTACATGGGCATGCCCACGCCGAACATTTTCACCGGCGGTGAAAATTACCACGGCAAGTTCGAGTACGTATCGGTAGATAACATGGTGAAAGCAACACAGGTCATCGTTGAGATTGCTCAATTATTCGAGCAGCAAGGGAATATTTGATTCGAGCAGCAAAGGAATTTTTGCTTCGATCGCATCCTCAAGCGTTTTACAGAAGAATACCTCAAAACAAGAACAGGAGCATCCTTTACAGTAAAGGGTGCTCTTTGTTGCATCCGTTATTTAATTTGTTCATGAGTCCAGTCGTTCATTTATGTGACCATTGTTTCCTTCATTCGTGTGCTCAGACATTTATTCGTATATATTGCCGCCCGCTATCTCGCGCAGCTCCTCTACGTTCTGAATAACAATCTTTCGTCTCACTTTGCGAATGATGTCCCGTCCGCACAGGTCCTGAATCACCCGATTGAGATGTCTGTAGCTGGTGCCCAGCAGATCTGCCAGCTCCGTCAGTTTGGAGGTCTGAATCTCTTCAGATGCTGCTGCATCCTGCTCTGTGATGGACAGCAGATAACTGGCAAACCTGCTCTCAACAGGGTAAAGCATGTTCAGGCTCGACAGATTCGAGAACGTGTGCAGCTTGTGTGTCACCTGACTGAGCATAAAATAAAGGAATTTCGGGTTCTCCACGTACGTGTTCTGAATAGCGCGATAGCTGATGGCAAGCAGTAGACTGCGATTGACAGACTGCACCGTATTGTTAGCCTCTTTCCCGTTAACGAGCTCCAGATCACCAACAAGAGCAAGCGGTGTGCTGAACCGAAGCAGCAAAGATTTTCCATTCGGCAGTGTTGTAAAAATTTTGAGCTTGCCTTGAACGAGAAAGTACAGGCGCTCGGGACGCTCCCCTTTTTCACATATCGTCTCACCCTTATCTGCCTCCAGCAAACGCAATTCGGTCATTGCGCTCTCATCCAGCACCTGATCCAATCCATACTGCCTGGCAAGCTTGCGCATCAGCTCAAAGTCCAGAACTTCCTTCATTCAAGCATACCCCCATCATTATCTCAATGATACAAAAATGGACATATGTCCCATAAAATCACTAAAATCGATCCTTAAATTGACACAAACTCAGTTACAATTAGAACAAATATCCAATACCGAAATACTTTTGGAAAATAGCTTGAAAATGATTCTGAAAACAAATCAAAATCTTGTAATCAGACATTCAGGATATCTGAATTTTGTCCGATGAACAATAGAGATTCTATTTAATTTTTCTATTTTAACAATTTCAATATTGAGAGGATGATTCTGTTCCATGAGTTCGATAAACGTCGTTGACGCCTTATTAAAAGTTATGCCTTATATTAGCCAAATTCTCCGGGAGCCGGCAAGCCTCTGCGTATACGATCACGAAAAAGTATTAGACGTTCTGACAACCGATCGATTCGATCTTGGTTTCGAAAAAGGAATGAAACTTCTTGAATCGTTTCAGAACTTTGCCGTTCTGAAAAATGGCAGAGAAGCCACGCTCTCCACACTGCCCAAAGAGATATATGGCATTGAGCTGGATACACTGAACATTCCGATCTTCGATGACCAGCAGAACGTGGTCGCCGTATTCTGTGCATCCTATGACCAGTCCAACCAGAATCAACTGGAGGATATTATACAAGAGAATCAACAAATCAATGCCAATCTCGTCGATATGGTGCAGCACGTCGCTGCTCATGCAGAGGAATTACAGGCCACCAGCGAGCAGATTTTGGAAAACACACGGGTCGCTGTACAGAATTCGTCCCAGATTAACAAGGTTGCCGGGTTCATTCGCGAAATCTCCGAACAAACCAACCTGCTTGGCCTGAATGCTGCAATTGAAGCAGCTCGTGTCGGTGAAGCTGGTGCCGGATTTGGTGTTGTTGCAGCCGAAGTTCGCAAGCTCTCTGTTGATGCAAAACAAGCAACGACCGATATTGATGCCAGCCTGAAGGATGTGCAGCAGGTCATTCAACAGATGTCCGTTGAAGTATCCCAGATCGCAGCCTCTTCGCAGGAACAGGCTACACTCGTTGCATCGTTTACAGATGTCATTGAGAAGCTGAATGATACCGGCGCACGAATGAAAGCTCTGTCCGAGCAGCTGATCAGCTATTCTGTACAAAAGTAATCAAGCCCGAAGCGATATAGGACGCCGGATAATAAAAGGACTTGGGATGCCACGTTTAATGGTACTCCAAGTCCTGTTTTATTCATAAATGATGATTAACTCTTTCTTTTTCTTCATGGAGCGATTAGTCCATTTTTGAATTACCCTATCGCATCAAGCTTTTTATCCCCCATAACCGCTTCTTCCGACTCCCAGCACTCAATCTCGCCCGGAATATGAATGCGATCACGAGTGAAGACAGGATCACGTCCCTCGGACTTCTGCCTCTTGTAATCCTTGAGCGCCTCGAAGGTCACTTTGGAGAGCATCAGAATGGCAATCAGGTTTACTACAACCATCAGTCCCATGAACAGGTCGGCAAGATCCCATACCAGCTGCACCTTCGCAATAGCCCCGAACAACACCATACTGATAACGGCAATACGATACACCCACAGCCAAACTCTGCTCGATTTAATAAACTCAATATTCGTCTCGCCATAGTAATAGTTGCCGATCAACGTACTGAAGGCAAACAGGAAGACCATCACAGCCAGGAAGCCGGAAGCCCATGAACCGATATGAACACTGAGCGCAGCCTGAGTCAGCTCGATTCCGCCCAGATCGGAGTCTTGATATACCCCGGATAACAGAATGATCATGGCTGTACTCGTGCAAATAACCAGGGTATCTGTCAGGACACCAAAAGCCTGAATCAGTCCTTGCTTGACTGGATGAGATGTGTCGGCTGTCGCCGCAGCATTAGGTGCACTACCCATACCGGCCTCATTTGAGAAGAGTCCACGTTTGACTCCGTTCATCAACGCAGCGCCCAGCGTACCGCCAGCCATCTGTTCCATGCCGAAGGCATTTTTGACAATAAGCGCAATGATGGCTGGAACCTCAGTGATATTCACCAGCACGATAAACACAGCCACACCAATATACAATACTGCAAACACAACAACGATATACTCCGACGCTTTCGCTATTCGTTTGACACCACCCATAATAATGCCCGCAAAGACCACAGCCATAATGATGCCTACGGTTAGACGATCGGTGCCAAATGAATTCTGGAACGCTACTGTAATCGTGTTGGACTGCACAGCGTTAAAGACCAAACCGAAGGAAAGGGTGATCAGAATGGCAAACAGGACCCCCATCCATCGTTTACCAAGCCCACGTTCCATATAATACGCAGGTCCTCCGCGGAAACCGCCGTTGTCCTTGATTTTGTAGATTTGAGCGAGCGTGCTCTCGACAAAGCTTGATGCCGACCCGATCATGGCGATAATCCACATCCAGAACACAGCCCCAGGTCCGCCGAGTGCTATAGCCAGTGCAATGCCCGTAATGTTTCCCGTACCTACACGTGCGGCCATACTGATACAGAAGGCCTGAAACGGAGAGATTTTGCCCGGCTCCTTGCTCTTTGGTTCTTTGAGCACCTTGACCATATCACCAATCATGCGGAATTGCATAAATCTCGTTTTGGTTGTGAAGTACACACCACAGACGACCAACAGAATAATTAACAGCTTGGACCAGAGAAAATCATTGAAAAAGACGACAACATCTTGTATTGTTTGCTCCATCGGTACGCCCCTTTTGATGATGTATGATAAAAATAACCGAACATTTGCAACATTTTGCACAATTTCGGAAACAGATTGATGCATGTTACTTATACTACAATTGCATCTACTGAAAACGACAAATACCTACATGATTACTGCACATTTTTTTCAAAAACGATCCTCTCTTATCCAGCCATTGTCATTTAAGCTAACATGTCAGCTTCTATGCAGAAAAGCGGGGAGGAAGTATGATAGAAGTAGCGTTTCACGTGCGTGCTGGAGATACATCGGATGAACCGTGAACCAGCATAAAGGAACATCAAACATGAGATGAATACAGCGGGATATACCGCGTAACCATATAACATCCTATCTCGGGGTCAACGAGAACAAATGGAAGGAAAGGACTTGAAGCTTATGCGTTATTTTATCGTGGACGATGATGCAGGGATTCGTTCGATGCTGACGGACATCATCGAGGATGAAGCATTGGGTGATATTGCCGGAGAAGCCGAGGACGGGGCACATGTGCATGCCGAATTACTGGAGCTGCATAAGGTGGATGTGCTGCTGATTGATCTGCTGATGCCGCAGCAGGACGGGATTGAAACCGTACGTGCGCTCGCAGGGAAATTCAAGGGTAAGATTGTGATGATCTCACAGATTGAGTCCAAACATATGATTGGAGAGGCCTACTCTCTTGGCATTGAGTACTATATTACGAAGCCGATTAACCGGCTGGAGATTCTATCGGTGCTGCGGCTGGTGGAGGAACGCTTGCGAATGCAGCAGTCCATCGCTGACATTCAGCGCACGCTTCAGGGGCTGTCGGGATTGCAAGCTGGCGAGCGCAAGCGGGCGCACGAGCCGGACAAAACGATTGCTACCGCAGGTCATTTCCTGCTGTCCGAGATGGGCATGATCGGCGAAGCTGGAAGCCGCGATCTGCTCGATATGCTGGAATATCTGGAGCTGCTGGAGACGGACGAGCATAAGCTGTCACCGTACACGTTCCCGTCGCTCAAAGACATTTTTCAGAACGTGGCTCAGCGCAAGCTGGGGCAGGATGCAACGGCGGCCGATGTGACCAAAGAAGTGAAGGCTGCGGAGCAGCGGGTCCGCAGGGCGATATTCCAGACACTCAGCCATGTCGTATCGCTTGGGTTGACGGACTACACACACCCCAAATTCGAGAACTACGCCTCCAAATTTTTTGACTTTACCGAGATTCGCAAAAAGATGCTGGAGCTGCAAAACAACGTGGAGCCTTCCTTGTCCCAAACACGCATCAATACGAAAAAGTTCGTGCAGGTGTTATATCTGGAGGCCAAGCGCATGCTTCATTAATTATTAAAAAACAGCTTATCTCAGGGCTCCACAGCCGCAGATAACTGGTTCTCTGATAGACGAAAAAGGGCATGAACGATCCGCCGACAAAATTCACCTCGTGCTTGCTTCGAGGTTAACCCTTTCGGTGATCGTCATGCCCTTCTGTTGGTGTAATCATCCTGTACGACCCAAGCCATACATTTCGATAAGTACTGTATTGTTATTTATATTTATATTTATATTTATATTTATTTCCCATCCGATTCGCTTTCACGTTCGCGTCTGAGTCCGGGATATCCGATTATATTCATTAATTAATTCATCCAGCGCCATTGACTGTCGAATGACATCAGGATGTCCAAGCCCGCCCTTATTGCGCTCTACCAGCTTATGAAGGTTATGCCTGGCCTTTTCTATTTTATTTTTCAAATCCAAACTCATAACCATGGCCCCTGATACCTCCTTCATTTGTGATACATTGTAGTGTTTCCTGTCAATCTGCAACTGGATTAACATATGGCATAGGAGACATGGATGTTTTGTATGCTTCTCCATATTTTGAGAGGGCTGATTCCATTTTAATAGAGATTGGTGAAAAATACCAGATGTAACACAGCCTTGTCACATCTCTCTAATCATCTGTATGTCAAAAATCCGCAGACACATCGCCTCGAAGCATTTTGTGTCGTAATTGTGTATTTTATGAAATAAACAAAAAAGCACCCTTCCAATCTCAGACGCCATAACTTAAACCGACGCTCTTGATATGGAAAGGTGCCCATGCATTACCGTAATAATAGTTGGTCAACGTTATCGGGCAACGCTCACCCGTATCGGTTCACTTGTTGTTTTCCCACTTGCATTGATCCATTCCACCACATATTCGTATTCTCCGATTGCACGATCCTTGATTTCGAACCGGGCTGTCTGTGCATTTGGTGAAGACACCGTGAGCGGCTGGCTATCCACCTCTGTACCATTCTCGTACAACCGATACGATGCTGCATTGGTACCCCACCACATATTCATTGTAATGGTATAGTTCCCATCTCCATCCCAATTGTCATGGGACAGTTCAGGCTTTGAGGGTGCAGCATCTCGAACGATAACCGTGAGCGGCTGACATGCCGTTGTGCCTTTAGCGTTTGTCAGCTCACACGTATACACATACGTACCGTTGGCCCGCCCCTCAATGGAAGTGGAGGCCTTCTGTGCAGCGGGAGTGGATGCGTACAGCTTCTGAGAATCCAGCAATTCTCCGTTCTCATAAAGCTTATACTCCGTAGCATTGTTGCCCCACCACATATTCATCGTAATTGTATAATTCCCGTCACGGAGTCCGTTTCCGTGACCGTGATTGTCGGACAGAACAGGTGTCCCGGGTGCTCCCGCTGCCTGGTCACCTGCTGCAACAGTCACCTCTACAGCAGCTTCGGTGACCAGACCGACACCGTTCACTGCACGAGCTGTGAACATATGCTTGCCCGCAAGCCCGGTTAATGCGATCTCATCACCTTGCTGCACCGTCTCGCCATCCCAGGTCAGCTCCAGACGTGCAATGCCCGATTCAGGATCTTCAGCCTTTACTTTGACCTGAAGCACCTCATCCTCACTCATCTGCTCCGCAGGCATACCTGTAATGACTGGAGGTGTCGTGTCTTTCGGCTCCTGCGGGCCGCCAACATAACGAATGTTCGGCGCTTTTGGCTGCTCCATACCAGCGCCAAGATAGAAGCTCGTATGCGGCGGCTGGTTGTAGGCCACATTTTGCCAAGCCACACCCAAACGATAGACCGGATCATGCATCAATGTACGCAGACGCATCTCCGTCTCATCGGTTGTGGTATAGATACGCAGCTCGGAGCTGTCCTGACTACGCCAGATCACTTCCTCGCGCCAATCGCCAAACAAATCGGCTTGCAGGCTTGGATTGGCCTTGGTGCCATTGTTGGAAGCAGCACCCGCTGCCGTCAGCAGATTAATCGTAGTCTGATTTTCGTAATCCCACTTGTCGATGCGAATGCCGTCCTGCAATTCGCGCAGCAGATCACCATCCCACCAGATGCCAAAGTTCGTGGAAGAAGGAATCTTTGTCGTAATTAACTCTCCCTTGGCACTGTACAGCCCGGTAATCGGGATGTGCTGTTCGTTGGTGATGGTAGCAGCCCACACCTCTGCCCCAGGGTAATCAGGATCAATATCTGCCGCCATGCCGCGTCCAGTATCCATACCCGTAAATACACCCCACAGCACCTCACCTGTAGCTGCATCACGCATCTCCATGCCATATTTCGAGCTTTTGTCCTCATGAACTCCGAATACTTCCAATCCCGGACGGGTCGGGTCAAGATTGCTCAGATGCATCGCGTCTCCATGTCCCAGCCTTGTATTGTAGAGCGGTTTGCCATCATCGTCGATGGCCATGGCTCCAAACGTAATTTCATCCTTGCCATCCCCGTCTACATCCGCAACAGACAGGTTGTGATTCCCTTGACCTGCATAGGAACCGTATCCCTCATCATTCGAGTCAAAACGCCAGACCTGACTGATCTTGCCATCCCGGAAATTGTAGGATGCGAGCACGGTGCGTGTATAATACCCACGGCTGAACATCGCGCTCGGATGCTCCCCGTCCAGATAGGCTACAGCCGCAAGGAAACGGTCTACCCGGTTGCCATATCCGTCACCCCAGGCAGCAACGTCACCGCGCGGCGGATCATAGTTCACCGTATCCAGTGCCGCCCCTGTCTCTCCATCAAATACCGTCAGGAATTCATCACCCAGCAGCACATACCCCGAGCTGTTGCGGTGATCTGCATTTGCATCTCCAATCACCTTACCCTCGCCGTCGATTGTGCCGTCTGCCGTTCGCATCATCAGCTCAGCCCGGCCGTCTTCGTCAAAATCATAGACCAGAAATGGTGAATAATGCGCTCCGGCGCGGATGTTCGGGCCCATGTTAATACGCCAGAGACGGGTTCCATCCAGCTTGTAGGCATCCATGTATACAATGCCCGTAATGCCGGCCTGAGAGTTATCCTTGCCGTTATTAGGGGACCACATCAATACAATTTCGTACTCACCGTCTCCGTCCACATCACCTACACTGGCATCCCCGGCGTAATAGGAATAGGGCTGCCCGTCTTTGGTATAGGCATCAGCAGGTTTCTGCAGCGGGACGGAAAGGTACTGCTCCTGCCAAACACCGAACTCCTTCGTCGCTGGCTTCTCCAGGCCATTTTCCACCGTCATTACACGGTATTTAGAGGTTTCTGTACCCTCCGCATCCGTATAATTCGTGCTGCCCGTTAACGGTTCTGTGTTGAGCTGCACCCCGTCACGATACAGATTAAATGCAATCGAGTCTGTATCCAGGCCAAGCATACGCCAGCCGATGTAGTTGCCGTGTTCCGTTTGCACCGCAACCGGGGCCCGTTCCAAATACTCCATCGCCCGGTTCAGCGTTGTTGCTGCCGGAATTTCAAGCGCACTGGACAGCTCGGATACACCGCCCGCGTTCACTGAGGCAACTTTATAGTAATAGGGAATCGTACTAAGAATGGAAGAGTCCTTATACGACGTTTCCTTGGTACGACCGATCATCTCGTAAGGTCCGTCCTGCTTCTTGGCACGGTAAATCTGGTAAAAACGCGCTCCGGCAACTTCACTCCATGTGAAGGTCACATCATTTTTGTTTATTTCCTGCATGGTCAGGCCGGAAGGCACTTCCGCCTTCGTGACGCTTGGATCAACGGTAGATACACTGAGCGCATTGGACGCCAGCGATTCTGTACCTGTCTGGTCCACAGCCGTCACCGTGTAGACATAGTCCATGCCCAGTTCAACCTGTTGATCTGTATACGTCGGTGTATCCACGGTCGCGAGCAATGCTGGCTTGGCAGCTCCGGCAGATTGACGATAGACCTTATACTGTACGTCTCCTGCAGCTGCATCCCAGGATAACACCGCACGAATCGGGTCGCTATTCAGATCAAGATCATCCAGTTTAAGCTGCGAAGGTGCCATAAACGTTGGTGTAATCTCCAGGCCGTTGAGATGAGCCGTCTGCCCGCTAAACACCAGATTCATCTGACCATCCTGAACCTCAACCTGGTTGATGACTTTTTCAGCTATATTTTGGGCACTTGAGGATACGGTCCCGTAATCCTTCCCCTCGATATTGATGCTGGTCCGAGCCGAGCCAATCCAGTCCCCAATATATGCTTTGACCGAATAACTCCCGTTGGGCAGATCCACCTTGAACTCATAACTACCGCCAAAATAAATAACAAAATCGCGGCGAAGCTCATCCGTGGCATTACCTCGGTCCCGATCTGCCATGTTCGCCGAAGAGGTCAAGCCGTATCCACGCTCTGACGTGTATAACGTGTTCCGATTCACTTCGCTGTACCCCTCTGCAACAGGGGAACCTACCGGGCCAAAGTCATATCGGTACGCAGCCGACTTCGTGGTGAAGCTCACTTCATCTGACGGATCGGATTCGCCGCGACCATTCACTGCTGTTACACGTACCGTATAGGTCTCCCCTTCCGCAAGGCCGGATAAGGTCATCATTGGCACGGTTGCCGTTCCGGCAAGCTTATACGCAGATTCCGGCTCGGTGGATAACTTACGATAGATTTTGTAGATATCCGCCGCATCATCTGCCGTCCACTTCAACACAGCACCCGCATTGCTGATACTGCCCGCCTTCAGACCACTCGGCTTCGCCGGGACCTCAGCTGGCACGTCTGCATCCTTCACCGCGTCTGCCAGAGGAATATCCAGCTCACGCACCGCACCTGCGACCAGTCTGGCGATCTGGATGGCACCATACTCCTGAAAATGCGTATTGTCTGTCGCACCATTAGGGAAAGCCTGATAGATGCCTGGTGCCACATGCAGGAATACGGATAAGGTAGCCTCTGGTCCGATCGAATCATAATATTCAATGCTGAGCCTGCTCAGATCAATCAGAAGCACGTTATTTTCACTTGCCACTTCCTTCGCGGCCTGCACATATTCAGGGAAGGAAACGTTGAATTTGCCTGTACTTGCATTAAAATCCCTGCGCCCCATCGGCGTCACCAGAATTGGCGTAGCCCCCCGCTGCCGCACACCGTCGATGTAGGTTTTCAGATATATCTTATAATCGGCTGGCGAAGCGTAACGTTCAGGCACACTGATCGTGGCATCATTATGCCCGAATTGCACGAACAGGTAGTCTCCCGGACGAATCATTCTCAGAATCTCATCCAGGCGCCCTTGGAAAATAAACGATTTGGAGCTGCGCCCGCCAATGGAATGATTTTTGATCTCCACACTTTCATCAAAAAAGGAAGGAAACATCTGGCCCCAGCCCGCTTGCGGCTCCCAGTAAGGGTTGTAGGTCTGCATCGTGGAATCACCCGCCAGGTACAGGGTAGGCTTGCTTCCAGCTTCACGTTCCGCCTGCTTCGTAATCACCAATGCATTCAGATTCGCTGCCGCACCTGAGAACACGAGATTCATCTGCCCATCTACAAGAGCAAGATCGAAGCTCATCTCCAGATACTCACCTGCAGCCTTGCTGTTCAGCTGTACCTTGTTCATGCTCTCCACATCAATGGCAATCTCTGTAGCTCCGGAAGCATCTCCTGCAATCAGCGAGACTGTGTAATCTCCATTTGGCAGATCCACGTTGAATTGCCCGCCCGTAGCAAACGTTGCAAAATCAGACTTGATCGGATCACTGATTCCACGATCCTGCACTGTCACTTTGGAAACATCCGCGAAGCCATATCCTCGTTCTGAGGTATATGCTGTATCTGCATTTACACCCGTATAACCATCCTCCACCGGGCCTGATCCAAAATCATAGCGATATACAGCCCCCTCTGCAGCAGATGAATCCAATTCCGCCGCGCGCGCTTCGGTTACACCGAACACAGCACCCCACCCCAGACTGGACAAGGTAAACACGAATATAAGCAAAATCAAGCCGAGCTGACGCATCTGTTTGACGATCATCAACACCCATCCCTTCGCTTCTTTATCATGGAATACAAATTAACTTTCCTGAGACACCCTCTCAAAGTAAGCGCTTGCAAAAAAGTCTGGAACTTAATATCTCTTGTATATTTATTCCGCCAACCTGATCCCTGTTTTCCGCTCACTCCCTTCTACCGCAAGCCACAATGCGGTCCGTCAGATCATCAGCATCCGGACATTGGATGTGATTTCCACTCGATACTAACCTTTATCCTCTGGGAATAACATGTAATTTTCCGTCTTTTTTCACCACAAACCCGATATCTTGCATTACCGTTCAACTGACTGTTACAGAAGTAACCGTTTTCGCGTATTTCAGGTAATAAAATCCCTTTCCATAACCGGGGCATTCGGGTACAATAGGGCGATATGTGTGTCCGGGTCCGGCGGATGCCAACATGCAGTTCGAGGATAACCTATGCAGGTCTATCATGCAGATTTGATATTATTGGAGGCTAATCAACACCATGCAAACCGAGTCACAGACTAAAGTCAAAATCATAAACGCCGATCCCAGCGCGATGGGATTATTTGGGCTGGCCATTGTAACTCTTGTCGCCTCGTCCCAGAAGCTTGGCCTTACCGAAGGGCTGAGCTACGCTATCCCATGGGCTATCTTCCTGGGCGCATTTGCTCAATTATTCGCATGTATTCAGGATTCCAAACGCAACAACACATTCGGTACCACCGCTTTTGGCGCGTATGCTTTCTTCTGGTTCGCCATGGGTGCTAACTGGATGATTAAAATGGGGGTGTTCGGCTCCACACTGGCTGAGCAAACGGATGGCAAGCAGCTTGGATTTGCTTTTGCCGGATACCTGATCTTCACCCTGTTCATGACGATCGGCGCTGTTGAAGCGAACAAAGTCCTGCTCATTATTTTCATTCTGATCGACTTCCTGTTCCTGGGTCTGACCTTTGACGCTTTCGGCGTAGCACCGCACATCTTCCACACCATTGCAGCATATGCTGAGATGGCGATTGGCATTGTGTCCCTATACGGTACAGGCGCTTCTGTGCTGAATGCTCACTTTGGTTACACATTCCTGCCGATTGGCAAACCGTCCGGCATCTTCAGACCTAAGGCTTAATATACAGATTCAGCAATAACCGCCTGCGCGCCGGTCCGCGCCCGGCGGTTTTTTCTTGTAACGGAGCCCTGAAACACTTCATTTGAATATACATCTGACCGAAACCTATACTTAGGGAGAGGTACTTTTCAATCTGGCCGTTCCCGCAGCAAGCAAAAAGGCTTCATGTTATGCAACACAGCAGCAGCGACCATACTGCAAGGAGGAAGAACAATGAGAGAGATACCGAAACCTACGGAGATGGATCAAATGGAGAGAAAGTATGTACGTGAAACACGCTGCTTCAAAACCGCCCGGGTATTCCCGACAGATGTCAATAACCATAACACCTTGTTCGGCGGCAAGCTGATGTCCTATATTGATGATATCGCTTCGATTGCCGCATCCAAGCTGTGCCGGGTCAATACGGTTACGGCTTCAACCGACTCTGTCGATTTTCTGTACCCGATTAATCCAACCGATTCGGTAACATTGGAGTCATTCGCTACATGGACGGGACGCAGCTCCATGGAGATTTTTGTGAAGGTGATTCGCGAGGATCTGATGACGGGAGAGAAAAAGATTGCGGCAACTGCTTTTCTGACCTTTGTAGCCCTGGATGAAAATAACCGCAAATTGATCGTGCCCCGGGTTATCCCGGAGACCGAGGAAGAAAGAAAATTGTATGAGACCGCTCCGGATCGGGCGGCCATGCGGAAAAAACGGCGGGAAGAGAGCAAAAAATTCGCTGACTTCCTGACCGTCTCCTATCCGTGGGAATAAACCGTACACCCTGAACTGGACCGTACTCTCATCTGGATGATGCCGGATAGCTCGAGACTGCTCTGCTGTCCGGCAGCTCTCCACCCATAGACACACACCACTGTTGATAAAGACGATATGCAGCCCCGCTGTCCAGAAGCTCCTTCGAAGCGTAGATCCCCTGCTCTATGGAAGGCACTCGCCCCGCAGCATATAGACGGAACCCGGTATTAAGCAGCACCTGGTTCACAAACGTAAGATGCCCATCACCGCGCAGCACCTGCTCTGCCACCTGAACCTGCTTTGCCGCGGTCCAGTCCATCTCCGGTACGGGCATATCCAGCTCGTAGGCAGAAGGGTCTATCAGTTCCAGCTTCATCTCTCCGTCCTCTACGGCATATACACGTGTTGGCCGATCAATATACATATCCTCCGACCCCTCCATGCCTTGAACAACGTAAGCACGTTTGTATTCAAAGCGGGTGAGCAGCTTGGCAATTCGGTCAAGAAACGTATTATGAAACACACCGAATACGAGGTAAGACGACTTATTGTAATCAATCAATTTCTCGGCTGTATTCAGCACCGTTCGGAAACCAAGCTCCTCTCGTAAAGGACGAAGCCTGCGCAGCGGCTCACACCAGTCCTCCGAGGAAACATACATCACCCCTGTACGAAGGGCGGCGCTCCGGACATCTTCCCGGTTCATCCCGCGTGTATCCATTCCTGCTTCTCTTAATAATACTGGCAGCGTAACGCCCCACTTGGGCGGTAAAGGTTCACTGCCATGCAGCGTAACCGGCAGTCCGGCCGCTGCCAGCACAAAGGCTGCGGGATACGTCGCCATAAACGACTTGGTGCGTCCGTCATATGGCCCTGCGCAGTCCAGACCATCCCGAAATACAGGCATTCGAGCCGCACTATTACGACAAGCATGCACAAAGGCCTCCAACTCTTCAACATTCTCCATCTTCATCCGCTCAGCCATCAGAAAAGCCGCCGTCTGGGCAGGAGAGACTTCCTGATTCAAAATTTTCTCGGCTACAGCCAGCGCTTCTGCATAATTCAGATCACGCGAGCCGCGCTTACCGCGCCCAACCTCTCGAAGGATATGAGGCATATCCATAGAGCATTCCCCTCTCTGATTAAGACTGGAGCAGTTGATGAGCCTTTACAATGGCAGTGGCTACATCGACCATCCGTTTGCGCTCATCCATCGCCTTTTTCCGCAGCAGATCGTAGGCTTCCGACTCGGATATTTGCTTCAGATCACACAGAATCGCCTTGGCCATATCGATCCACTTCCGATCCTCAAGCCGGGACTGCAGCTGCTTGCGTTCCTGCTCCCACTGCTTGCGCTCCATGTAACGCCTCGCCGCAAAATGCAGCGTCCAGTGTATATCCGGCCCAGTCATGGACGGTGTAAGTATTCCGTCAAACGAGGTCTCCACTTCACAAGCCTCCACCGAAGAAGAGGCCGTATCCGGAGCGCACCACCAGAGCAGCGGAGTATCCGCTTTCCCCTTTCCCAGGCAGTTTACCCAGTACGCCACATCCGCAAGAGACAGATGCAGTATCGAGGCTTCGGCTTCACGGGCCAGCTTTGCCACCTCTGCTTCACGATCTGTGACCTGGACATGATAACCGTTCGCTCCCAGCACCTTCTCTGGTGTCAAAGGGATCCCACCCGGCGAATCGGCTGCAATGGGTTGTACACGGATGACCAATATGGATCGCATGATAGATCAATCCCTCCCTATATTTATCCACCGTCGGCACATTTTCTATTTAACACATTAACACGAAAAAGCAATTTGCTAAACGAAACGATACACATGTTACGTTACCTAACAAAATATAAGTTCCCCTGATCTGCTCTCGAATCATGCCATGCGATATTCAAACCAGTTCGGCTCTGCTTTTTCATCGCTCGTCGTTCATCATTACAGTTATAGCGTGTGGTTTGAAGCATAAGATTGCTGTGATCACTGCCGTTTATGATCGAAACAGCGGACCCGATATTCCGACTCGGACTTCCAATAAACTCATGTAAACATAATTAACTTCAAATTTCAAATACTTTTTTGTGTTAACTATATTGACATGTATTATGCGGTATTTTATAGTTAACCCATAACAACTCCATAAATTTCGATCACAGTTACAATGGCGTAGCTGGTGGAAACGGCAATGAAGCCTGTTTTGCAATCTCGGATAGTAGGGATGCGTATGTTTATACGCAGTCCTCCGGGGCATGACAGGCTTTTTCGATTTTCCAGGAACGTGTTCGGGCAGGTAAATGTGCAGTATGTAGAAATGGAACCAAGGGGGCTAACCACAATGAGTACAACGAAAAAACTGGTGCTGGTCGGCAATGGCATGGCGGGAATCCGTACCATTGAGCATATTCTGAAGCTTGCTCCACATGTGTATGAGATTACTGTGTTTGGTGCAGAGCCTCATCCAAACTACAATCGGATCATGCTCTCCTCCGTACTGGCTGGCGGAACGTCCATTGAAGATATCGTCATCAACGATTGGAACTGGTACGCAGATAACGGCATTCAGGTCTATCCAGGAGACCCGGTGGTGCAGATTGATTCGGAGCGCAAAGAGGTAGTATCCCGGAATGGTGTGCGCGCAGCCTATGATGAGTTAATTCTGGCGACAGGTTCACAGGCATTCATTCTACCGCTCCCCGGTGCCCAGAAAGAAGGCGTGATCGGTTTCCGTGATATTCAGGACTGTGAAACGATGATGGCGGCATCACAGAAGTATCGCAAGGCTGCTGTCATTGGTGGAGGTCTGCTCGGCCTTGAGGCCGCTCGTGGACTGCTGAATCTGGGTATGGACGTTACCGTCATTCATATCAACGGACATCTGATGGACCGCAATCTCGATCTGCCGGCAGGCTTGATGCTTCAGCGAGAGCTTGAAGCGCAGGGTATGAAGTTTCTTTTGAACAAACATACGGAAGAGATCACGGGCAAAGGCCGGGTCAAAGCCCTTCGTTTCACAGACCAAACAGTGCTTGAAGCTGATCTGGTCGTTATGGCTGTTGGTATCCGTCCTCAGATTGAGCTGGCCCGGAACAGCGGCCTTGAGGTGAACCGCGGTGTCATTGTAGATGATTACATGCGGACCAGTGTGCCAGGCATTTCGGCTGTCGGCGAGTGTGCAGAGCATCGCGGAATTGCATATGGACTCGTAGCTCCGCTGTATGAACAGGGTATGGTGCTCGCCAAACGTCTTGCAGGTGCACCAACAGAAGGATACGAGGGCTCCGTTACCTCGACCAAACTGAAGGTATCGGGGGTTGATGTATTCTCCGCAGGGCAATTCAAGGATTCTCCCGATACACGCAGCATCTGCATTCAGGATGATGTAGATGGAGTATACAAAAAGATGGTCGTGAAGGACGGCCAATTAATTGGCGCCGTATTGTTTGGGGATACAAGCGATGGAGCCTCCCTGTTCTCTCTCATCAAAAGCGGAGAAAATATTAGCGGCCGCGAGAAGGAAATTCTGCTCGGTGTGCCTTCCGGCGGCTCAGGTGCTGGCCCGTCTGCGGCTGAACGTATGGCGGCCATGCCGGATGACGAAATCATCTGCGGCTGTAACGGTGTGACCAAAGCGGCGATCGGTGATGCCGTGCTGAATAAGGGCTGCAATACGGTTGGAGCCATCAAGTCCTGCACCAAGGCGTCGGCCTCCTGCGGGGGCTGCAAACCGATTGTCGAATCGCTGTTGACCCATTATGCAGGCGATAATGTCGGGGAACAGACCAAAGAAGGCATCTGCGGCTGCACCTCGTACGACCGGGATGAGATTGTCGCACAGATCAAGGAGATGGGTCTGAAAACCGTCAAGGAAGTGATGAATGTGCTTGGCTGGGAGGAGCCTGAAGGCTGCTCCAAGTGCCGTCCTTCCCTCAACTACTACCTCGGTATGATCTGGCCGACCGAATACGAGGATGAACGTGCATCCAAATTCACCAATGAGCGTTATCACGCCAACATTCAGAAGGATGGCACATATTCAGTCATTCCGCGCATTTATGGCGGTGTAACTTCTCCGGCAGAACTCATCAAAATCGCAACCGTCGCAGAGAAGTATGACGTGCCGATGGTTAAATTCACAGGCGGACAGCGACTTGATCTGCTTGGCGTACAGAAGGAGAATTTGCCGAAGATATGGGAAGAGCTTGATATGCCCTCCGGGTTCGGATATGGCAAGGCGCTGCGAACCGTCAAGACCTGTGTAGGGAATACGTTCTGCCGCTTCGGTACACAGGATTCCATCGAGATGGGCATACGTCTGGAGAAAAAACTCGATAAAATGGTTGCTCCCGCCAAAGTAAAACTGGCTGTCTCCGGATGCCCGCGGAACTGTGCCGAGGCAACGATCAAGGATCTGGGTGTCGTCGCCATTGACGGAGCATGGGAGCTTCACGTCGGGGGCAACGGTGGTGTGAAGGTTCGCGCAGCCGAGCTGCTGTGTACGGTGAAAACCGATGCCGAGGTGGAGGAGTGGACCTATGCATATCTGCAATATTATAGAGAGAATGCGAGATGGAATGAGAGAACGGCAGCCTGGATTGAACGCGTAGGACTGGATCATGTGAAGCAGGCAGTTGCCGACCGGGAGGTACGTCTTGCACTCGTGGAACGGCTGGAAGTGACACTGGGCCACACGGTTGATCCTTGGAAGGAAATTATTGAAGACGAGAAGTTGCGCAAAAACTTCACTCCGCTGTCCGGCGCAGAACCGGTGGCTCACTAGAAGAGGAGGATCAGCGATGAAGAAATTCCGAATTGGACATCTGGCCGATATTGATGAAAAGGGAGCCCGAACCTTCCTCGTACAGGATACTGAAATTGCGGTTTTCAAACTGAGTGACGGCAGCCTGCACGCTGTCGAGAATCGCTGCCCTCACAAGGGCGGCAAGCTGTCGGAAGGCATGGTATGCGGCACAGCGGTTCACTGCCCGCTGCATGACTGGAAGATTGATCTGCGCAGCGGCAAAGTGCATGAGCCAGACGATGGATGTCTGAATACGTATCCGACTGAAGTGGATGGAAACAGCGGTGACATCTACGTATTGATCGCTGGATAACGAGCTTGGTAAAGGACTGGATAGGTTTATTTACGAAAAGAGAAGAAAGAGGGTGTGCGCTATGAGGCCTGCTGCAGGTGAGAGTATGGTGATGAACCGGGGTATGGTCAGCATTATTGGCGCCGGCCCTGGAGATCCCGAACTGATTACGGTAAAAGCACTGAAACGTATTCAGGCAGCTGATGTCATATTATATGACCGGCTTGTCAGTGATGCCCTGCTTGCTGAAGCTCGGGAATGTGCCCTTTGCATCTACTGCGGCAAAGCTCCGGATCTTCATTCCATGAGTCAGGAGATGATCGGACGTATGCTTGCCTCCCATGCTGCTGAAGGAAAACAAGTGGTTCGTCTCAAGGGCGGTGATCCGTTCATTTTTGGCCGCGGCGGAGAAGAAGCACTTGTCCTGGCTTCCTCCGGTATCCCCTACGAAATCATCCCGGGCATCACCTCGGCAGTAGGGGCTTCCGCCTCCTCACTGATTCCATTGACACATCGTGGAGCAGCATCTTCCTTCGCTTGTGTAACAGGCACTGGCCGTGATGGCCGTGTGTCCGCTGTCCGCTGGGACCTGCTTGCCCATAGCGTAGATACGCTGGTGATCTATATGGGCATCAGCCAGCTGCCGCAGATTCAGCGCGAACTGCTCCTGCATGGTAAAGCCGGGCATACCCCCGCAGCACTTATTGAGCGTGGTACCACATCCGAGGAACGAATTGTTACCGGAACTTTGGCAGAACTGCACACTCTCGCCGTTACGCACCACATTACAAACCCGGCACTGATTATGATTGGCCAATGTGTACTCGTCCGCGAACAGCTGCTTCAGATGCAACTGACAGCGAACGCTTCAATGACAGGTTGATCGACGGAATGTTTGAGGAATTTCCACATACATCTCCTACATTGAACCTCTCGCCTTCTACCTGCCTGTTCCCTGAACAGGAATTAATCCGACAGCATACGCTCGTGCACTGTCCGGCCCTTCTGCCCTGGCTCGATTAGCAGACGGGTCGGTTTGATGTTGATGAGAGCAGTCAGCTGTTCCCCCATATAGTGTGCAGAATATTTAAATCCAACCTCCGCCCAGTGCATAATAACTCCCACCGTTGCCGACACCAGATAACTTAACATAATGTCGTAATTGATCACTTGCTCACTATCTTCGGTTACCAGAATGAATTGTTGGGTCAGGTAACTTCGGAACACATTGTTGATTCTGAGCGCCATATCTCCATGCATCGTCATCAAAGCCCGGAATTGATCCTGATGCGCTTCGATATATTCAAATACCGGCATCGTGGAAGGCAGCAACCCGGTCATGTCCACTTCGGTGAGATTGGAATAAGGTTCCGCATACGCTTGTCCCAACCCTTGCAGGAAATCATCCAGCAGGAATTGCAGCAGCTCCGGTTTGCCGGGAAAATGCAAATAAAAGGTGCCCCGATTATAATCCGCCCGTTCCGTGATATCCCGGATCGTCAGGGCGTCAGCCCCCTTTTCCAATATTAATGAAACTGCCGCAGCGATAATCGCATCCTGCGTTCTTCGTGCTCTACGATCCTGAGGATGTTCAATAATCAACATTTTCGCCCCCTTTGTCTATTATTGTATCCTAAATGAACAACGCTTACATCTATGTTCAATAGCTGACATTTATGCTGTCAATGATTATTGTCACATGTTTATGTATATCTTAACATTAAGACAGGAACTAACAACGACAGGTTTTCATCTTCTAGAGATTACCTGCACATTATATATTATAAGGAGACGATTCAATCATGAGTACATCCTATACACAAACTGCTGTGATTACAGGAGCTGCCGGAGGTATTGGTAAAGAGCTGGCACGCCGCCTGGCTGAACGCAAAATTAATCTGGTGCTGGTGGACTTGAACGAAGAAGCCATCGAGAAAACCATCGCGGAGCTGAATCTCGATAAAGAGCATGTCATTGCGGTGAAAGCTAACGTATCTGACGAAGCGGACGTCAAAAATTATGTGCAAAAAGCAATGGATGCCTTTGGACGCATTGATTATTTTGCCAACAATGCTGGCATTGAAGGACCAACCGGCCTGATCGAAGACCTCAGCGTTGAAGCACTCGACACCGTATACAATGTAAACATTCGCGGGGTATTCCTCGGTCTGCAGAACGTTATTCCTGTGATGAAAAAACAAAAATCCGGTGCGATTCTGAATACCTCTTCCCTGGCAGGTCTGATGGGTGCTCCGGCTGTATCTCCATATATTATGTCCAAACATGCCGTTGTTGGTCTCACTCGTACGGCAGCCAATGAGCTGGCGCCTTTCAATATTCGCGTGAACGCGGTACTGCCAGGCACCATCAATACTCGTATGATGCGCCAGATCGAAGCCAACTCCGGCAACGTGGAAGATTACCAATCGGCTACGGTAGCTGCCATCCCAATGGGTCGTTACGGCGAACCGGAGGAAGTGGCCGCTGTGATGAACTTCCTGCTGTCCGAGGACGCATCGTATGTTACCGCATCTCTCTACACTGTTGATGGAGGTATGATGGGTCAATAATGGTTTAGTTTAAGCAGCAGCGTAGTGGACACGGATGTGGGCGCAGTGCAGGTGGGCTGCACATGGAGACTATGCATGTGGTTATAGTAGCCCGATTTGCAATCGCAGCATCGCATCCTTACGTGTGCGTGTGCGTGTGCGTGTGCGTGTGCGTGTGCGTGTGCGTGTGCGTGTGCGTGTGCGTGTGCGTGTGCGTGTGCGTGTGCGTGTGCGTGTAAAAGTATACAGGCACGGGGAAAATTCGCAACAAAAACTTGCGCGCTGCTGTGTCTGATGTTAAAAGACCTCGATAATCACGATCAAGGGGGAGCTCCCCTTGTGTGGAGTTGAGGTCTTTTCATGTATCGCCCGTTTGTTGTCTTGTTATCTTGCAATCGCTCGATTAGCTTGATTAGCCGGTGCACCCCGCATGTCGCTAACGATTCCCAGAAACCTTATTTACTCCATTCGAGCACATCTCCAATTCTAACGATTCCCAGAAGCGCTATTTCGCCTAAAAGACTGCTTTTCACCCGAAAAACACCCTCAAACTCCAAAATAACGTTTCTCCAGATCGTTACATTTTGGAATGCTCATAAATCACCTAAATAACGTCGCTCAAGACGCTCAAGATCGTTAGAATGCAGAATGCCGCTGAAAACGCAAGACTGAAATAACCAATGACTCAGTTTCTCATACTCCCTGTTATTCTCGAATGCTACTCCTGAACGTCACCTTACTTTTCCCCAGTCTAGTCCACGTACCCTGCGTGGCCCTTGTCCATCAGGTAGTCCATCTCTGCATCCAAAATACTCTCAACGGTCAGCTCGTCAAGCTTCACATCTTTGCGGCTCAAAATGTAATCCGCCAGATCGTCGCCGTCAATATCGACATCTTTGCCTTTTGCATTCTCATGCGCCTTGTTAATGTAAGCTTGCTCATGCTTCAGGACAAGCTCGATGTTAGCCTTGCTCGCTTTCGTTTTGTCCGCGATATATTGCAGCATTTCCTGTTCATTAATGGCTTGGTTGTCTGTCACGTAATTCATCTCCTTGGTTATACATACTGGTGCCATTGTAGCATAGGTTAACCCATTACGTGCAGAAGTTATGCCAAGCCATCTGCATAGGATATAACTAGTAGTTGGATTATACCCAAACTTGAGTGATGAACGAAATACTGGGATGGAACTGCTTTTTTTAACATATCACGTGACTTCTAGGATAATCGCACATAGAATGAAGCGCCCTCGCCTACCACACTTTTGGCGTAAATCTCTCCCTTATGCTGCTCAACGATTGAACGGGCAATCGCCAGCCCCAGACCGTGCCCGCCATGTTTGCGTGCTCTGGAGGAATCCGTGCGATAGAATCGGTCAAAGATACGGTCCAGATGTTCCGGTGCAATGCCCTCCCCCGTATTAAAGACTGTCAACATAACGTCATGATTCATCTTCTGAAGTGTCACATTCACAGATCCCTTGGGGCCGGAATATTTCACAGCATTGTCGAGCAGAATCAGAATAACCTGTTTAATCTGCTCCCGGTTACCATGAACGTTCAGATCGGGCTCAATATTATAATCGAGAGAAATGTTTTTTTCGAAAATAACAGCCTCCATCGGCAAAATAATACTTTCCACCGCATCGCTCATATTAAACGTGGTGTGAATCAGGTTGGAACGTGAATCATCCATCTGAGTCAGATACAGCAGATCATTCGTCAGCCCGGACATGCGCTCGGTTTCAGACTTGATATAATGCAGCCATTTGGCCTGACTTTCGATCGTTTCCTCCTGATTAGCCAGCAGCACATCCGTATTGGTATTAATGATGGCCAGAGGAGTTTTAAGCTCATGTGACGCATCGGCGATAAATTGCTTTTGCTTCTCAAACGCTTCACGAACAGGTGCAATCGAACGATTCGCAAAATAACGGCTAAGGAAATAAATCACAATTAGCATAGCCAGCCCAACCACTGCAAAGGTATAGATCAAATTGGTCAGAATCCCCTGCTGCGCTGTCACATCCATAAACACAATCATATAACCCTCACCGCTTGGATCAACGACATAGGCCCAATCCGTGCCATCAAGTGCAAACTGATCGGTTTTCCGCTCCCCTCCGGTGACGAGACTTCGATCAACCTTCTGCAACGCTTCCTTATAAAAGGTATCTTCCATATCAAACCGCGAGTGCGTGCCCGTAATATTCCACTGATCATCAGTTTGAATCATAAAAGAAACCGACCGGGCCGGAGGTGCATTCAGGTCTCCACCTGGCCCGCGATTCCCACCGAATTCGCCGCCAACCATACCCCCGCTTCCGCCTTTACCGACATAAGATGGCATTGCATCCGATACGGAACCCGTTCCTGAACCAGTACTGGAACCGGATATTTCACCTGAGCCTGATGTTGATCCCGAAGCGCCAGTGCCTGTACCTGTATCCGTTCCTGTATCTGTTCCTGTAGGTGTACTTGTGCCTCTTCCTGTGCTCGTATCAGCATTAGAACCCGCAGCCGAATTAGTCCCCGAGCCCGCGCCACTGCCTTGCCCCTCTCCACGTGGTATCTGTGAACCGCTCGGACTATATGGACTATGATAGAAATCGGAAACCTTATACAGCTCCATGTTCGTTTCTCGCTGCACATTCTGGTACGTAATGGTGTAGATCGTGATAAAGGCCACCAGCATCATGATGGAGATCGAAACCAGATTAACGATCAGGAACCGATTGCGGAGTTTCTTAAACATCAGTCCGTCACCTCAAGTACATAACCCACACCCCGAATCGTATTAATGCGAACAGCTGAATTCAGGAAGGTTAGTTTTTTGCGCAAAAAGGAGATGTAGACCTCCACGTTGTTATACTCTACATCGGAGTCAAATCCCCACAGCTTCTCAATGATCTGCTCCTTGGAGGTGATCGCCTGTTTACGGGTAATCAACAGCTCCAGCAGCTCGTTCTCCTTCAGATTGAGCTTGATCTCTTTGCCCTGCACACTCAGCTTCAGCTGGGTTGTATTCAGCTCTATGTCGCCAAACCTCAGACCATCCTCCGGAATTACTTCCCCTTTGCGTCTCAGGGCCGCCCGAATCCGGGCAAGCAATTCTTCTGTGGCAAACGGCTTTGCAATATAATCATCGGCACCGTAATCGAGTCCAGATACCTTGTCCGAAAGCTCCCCCTTGGCTGTAAGCAAAATGACTGGCGTATGGTTTCCTTCACTACGCAGCGTTTTCAGCACGCTAATGCCATCCATCTCCGGCATCATAATGTCCAGCAGCAACAGGTCATAGATGCCGCTTTGCGCATAATCCAGCCCGGATCTCCCGTCGTGGACCATGTCCACGGAGTAGTTGTTTTTTTTCAAAATCTGCGAGACTGCCTCTGCCAAATGAACCTCATCTTCTGCAATTAAAATTCTCATGATCTATTCATTCCTCTGCTTGAGTTATTGTTCTGCTGAAACTTCTTGTGGCTACATCCAGCACCAATGCCCTGCGTACTCAGGAGCTTCCAGGTGCTCCGTTACGTTCAAGTTTGTATGTTTTTATTCTACCAAGTAAACCTTGAATCAACCTTAATATATTTATCGTGTGCAGCTATAGATGAAGGAAAAGAAATGTTAACGGAATGTAAAATTATTTAAGATTCATTCAAGGTTGCTTCGCTAAGATACAGACATGAAAGCACTACACGATGAACCAAAACATACAAATTCAAACCCGAAAGGAATGAACCATCATGGCGATTGAAGTATTCAACCGATATGAGAGCAAGTACCTGCTGACGGATGAGCAATACGCATACTTCTATAATGATCTGCTCGAATATATGGAACTGGACGCGTACAACAAAAAGCATGAGTACTACTCCATCAGCAACCTGTACTTCGACACACCACAGGATTCACTGATCCGGGCCAGCCTCTCCAAACCCAAATACAAAGAGAAGCTGCGATTACGGGCCTACGGCGTACCTGAACAAAATGCCAAAGTGTATCTGGAGATTAAAAAGAAGGTATTTGGTCTCGTTAATAAACGCAGAACAGCGTTGAAGCTGGATGAAGCCTATGAATTTGTTCGTTCAGGACAGGCACCCGACCTTGCGGATTACATGAATAAACAGGTCGTTGAAGAGATTACATACTTCCTTCGTCTGTATGATCTGGAACCCAAGGTGTATCTGGCCTATGAACGCAAGGCGTTGTTCGATAAAACCAGCCGGGATCTGCGCATCACCTTTGACACCAACATCCGCAGCCGCAGATACGATCTGAAGCTGGAACAAGGAGATTACGGTGAGCCGTTAGTGAAGGATGGTCGCTGGCTTATGGAAGTCAAAGCGGAGAAAACGGTCCCGTTCTGGTTATCACAGCTGCTCTGTAAACACGGGCTGTACCGCACAGGTTTCTCCAAATACGGCAACGAATTCAGACATCTGGTCAGAACGACCAACTTGAACTATCAGACCGAGCGCCCACTGGTGCCAGGAACAGACTTCAACCCTGCTGATCCTGCTGCGGCTGCATCACAAGAAAAATCAATTAGAGAAAGAGAGCGTGTCCTATATGCTTGATTCATTATTTAGCTCCGCCCTGGACGATACAGCATTAAGTTTTAGCAGTTCTGTAATTACCATCGGACTTGCCATTATCCTTGGACTTATCATCAGTCTCACCTACATGAAAACCAATCAAGCCACCTATTCGCAAAGTTTCACCTTAACGATGGTTGTGTTACCCGTTATTGTTGCCATCATCATTCTGCTCATCGGCAGCAATATCGCACGGGCGTTCAGCTTGGCGGGAGCATTCTCCATTATCCGTTTCCGCAGTGCACCTGGTGATCCGAAAGACATTGCTTATGTTCTGTTCACCATGGCATCCGGCCTGGCCTGCGGTGTAGGCGCTTTTGGTTACGCGGTTCTGTTCACCGTTATCCTGTGTGTGCTGATGTTTGTACTCAGCCGATTCAACTTTGGCGGGAAAAAGAGTCAGCAGAAGACATTGAAAGTGACGATTCCTGAAAATCTCAGCTACGAAGAAGCTCTGAATGAAGTATTCCATAAATTCAACATCCCGTTTGATCTGAAAAAAATCAGAACCACCGAGCTCGGCAGTCTGTACGAACTGGTATATAGTGTCACCATTCACGAGAGTGTGAATCAGAAGCAATTCCTTGACGCCATCCGTACACGGAATGGCAATCTGGATATCTCCTTAACGATGAGCCCAACGACAGAATATTAAGCTTTAGTTCACCTGAACCTATTATGATTTAAGAGAGGAACGATTTATATGATGAAGAAAAATTCCCAGAAGAGTAAAAACATAATTACAGGCAGCAAACTTTGGTCCATCGCCATGATTACCAGTTTGCTCGCAGCATGCAGTGCTCCGGCAACGACAAGCAATACAGCCAATGCAGCCGTCTCTACAACAGGCACTACCAAAACGGTATCGGTTAGCGAGTCAACATCCTTGAAATATGCCGATCTGGTTTCTCTGGATGCGGATGATACCAATGTAAGCTGGACTGAAGCAGATTCCACTATGATCAAACTGAATGGTACTTCAGCAACCGTAACAGGTTCGGGTGCGAAGGCCGCTAATGGCTCCGTCACCATCTCGGAAGCAGGGACGTATGTGCTCAGCGGTGAGCTGACAGATGGTCAGATCGTAGTTAATGTCGCCGATAAAGGCATAGTTCATCTCGTGTTAAACGGAGCAACGATCCACGATAATGACAGTGCAGGCATCTACGTTCAAAAGGCTGGCAAAGCGGTGATCACGCTTGAAAAAGGAACCAAAAACGCAGTTTCCGATGGCAAAACCTACGTATACGCAGATAGCAGCACCGATGAGCCGGATGCGGCCATCTTCAGCAAAGCTGACCTTACGTTTAATGGTGCTGGTCAGTTGACCGTCACAGGCAACTATAATGAAGGCATCACCAGCAAGGATGATCTAAAAATCATCAGTGGATCAATCGACGTCAAAGCAGCTGACGATGGCATCAAAGGGAAAGACATGGTTGCGATTCAGGCTGGCACGATTACGATCAAAGCTGAAGGTGACGGCATTAAATCGACCAATGATACGGATACAACCAAAGGATTTGTCGCCATTGCAGATGGAACCTTCAACATTGAGAGCGGCAGTGATGGCATTCAAGCGGAAACTGCACTTGTGACAGACGGCGGTACGTATAATATCGTGACGGCTGGCGGCAGCGCGAATGCACCAGCCAAGGTTGAAGAAGGTCCTGGCGGCGGGTTTGGTGGCGGATTTGGCGGTCGCGGTCCGATGAGTGGCGGTACACCTCCAACCGATATGGGCACACCACCGGATGGCGAACCACCTGCCGATATGCCAGCGATGCCTAATGGCAGCAGTTCGAGCACAGGTACACAGACTGGTACAAACACGACAACGAATGCTGGAAACAAAGCTGCTGCCAACACCAGCAGCGGGACATCAGCCACTTCAACCAAGTCGGCTGCATCCACTTCTTCCAGCGCTACAGCAGGGTCCGATTCCAATGCTGATGCAGACAACGCTACGACCACAACAGAGGAAGAATCCACAAGTGCTAAAGCACTTAAAGCAGGCACAGACCTCACCGTGAATGGTGGAACATACACGATTGATTCCATGGATGATTCCCTGCACAGCAACAGCAATGTTACTGTGAATGACGGAACCTTCACCATTCAATCCGGAGATAACGGCATGCATGCCGATCAGGCACTGACGATTAACGGTGGAACGATCAAAATCACCAAAAGTTATGAAGGACTTGAAGGTTCTATCATCACCTTGAATGACGGAGATGTTGATGTAACGGCTTCAGATGATGGCGTCAATGCAGCCGGTGGTGAGACAGCAACGAGTGACAAAACAGCCAGCACAACGGATAAAGCCGCAAGTGACAGCACTTCTGCTACAGATACAAGCAAAGCAGCCACGGGAGCAACAGCTGCCACTTCGACAACCGGCACGACTGCCCAAGCTACGGATGCTAATCAGCAAAGCCGCGTTCCAGGGGGAATGCCTGGTGAATCATCTGGCAACAACGAGCTTCACATCAACGGCGGCTCCCTCACCGTGAATGCAGGCGGTGACGGTCTGGATGCGAATGGTTCCATTACGATGACAGGCGGAACCGTTATCGTGAACGGCCCAACCAGTAGCGGAAACGGTGCACTGGATTATGATGGAACATTTGTAATCAGTGGTGGAATTCTGGTTGCAGCTGGAAGCTCCGGTATGGCACAAGGCACTTCGGATGCTTCAACACAAAATACACTTGTCATGACCTTCCCTGAAACACAAAAAGCAGGAACACTGGTTCATGTACAGGATAGCAAAGGCAACAATATTCTCACATTTGCACCTGCGAAAGATTATCAAACTGTTGTTGTCAGCTCCCCGGATCTTGAGAAGGATGGTTCTTACGTGATCTACTCCGGTGGAACTTCAACAGGTACGGCAACAGACGGACTCTACACTGGCGGTACGTACAGCGGCGGTACCAAGATCGTAGCGTTCCAATCTACAAGTAACGTAACCTGGGTGAATGAATCAGGCGTAACAACAGCCCGCTCCGGCATGGGTGGCTTCGGAGGCGGTGGACAAGGCGGATTCGGCGGTGGACGGAATCGTTCGCAATCCGGAACATCCACAGGTACAACCGAAACAACGGGTACTACGGGCACATCTGGTACTACAGATTCGGCAAAGTAACTGATGATAAAAACCCGAGCATGTAATAGCTCGCAGTTACGTTGACATGCTCAACTAAAAAACTAGACCTGGAAATCACACAGTACGTGTGAGCTCCGGGTCTGGTTTTATTTTACAGATTAAACACTCGAAGAACATCCTACTCGCCAGTGATACTTAATCCAGTAAACTGCACTCCTCCGGTTCAACCCCTCTCCAGATTGTAACGATCTCCACAAACCTTATATATCCGAAAAATACCCCTTTCAGATTTTAACGATTCCCAGTGATCTTATTTCAGGAAAAAACAACGAAAAACGTGCAAAATGCGGTAGTTATCCCGAAATAGCATCACCAGGAATCGTTAGATTTTCATAATGCATAAATGGATGCCAATAGCGTCACTGGGAATTGTTAGAAATAAATCACTCGAACCTGCTATGTGCCGTGAGATGTGGCATGATCATCATCATGGTTATCCAAGCTGATCGATCTCTCAGAAGGACTTTTTTTATACAAACCCCACTGGTCACTTTGAAGTAATGTAACTAATCCCTGCATCTGGGGTTATTTAAAATGAGAACTATAATGGCATAGCACCATATATAGAGGAAACAAGCATAAGGAGTGATTAGATGAAAGAAAGGTTCTATGAAATTACCGGAATTATATTTGTAATCTTCTCTGGTGTTCTGTATACCTTGGAGCGTTGTGCAAACTGGATCGCAAATGGATTATCAGCACAAGGGTTAGCTTCTTTTTCTGGTAATGGATCTTTGGGTGAGCCATGGGTAGATGTCACAGATAATGCGTTTGTAATCTCGTTTCTCATCATTGGCATTGTTTTATTTTTGTATGGATGGTTCAGGAAAAATATCGGCAAGGGTTAGGCTACAGAGAACCATATTTAAAGCATCACCACGTCAAAACAAGGTTGATTTCATCAAGTCTTGTTATCTATGCTTGTTCTGACGTGGAAACGGCATCTCAAAAAGCATACACATACACCTTGGTTCGCAGTGCATCGCGACAGGTGATGGTGCGCAGCGGCTCTTTGCCCGGCAGTGCAAAACAGACGCTGATCACCCTCGCGCCTGGCGGCAGCTCCCGCTTGAACTTGTCTGCAAGTCGGATCATGGCCCCCGGAAACAGGTAACAGATCACACCGTCGGCATGTGCATAGGAACAAGTGTATATGTTACCGCGAATGAAGCGCAAACGTCCCTTGAACGAATTTCGCTGCCCTCCTCTTCCAGTTTCGATCACAGCTCCAGCACGGTGCAACCCTGTACTAAGCCATGTCATCCATTGCGAAGCCCACAGTGGAATGAGTGAGTTTTCGATGCCAGTCAGTCTTTTGCCTGGACAATGCTTTACGACATCCATGCCAAGGGTTCCCCATCCCGAACCGGCCTCCATAATATCTGCGTAACCCGGTATACGATTGACCTCCTGGATCACCACCTGCCTGACCGGGCGAGATGTAGGCATGGGCGAGATTCCGTTTTTCCAGCTTACAATGACAATGCATATCACTGCGATTAGAGTCAACACGGCAATGAGCCATGGAATATATTGAATAATCATCATGTCCTCATCATAACAAAGGGAAGCTCCGGCGGTCTATGATCGCGCAGAAGCTTCCCTTTGTCCGTATTTTTTTAAAGACTGATCATGATTACCTGCTCGATTCCTTAGCAATTCTGTTTAGAGGCTGCGATGCAGCTATTCGTTCGTCTCACCGACATGAGATTTCATGTAGACCCCTTTTTTGTAGACCGATTTAATTGTAAAATGAATGCCCAGCTTGCGATTCGTGCGGTAGATCAGCGAGTTAATCTCGTCGATGCCCACCGGATCACTCTCCAGCATACTCCGTTCCGGCCACACCTGCGCGATAATCTGCTCCCTCGTGACAAAATGGTCCAGCTCGCTGTACAGCAGCTTGAACAGCTGATACTCCTTCTTGGACAACGGAATCTCATCCTCGTTCACCTGCACTGTCTGCAGATGATCCTGCAAGCGCACTCCCTCACCAAGCAGGTCGGATATACGATATTCTCTCGTCTCTCCAAGATCACCCTCCACCCGAAGCTGGATCAGGCCGTTGACGAGTGTCAGGCTGTCCCCTTCATCAAACGGATATTTCTCATAAGGGACAAGGCGCTGCCCGTTGAGTTCGGTTCCATTTTTGCTATCCAGATCCTCGATCCAGAGCTGTTCCTTCGTGTCATAATGGATGCGGCAGTGCCGCTTCGATATCATCTGATTATAAATGGACAAGTCCAGTTCACTCACACCTGTGTATCGCCCCACGGTAATCGAGCGGCCCTGGCTAACATAAGCGAAGGAACCGTCGCTCTCCTGTCCTGGCGTACGAATGACGATTTTGGCCGTCTCCCGCATGTTATTCCCCACCTTCAACGATCACTCGATCTCTATCTTTTCATTCGGATACTGATAAATTCATCAGATTTGTTCCATTGTTTGCATGCCTGCCATTCCATATAGTGATATACAGGATCACCATAGCCTAGACAAACATTGGTTCTCTATTACTATACCAGACGTTGTGCTTTTTTTCTCATAATGGCCGAACGGATGCTTAGCTTATACAACAAGAGAGGTAATTCCCATGAAGAAAAGAAACATTCTGATCTATGTGCTGCTTGCCTTTGCTTTATCCATCACCTTAACTGTACTGTCTCGCGTTAGTGACGATAGCGGTGTATCACCAAAAGGTACTTCGGCTTCCGAAATCTCATGGCTTCGCATGAACAATCATCCTTAAAGGCGGCAGCCACTCTATTATAAACGCGACTTGGGTACAAAACGTTTCACGAATGTCATCTCTACGGAACATTTCCAATGCATACTCCGTTTACTGAATAACGGGAGGGATCATGTTGAACAAGAATACAATTCATGCCATCACATGTGCTCTTTTGGTTGCATTAATCCTTAGCAGCTGCCAACACTCTGATCTGCCCAAACAAGCCGAGGCGAATAAAACTAAAACAACCAAAGCACTGGAAACGTTCTATCCCGGCGACATAACGAAAATTGATTCGATTGAAATCATGAGCGGCAGTGATGGCTTTACCAAAAAAAACACAGATTCCAGGCTGATTCAGGACTGGATCAAAAAAATAAGGCAATTGAACATCACTCTTGATCCAGAACAGGAAGATACAACTGGAGTTCTGTTCCATGTAACGATGTTCGAGCAGGGGAAGGGTGTTTTCTATATGACACCCACCAATATCAATCATCAGCGGATCGAGCCGCAGGGCGAACTGGCAGACCTGATGACTGAGCTATATCAATCCATTCCCTAGCACTGATGGTGAATGTACAGCAACGAGGGTTAAATTAATAAAGGACTCTGAAATCATTACCATTCCAGAGTCCTTTCACAACGTCGAACAAAGTTACAGCGTCTCGAGCGCAGCGTTGTTCAAACTATACTATGAAAATATGATCCTGTAGAGCCTCAGTCCTGTTCCTCGTCCGGTTTGACTGATGTGTGTGTGCTGGGTTCATTAGATGAATCACCCTTCGCGCCGCTATCCCTCGCCTGAATCTCCTCCATCCGGCTGGACACCTTCTGATACAGATACGAAATACCCAGCAGCAGCAGGCCAAAGCTGAAATACGCAATGATTTTGCTGCCTGCCGTCAACAGACTGACATCGTAAAACACCATTTTGCCTGTGGCAAACAGCGTCAGACCCAGACCGAGGCGCCGGATCATGACGTATTTTCGACGGAACCCGTACGCAATATAGAGAATCGCCAGCACCAGATAGATCAGACTGAACATCAGCCCGATATCGCCCCACTGGAACTGAATGGTCAGGAAAACCGTAATCACACTCAGCAGATAGACCCCCGCAATAACAGGGTACCACTCCACACTTTTGAACTGACCACGGATGCCTGCAATGAGCAGGTCACGCCCGGCGAAGAATACACCCACGTTGAAAATAATCAGCACGATCAGCCCGACAATCTCGGCTGCCGTATGCTGCTCAACCCCCGGCTGCAATGCCGGCATCGTTAAGGTAACAGCCAGTGCAATACAGCATCCGACTGCATGCAGGAACAGGGTGTACCCCTGCAGGAATGCGTCACGAAGCACCTTCACTTTACCCAGCCCATACGCCAGTGCAATCGTCAGCGCCGCAAACATAAGCAGCTTGTAGAACATGTATAACAGGAAGGTCTCATCCACAGCCCTGACATACAATTCATTCGACTCGTAGAGTACGTATAACCATACGTTCACCAGGGTCGCAACCCTGAAGCCTTCCAGGAAACCGCGCTCCCATGGAGCATAATTGATTCTTTGCCCATTTCCCGCAGAAGAGCCGCCCCGCAGCGCCCAAGCATAGTAGAGCGTGATCAGCAATGTGCCAAGCGTAAGACTGGAGTATTTTAACATGAAGTAAGACTGTTCCCCTACAAAGAATAAAGACAGCAGGTCATATTGTACAAAGATAACAATACACAGCAGCACGATGCCCCAGCCCGCACGCTCGACTGCCTTGAATTTTCTGAAATGTCCAAACGTAACAAGCAGCACACCTTCAATCAGCCAGCCCATCGACAGCCATTTCGAACCAAACTGGAACGGAACAAGCAGAATCGTAAAGGTGAGCGACGTAAGGTAGAAGAGTAGAATCGTCTGCTTCTCCTGTGCCATATGTCGCTGAACAAACCTCGCAAGTCCAAGATAGACGAGTGCGAAAATAACAGCAAGCAAGCCCTGTGCATCATTCCAGCCCGCCGTGTCAAGCAATACGTATAGAACAAGACAACTCAAGCTTGTATTCATCGCTAACAAAGCAAAATCCCACCAGGTCAGCTTAACCCGATGTTTAAACGGATACGCCAGCGTAATACCCAGATACAGAGCAAAAGTCACCACAGAATACAGCATACCCACCTGTTCACTCGGCGACAGCCACAGCAGAATCAGCATGGATGGCGCGTGGAACAGAAAGCTGATATAGTGCACCACCGGCCATCTCTGCCCGAATGAAATAAAGACAATAATGCCGTTCAGTAATAACAGGTAGATCATCGCGGTATAGACCGCTGTGCCTTCCAGTCCAAACGTGAACAGGTAAGAGAAGAAGGGCAGATACCCGCCTACCAGACCAAAAGAACAGATCGTCCTCGACTGATACCGCAAGGACAGCAGGACGGACACAGCCGACACCAGCACAGATAAACCCAGACCTGTATACAGCCCGATAATATGCAGCAGGAAATAACTGTAGAATATCGAACCAAACAGCACAGATATGCCGCCGCCGAGCAGTCCCATTGCAAATGTTTTCTGTTTGCGCCGGAACAGCAGCTCACCGCCCACAAGCATCAATATGCCGAGCAGGAAAAAGCCCGCACCCTTCATCTCATCGCTAAACCATGTCGAATACGAATATCGGAAGGCTGCGCCAACCCCCAGAATCAGGAGCAGGATCGCCACCTTGTTAATCCAGCTCAGCCCGATCCGCATCTCCATCCGGTTCTGCTTGATCCGGCGCTGGATCGTCTCTTCGCTCAGTTCCTCCTCTGCCATCTGCTCATAACCATGCTGCATCTGGCCGCGCACAGCCTCGGCTCTCTCCCATACCGCCTGCTTGTGCGATTCGATACGTGCATTCACCTCGGTTGCCAGATAGGCAATCCGCTCCTTCATCTCGGCTGCATCCTCCTGCAGATGCTGGGCAGCCTGATTGAAGAGAGCATTCAGATTGGATTTGGTGCGATGCTCCAAGTAGCTGATTCGGTCGTTATGTACTGCTGTTTTCCCTTGAAAATACGTCTCCATCTTCTCCCGGGATACCCGGATCAGATTCAGCTTCTCGTCCAGCATCTGCTCGGACAACGCCATGCGAAGACGCGCATTCTCCTCTTCCATCTTGCGTGCACGCTGTTCAAGCTGCTGCAGCTTGAGCTTCTGAGCTTCGGTCTGTTCCAGCAGCTGCTCGTTACGCACAATGAGATCATCCGACTGGTATTCTTGCAGCAGCTCCTGATATTCCTTCGCCAGCTGTTTCTGCTGCGCCTGAACCTGCTCAAGCCGATCCTTAAATTCCTTCATGGACTTCCTCCATTGGTTGTCATAAGATGTTTTCCTATATTTTACTATACTTATGTCAAAAATTGAGGTTTTCATGATAACTTTCCACCTGATGCACTTCTGAGCTTGCTACATAAAAAAACACCAGCACTTCAGGTCCGTGATATCACAGATGCCGGAATATGCTGATGCTTGGTTATTGATGCTGTATACGTTGAACTAAAGATTTTACACAACCCACTCCGATGACTGAACAACCTTTCTCTACTATAGAAGGTAGTAGAAAGTAATTTTCCTTATAGCCGTCTTAGTGAGTTGCTTTAGGGATTGGTTTTTTCAAAAATACACCGTAGGACAGAGCACCCAGAAGCAGCAGCCCTGCGCCAAGTAAAAATACATTATTAAAGCTGCCTGTCGTGTCCAGGATGTATCCGGTTACAACGGGAGCAAGCGCCGCACCCAGGAATCCGCCAAAGTTCTGTATTGCACCCAAGGAGGCTACTTGTTCACCCGGAGCAATATCTGCAGCCAGTGTCCATATGACACCTGATGGCAGCTGCGAAGCAAAGTAACCTACAGACAATAAAACGATGCTCACGACCGTACTGTCGATGAACGGGATAGGTGCTACTGACGCCGCAGCCAGAATAGCTCCACCAACGATAGGAACCTTGCGTGAGGTCACTGCATTTACCCCTTTTCGAATGAAAAAGTCCGAGATTAATCCGCCCAGCAGCACGCCGATAATTCCGGCTACGAACGGAATCGATGCAATCCAGCCCGTCTCCTTCAGCGTAAAGCCCTGCTCCTTCTCCAAATAGCTTGGCAGCCATGTCAGGTATACCCAGATCGTAAACATAATACCGAAGTTTCCGATGATCATAAACCAGGTGCTTTTGTGTTTGAACAAAGAACCCCAGTTTGCTTTGGGAGCATCAGCGGTTTTTGCTTTTTCCGTACCTGCGCTCTGTTCAGCTGCAGCCTCCGGCCCTTTGATCAGCTGCTTTTCGGCAAATGTCGGATCACGATACACCTTGAGCCAGATCAGCATAATAATCAGACCAATGACACCGACAAAAATAAACATACCTCTCCACGTCATCGTTAACATTAGAACCGTCAAAAGCGGCGGTGCGATCGCATTCGCAATCTGTGAACCCGTGTTAATAATCGAGGTTGGCAGTCCCCGCTCACTCTTGGCAAACCAGCGCTCGGTTACCTTCAGACCGGAGGTAAAGAAAGGAGATTCAGATACACCCAGCAGCATACGCATCGCGTATAACAGGGAGTACGTATTGGTAAATGCACTCAATATGGTAGCCACAGACCACAGTCCAGACGCCCAGGTAAACATCTTTTTAGGTCCAAACTTGTCCACGAGCCAGCCAGCTGGCAAATTAGCCAATGCATAAGGCCATAAAAAGGCGGATAACAACAAACCCATCTGCGTGGAAGACAGCCCGAATTCTGCTGCTATCGTTGTATTTGCAATGCTTAGATTAGATCTGTCCAAATAGTTTACAACAGCACCCAGAAGCAATAATAAAATGATGCCCCATCTCAAACCTACTTTCGGTGCTTGAGGCACCGAAGCAGGGGATGGCGATGGTTTTAACGTTGCCATGGAAGTCACTCTCCTCAACATATATAAATATTACATTACTCAAATTATATATAATGAATAAATATGGAAATTACAAGCTTGAACAAGCCCTTCTGCTCCCCAGTAAGGGGAAGGTTTTACTGAAGTATACGTTTTCATAACTGGGTAAAAACGCTTTATATCTCTACAGCTGTCCCAACAAACTCCAGACCTTCGTCCCCCTGCTTGCTCACAACGATCAGCTTAGTGCAGCACCCTGATCGCTGTGAACTTCGTTTACACGTGCACGGGTCATCTGATCTGCTTGAGCCAATTAGCGCGCAGCAGCTACAGCCTGCAGAAACTCTTCAGCAGCCTTCGTTACTCGTCCGTAATCACCGGAATCCTTGTGAGCTTTAGTGATATAACTGCCGACACCAACGCCAACACAGCCAGCAGCAAGCCATTCATGCACATTTGCTGGCGTAACTCCACCCGTAGGTGCAATCGCAGCTTGAGGCAGTGGTGCAGACATCGCTTTAACATACTGCGGCCCTACAGCTTCTGCCGGGAACAGCTTCACGATATCCGCTCCCGCTTCAAGCGTCTCTACAATCTCCTTGGCAGTGAACGCCCCGCTGACTGTTACTGCCTGGTAACGGTTAGCCACCTTGATCATATCAGGGTTGAGTTGAGGACTTACCAGCATCTCTGCTCCAGCCAGTATAGCAGCTCGCGCCGTTTCCCCATCGAGAATTGTACCTGCACCGATCAGAATACCTTGGGAAGCATATTTACGTGATAAAACCTTGATCACATCCAGTGCTCCCGGTACACTCATCGTAATTTCGAGTGCCCGGATTCCTCCTGCAATTGCTGCTTCTGCAACGGATAGTGCCTCTTCTTCACTTTCTGATCGAATAATCAGTACAATGCCGGTTTCGGCAATGGTCTTCATGTTCTCCAGCTTACGCCACATATCTGTATCCCCCTTAACTCATATGTCTATATACGTTGGACTACAGCTTTTACACCATCCACTCCGATGACAGAATAACCTTCCAATCGCTGTTATCCCCAGATTTTTTCGATTCCCTTTCCAAAGGGGAAAATCCGGTGATAAAGGCGACCGCTTCGCTTTTTCAGGTTTTTTCTGTCCTCTCCGTTCACGTGTAAATAAATAGTTCAACTTATATAGTTTCTATTAATCTGCACTTCCATAAGCCTACTCTCGTCTTTGCGGATACAAGCGATCACCGCTGTAACCCAGCTGACCGGAGAGCTTCCATGCGGCTTCTTTAACCAGCTTTACAATGCTGGCCTCACGTTCCGGGGTCATGCCGGAATACATGCTAGCCACACTGATTGCAGCCACAGGCTCGTCCCACTGATCGTAAACAGCAGACCCGATGCAGTACATCTCCAGATGATCCTCACGGTCATCAATTGAGTAACCGCGCTCACGAATCTCCTGCATGTCCTGCAAAATATCGGGAATCGTCACTTTGGAGTAGGATGTGCGCGAAGGGATCTCGCCTTCTCCCAAAATCTCCAGCACCTTGCTGGTCGGAAGAGCTGCAAGCAACGCCTTGCCCAGCCCGGTAGTATGCATATACCGGCGGGAGCCCAGCTTGGCTGTTGGCCGCATCACTGAATAACTCTCCGCTTTGTCCAGATATACGATCCGCCCTTTGTCCTCAATGCCAAGAAAGGCCGTGCTGCCTGTCTGACGATTCAACTCCTGAAGCAAAGGCCGGGCCATATGGGGAACGCCCATATTGGACAAATAAGCCATGCCTGTCTCAAACGCCGCAATACCCAGGCGATATGTCTTGAGACGTGCATCGTCCATTTCAATAAACCCTTTGTGCAGCAGGGTCTGCACGAGTTCAAACCCGCTGCTCTTGGGCATGTTCATCTGTTTGCATATTTCATTCAGTGTTAACGGAGCACCACTCTTGGCAAATAAAACGAGTAAATCTGCTACACGCTCCGCAGATTTATTCATGCGAATATTGTCCATGTTATCTCCTTCAAATTCTTCGACGTCGAAGTTCGCATATGTGAACTTATTTCACATCACCGAACGATGCCCTCATTATAGATCAGCCATTCAGAAAATATCAACCGCTTTCTCAAAATTTTTTTCTGAATTCTTTTTCCCCAAAAGGGATTGTTTTTCCGAGAGAAACAGTATAGTCTAAAAGCAAATGTTCACCAACACGAATCAAGTTCGTATATGCGAACCATAAATGTAAAAGTAACATTCATTCTTGATCGATATGATCCTGAAATTCTGTAGGGGGAAGTGCGCATGAAACCTGTACTGATTTTTCTCATTGGCTCCGCTGGCTCGGGTAAATCAACCATTGGCAAGAGGCTAGCTACCGAGCATCACTTTTGTTACTTGGATAAAGATGTTTTGTGTAACACGTTTACGGGCAAACTTCTGGAAACGCAAGGATATTCCCCTCATGATCGTGACGGCAACAGCTATTACCGCGATATCGTGATGGATCTGGAGTACGAAACGTTACTAAACGTGGCCAACGACAATCTGCAACTGGGCAGATCGGTTATTCTGGACGCGCCTTTTGTTGGTTATTTTCATAAAAGCGATTACATTGACGGGTTGGTGTCTAAATACGGGTGGGAACAGGTCATTCCTGTTGTGCTCCGGGTCGATGTAAATATGGACGTGCTTGAACAGCGCTTGCGAAATCGAGGGTTGGAGAGGGACAGATGGAAGCTCGAGCACTGGGATGCTTTTGTGCAAGGAATAAAAGCCAATGTATGTACGTGGGAAAATATACAGCTGATCTCTGTTGATAACAGTTCAGAGGATTTTGATCTGGAACAACTGTCTTCACAGCTGCCCTTAGCTGTAACATCCCTTGGTTCTTAGGATCATAACCTAGACAAAAAATATGGACCCGACACCGGTATGAATACCTATATCCATACCTATCCATACCTCTACCTTACCTATACGACACCAAAAAAAGTACACAGAGAGCAACTGCCCTGCTGTGTACTTTGGTGTTCTATAATCATATATTCAGCAAGACTGCAAAGCCCCGCTGTTCCCCATTACTGTGAATCTAGCTTTTATCTGCTGTATCACTTGTATCTGCTTTGCCGCTTTCATCTGTCGATTCAGGCTCGATGAGCTGTGTTGTATTCGGGTCCAGCCAGCTGGCAATCATACCGCGTACATATTTCAGGTCGTCCTCAGACAGATCGTAGTACCAGGTACCACTGCGCATCGCTCCGTCGCCTTTCAGCATGTAATTGCTGATGGTTGGTGCACTATCCTTCATATATAGAGACTCGGCAAAATTGACGATAAAGTCCGATGTCATATTGGTTGTGAAATTCGATCCGGCAATCTGGATGACGTCTGGAATTTTGGTCAGATTTTTGACCTCCAGCGCACGATTCATGAACGCACTCAGAAATATCCGGTGCCGCATTGTCCGGTTAAAATCGGAATCCTCCCGATAACGTACATATCCCAGTGCCTCTTCGCCGTTATAGATCGGTTTGTTGGCTTGCACGAACAGCTTCTCATGGGCTTTATTTTTGTTCTCAATGTCTTTCGTAATCGGCAGCTCCACGCCACCAACCGCATCAACAATGTCTTTCAAGCCATGAAAGTTAATCGCCGCATAAAAATCTACCTTGTTCTCCAGCAGCTTCTCTACCGTATCCATCGCCATCTTCGCTTCGCCATGAGCATAAGCCGAATTGATCTTGGACTTCACATCACGACCCACGATTTCGGTGTAGGAGTCACGCGGAATGGACAGCAGCAGCACTTTATTATCCTCTGGACGCACGACCGAATAGATGATCGTATCCGAACGGCTTGGCTCGTTATCTCGTTGATCAATGCCCAGCAGCAGCAGTGAAAAAGGTTCTGTATGCTGTACAACAGGAGCCTCTCGATCACCAACACCTTTATAGGATTTGTCCAGCGCTTCCTTTACCGTACCTGCGGCGAACATATTAAAACCCAGCCTGACAAGTTCCTTTTGATAGATAAACCCGAGTCCTCCCAGCACAATCAGTATGCTGAAAGTGATGATCAGAGGTTTCTTCCATTTTTTCTTCGGTTTCTTTGGCTTCCGGCGAGTTAAATGTGCAACACTGTTCTCCATCATATCTCCTTTATAATAGCGGTTTCTTCATTCATTTAACTATATTAATAACACCTTTTCAATAGATTACGTTATAAATCGGCTATACAATATCAGACATAGAAGGAGCGATGAACGATGGAGTATCGACGTTTAGGCAACAGCGGTCTGCGGGTCTCCGCACTGGGACTGGGCACGAATGCATTTGGCAAAAGGGCCGATCAGGCCACCTCTACCCGCATTGTTCATGCAGCGATGGATCAGGGCATCAACTTTATCGACACCGCCAACATCTATGCTGGCACAGAATCAGAACGAATTATCGGAGAGGCCCTTGCCGGGCGTCGTGAAAACGCGGTGCTTGCAACCAAAGCCGGCTTGCCCCGGCATGATGGACCTCATGGTCGCGGCTCCTCGCGCTACCATCTCCAGCAAGAGCTGGAACATAGCCTGCGGCGTCTGCAAACGGATTATGTTGATCTGTACCAGATCCATACCTTTGACCCGCATACCCCGCTGGATGAAACCTTGCGCACACTAGACGACATGATCACGTCCGGCAAAGTGCGCTATATCGGCGCCTCCAACTATGCCGCCTGGGAGCTGATGAAAGCGCTCGGCATCAGTGACATGCGCGGTTATGCACGCTATATCTCCACACAGACCAGCTACTCCCTTGCCGATCGCACACCCGAGAATGAACTCGTTCCCATGTGTCTTGATCAGGGAGTAGGCATTATCCCGTATTTCCCGCTGGCTGGCGGTATTCTCACGGGCAAATATAATGGGCAAGCCAGCGTGCCGGCCGGCTCCAGGGCAGAGACCGATCCGTCCTTTAACCGTTTCCTGTTAGAGCACAACATCAAGCTTAGTGAGCAGGTGAGCACCAGAGCAGAAGCGTACGGCTGCTCTCCAAGCGTGCTGTCCCTGGCCTGGTTGCTGTCACGTCCCGCAGTATCCACGGTTATTGTTGGTGCGACACAGACTGAGCAGCTTGAGCACAATCTGGCCAGCCTGGAATTAAAGCTGCCGCATGAGCTGCTGTCCGAACTGGACCAGCTTAGTGAGGACTTCCGCCACGGCGAGCCGTTTGCAGCTTATCGGCTGGAATAGATGATCATACCAAATAAACCTTCCTGCATTACGGAATCCGTAAACAGGAAGGTTTATTCTTTTTTTCGTCATTTTTCGCCAAAGCTATAAAAAAAATCAAGGCATGAGAAAACGCTGTTACGTTCATTGCAATTGCAGACTAATGATTATCTGAAAGATAACTATTATTGATCGGTTTTATGTCGAATAAATTCCTGCATAATTTCCATGTAGCCATCTTTGCGCTCAGCCAGAAGCTCGAAGAAATTTTTGTCTGATTCTTCAACAAGATTCATGCCCTCGATCGCCAGCCTTGTGCCTTCAGGGGTGGTTGTAATAATATTTGCCCGTGTATCCGTCTGATGACGAGCACGTTTAATATAGCCCCTCTTTTCAAGGGTGCGAAGAACCTGGGAAGTCACGTTAACATCCACATTGGCAAACTGAGCAATCTGAACCTGGGTAACTCCCTTGCCTTCAAAGTCACGCTCATTAAGCCATAAACAAGAATGCAGTAAAATAAATTGCGGCTGTGTCAGCTCAAGCGGTTCCAGCACCCGCCGCACTTCCTTTTGCCACATCGTAGTCACCTGCCATAACAGGTATCCTGGGCTATCTTGCGGATTGGTGTATCGTGAGCTTTTCATTCTTATACCTCCGTGATGTACGATCTTGTGAAGCTGAGATGTGTCTCCATCGTATAACAAGTCTGTTAGTAATAACGCTTCGGAACATACATCCGTTGCATCTTTACCATGTTATATTTTGAAATAATAACCTTATTTATCGTGTAGGAATAAACTGTTTCACCCATTGACCAAATCCTTGTGGATTTCGACTCTGGATTAGAACCGTACCCTCTCCGCGGAAACGGCAGACCAAACCTTCCCCACTGGTTACGCTGGACAACCAGCCTTGGGAAGCTTTTTCAATGCGATATTCCATGTATTGAGGCCATGCCACCAGATGTGCATTGTCCACAATAACCTCTTCGCCAGCAGCCAGATGTATGGGATGGATCGCACCATAAGAGGACAGGAAGACCGTGCCTCGTCCACTGATTTCAACGATAAAGAAGCCTTCTCCGGAAAAAAGACCTTTTTTCAGATTTTGCATTTTGGTGTTCACCTGTATCCCTTCGGTTCCTGCCAGAAATCCATCTTTCTGTACATAAAGAGAATAGGAACCATCCAGTTCAATAGCCTGCACATTGCCCATGGCAGAAGGGGAAAGCAATATCTCGGCAGAGCCTCCCGCTGCTGTTAGCTCTTGGAAGAAAAACTTCTCCCCGCTTAGCATACGCCCGAATCCGGCAAACATGCCGCCTTCCGCTGACCCCTTCAGATCAACCGTCGGAGTCATAGATACCATAGCTCCACTCTCAGCCTTGAAACGTTCCCCGCGCTGCAACTCCACCTTGAGCATAGCAAAAGCGCCATCATATAAAATTTCATACCTCATGGTTCTACCAGCTCCTTGTTATGGTCAGTATCAAAATCGTTGAGTCCGTTATCCTCCAAAACTGCTGATTTGTCGCCATACTCCTTGATGATATGCTGATCCCCCCAATGACAAAGAGCGTTCAGAATCGGCTCCAGACTCCATCCGTATTCACTCAGCTCATACTCTACTTTGGGCGGGACCTGATTGTATACAATTCGGTTGACAATGCCATCATCCTCCAACTCTCTAAGCTGCTGTGTCAGCATCTTCTGGGTAATTGCAGGCATAATTCGCTTCAGATCGCTGGTACGTTTCTTTCCATGTGTCAGGTGACAAAGAATAACACACTTCCATTTGCCGCCAATCACCTCCAGCGTTGCTTCTACCGAAATATTATATTTTTTACGCTCCATCAGCGTCTTCCTCCTTGTTCAATACCTCTATCGGCGTTTAATCCGGCTAGTGTACAGGTACTAAAAAGTACGTAGGGTACTAAAAAGTACGTACTATTCTTTCCGCACCGAATAATTCATAATAGCATTTGCCGATAAGCAAATCTACATGCAAGGAGTTGAGCAAGACATGCATCTTGAAACAAAACGAAGCACATGGGCGCTGCTGGCTCTGGCGATCAGTGCTTTTGCCATTGGTACAACCGAGTTCATCAGTGTGGGACTGTTGCCACTGATTGCGGACGATCTTCACATTACCGTAACTTCAGCGGGTCTGACCGTGACCATATACGCTCTAGGTGTCATGTTCGGTGCTCCGGTACTAACGTCACTGACATCTGCCATATCCCGAAAAACCTTGCTAATGAGCATTATGCTGGTCTTTATCGCAGGTAACACGATCGCTTCACTATCAACCGGGATTACGATGCTGCTCATCGCACGGGTCATATCCGCTCTGGCTCATGGCGTGTTCATGTCCATTGGTTCCACCATAGCAGCAGACCTGGTCCCTGCTGACCGCAGAGCAAGTGCTATTGCGATCATGTTCTCGGGACTGACCATTGCGACGGTAACCGGCGTACCTTTGGGTACATTTATAGGACAGCACTTTGGCTGGCGTACTGCCTTCATTCTGATTGCTGTTGTCGGTATTCTTGCACTTGCAGCCAATCTGCTGCTTGTACCCGCTACCTTAAAGCCCGGGATCCGTACAGCCCTTCGCGATCAGGTGAAGCTGGTGACGAGCGGACAGCTGGTGCTTGCCTTTATTATTACTGCTGTAGGCTACGGAGGCACCTTCGTGGTGTTCACGTATCTGTCTCCGCTATTGCATGATATCAGCGGTTATTCAGACAAAACAGTAGCTTTCATTCTGCTGCTCTACGGCATCGCTATTGCCATCGGCAACATCATTGGCGGCAGGGCTGCCAACCGCCATCCATTAAGGTCACTTCTGTACATGTTCATTGTACAGACCGTCATACTGGGCGTGTTATACTTCACTGCACCCATTAAATCTGCGGCATTACTGACTATTTTCGGCATGGGGCTGCTTGCCTTTATGAATGTGCCAGGTCTGCAAATGGTTGTAGTCACACTCGCAGAACGTTATGCACCACAGGCCAAGGATGTCGCCTCTGCTTTTAATATTGCGGCATTTAATGCAGGCATCGCCATCGGCGCCTATCTTGGCGGTGTGGTGAATGACTCTATTGGTTTGATCCACACCACCTGGGTTGGTGCATTAATGGTGCTCGTTGCGGCAATCCTGACCCTATGGGCCAGATTTCTCGAAGGAAAAGTAACAACAACGGATTCGCTGCAGGCCGGCTGAGTTCAAACGCATCAAGGTCTCAGATAAATCTGCAAAAGCACCTATCTCGTGGTTGTCGAGATAGCCTTTATAACGGGAACCGGTTTCATATGTTTATTTCGACTATATACGTTACTATATACGTTGAATGCTATTTGATCTACTATAGTTTGATTTTGTATCATGAAATTTTAGCAATTTCACTTTAAATGGAAATATTTTAACAATACAAGGAGGATTTATTATGAACACAGCACAGCATCTACAATCTACAACGACATTGCATAACGGGATTCATATGCCTTGGTTTGGTCTGGGTGTCTTCAAGGTCGAAGAGGGGCAAGAACTGATCGAAGCGGTAAAACAAGCCATTAAACACGGGTACCGCAGCATCGATACTGCCGCCATATACGGGAACGAAGCCGGTGTAGGACAGGCTATTGCCGAAGCACTTCAGGAAAATGGACTGAAACGCGAAGACCTGTTCATCACCTCCAAGGTATGGAATGCAGATCTTGGATATGAAGAAACCCTTGCTGCGTTTGATACAACGATGAACAAACTTGGACTGGATGTGCTGGATCTGTATCTGATTCATTGGCCCAAAGCCGGCAAGTACAAAGGTGCTTGGAAAGCGATGGAAGAGCTGTACGCTGCGGGCCGAATCCGGGCCATTGGCGTGAGCAACTTCCAGATTCACCATCTGCAGGATTTGATGCAGGATGCACTGGTTAAACCGATGGTAAACCAGGTCGAGTATCACCCGCGTCTAACGCAGGAAGAGTTAAAGGCATTCTGTGAGCAGCATGGCATTCAGCTTGAAGCCTGGTCACCATTAATGCAGGGGGAACTGCTGGACAACCCGGTACTGACAGAGATCGCTTCATCTAAAAGCAAATCGGTTGCCCAGATTATTCTGCGCTGGGATCTGCAGAATGGCGTAGTGACCATTCCAAAGTCAACCAAAGCGCATCGGATTACCGAGAATGCCGACATCTTCGACTTTGAGCTATCCACGGAAGAGATGCAGCGCATCAGTTCCCTGAACGATAATGTACGTGTAGGTCCAGACCCGGATAACTTTGATTTTTAAATTGTAATGTATAGTAAGGTTCAATCTATATAGGGATACGCTGTTACACCCATATAGCGATACAGTCATGGTTCAACGATCACCCAAAGTCGATTGTTCATCAATCGGCTTTGTTTTTTGTGTTCCATCCGTTTTATTAAACTGGTTAATGAGTTTGTCCAGTATCACTGACTGTTTGATTAATTCAGGATGCAGCAATCCGTCATATTTCTTCGCAATTTCATGCAGGCGGCTCCTGGCCTGTTCAATTTCCAACTGCATAAGCGTGCTTCTTTTCATCAAATTCAGCCCCTCTGTAACATTTTAAAATTTGATGTCAGAATATAGAATAATCTTTTAAAGGCACAAAAAGAGATTCGGAGCTAGAAATACAAAAAAGCAGTCCTATGAAGCATAGAACCATACAACAAGACAAATTTACTTTTTCAACAGTTCCAAATGATCTCTGATTTTTTCAAACATAGCCAAACAGGAGGTCATAATTTTGCTGCTCCCCATGGCTATCGATTGATTTAAGCCTTCTAACATGAGCTCTGTGGCAGAATGGATGTCCTTACTTTCGTTGAAGCGATACACCGCCAGATCTCCTAGAAACTGAACATATCTCTCTTTTATTATCGCCGGTTTATACTCACCAAACTCAGCTTTTTCCGATTGATAAGGTATATACTCCGCAAAACGTTCCAAGATCGCATCAATATTGAAATGATATAGATTTGCGGCTTGGATCATATGCCACAGAGCAGTGAATATCTCAGCTTCGCGGGTTGCTATGTAATTAGCATAATCATGAATAATATGCACTTCTCCTGACATCAGCCGATACAGATACGTGTTTGCAACAGCCCACTCCGAGAATTGCCTTATAATCTGTTGAGCTTGCTCGTCTTTCTCTCGAATCCAGCTTTCCCCGCCATCGTACAAACTCACAAGTTCAAGTGCTCTTTTGTAATCACCACACTTTTCACTTGCTGTAGCTTGAGCCAGATAGGCGTATAAAATATAGTAATAAAGCGGTCTTTCTGTCCCCTTTTCGACTTCTGCCGGACGAACAGAACGGTTGCACCATTCATATTGTATCGTTGCAATTCGTTGCATTTCTACGGCTAATGTATTCACTTTCTCCCACTTATGGGCCGTTCCAAACACATTCATGAGCAACTTCAACGCTTCAAGCTGATAAGTTTCATCAAGTCGATTAACATAGGTTTCAAACTGAGTTGCCGCACGCACATTTTCTTCTATATCTTCTCCCAGATCAATGACAAACAAACGATACTGACATATCGCAAGTCGTTCAGAATGTTGATACTTCTCTGCTTCACATACACCTCTATATAGAATAGCCGCTGCCAAGTGCTTGTTATTTGCAAACAATTCTTCAGCGATATCAAATAATACAGAAACATAAGAAAGATCCTCCAATAAAAGGATCGTGACCTGCCGAATACAATCTAGACGATCAAGATCAGCACAGCGAAATATAAACGGCCGTATACGTCTGATGGAAATTGAAAATGAAAAACATTCTTCAACATAATCATTATAAAAGTAATCTTCGGGGAGCCCCATTCCAGAGATAATCGCTGCGAGTTGATTCATAGATATAGGCCTATTCCCTTGTAATATTCGGCTGAGCGTTCCCGAGTTTATGCCTGATGCCATGGCAAAGTGAGAATGTTTAATCCGGTTGTCCTGTATATGTTTTATCAATTTCTCTCGAATTGAGTTTGTCCAATCCATCATGCTCACCCCACAAATATACAAATAATAGGATGAAAACCTATATATAACGATACTAGTTAAGAATCAATCCATGGTCAACAGCAAGTATCCTCTAACACGTGATATTCAAAAAGAGGGATTGGACACCACCTGGCCTCAACCGACCTCGTTCAATCCAGCCCCTAACCCCCTTCTAACTCTAACGATTCCAGATGAGCTTATTTGGGGCATATTAGGCTGTCTAGAATTCTAACGATCTCCAGAGACCTTATTTATCTGAAAACACCACATAAACGCTGTTTTTCACATCACTTTCTTCAAATAAGGTTTCCTGGGATCGTTAGAAAATAAAAACATGTGATATCGCCTAAATAGCGTTTCTGGAGATCGTTAGAGTTTTGACCACATCAGGAGGACAGAGCATCGGAGAAAAAAATGACTCACAAGCTTCGACAGCAAGCACCAAAAGACTGTGTCTAAATCCGATTCAGAATTTAGGCACAGCCTCTGTTCACTTTTCAAACAGCACCCGATGTAAGAGATCATTTTCAGCCGGAGAGGGAAGCTATATAAGTTGAACTAAAGATTTTACACAATCCCACTCCGATGACAAAACAACCTTCCAATCACTGTTATCAACAGATTTTTTCGATCCCCTTTTCCAAAGGGGGAAATCCGCTGATAAAGGCGAAGCTTATGCTTCTGATGTAGCTTTCTTGGAAAAAGCTTTTAGCTCCGCTTTTTCAGGTTTTTCTTTCCTCTCCGTTCACGTGTAAATGAATAGTTCAACTGATATAGACCCGGCTCCGCTCTCTGGTTCCAGTTTCGGCGCCAGCTTACACAAAGGGCCTCCAGCCATCTTCCCCCGACAGAACGAGGGACAAATCATAATTGGCTGCTTCTTCATCCGTCAGTATCCGTGACCATGGAACACGCCGATCTGCACGCCCGGCTCCAGGCCCGGCACTTTTGTATTCTGCATACTGAACCGTAGCTTCAGCATCTGCTTTATTCCAGTTATGCCAGCCCTCCTGTTTCACATGTGCGCCCATCCAGCAGTTCAGGAAACAGACTTTCGCATCATTCCGCCACGGCCTGCCCAGATACACCGATTGCGGAGGAGCACTGCTGGTCAGATCACAGTCCACGAATACATACCCGTAACGTACATCCGCTGGTGTGGAAGCTGCTGTAATCCAGCCATTCACCTGTCCTTCGGCGACCTCCGCTTCAGTCAGGCGGCTCTTCGTAAAAATCTCGCAGCCCTTGAACACTACCGTCGCCGAGCCAAAAATAAAATCGATATCCCCTTCAATATAACAATTCTCGAAATACTGTCTTAATTTCCGCCGTTCCGCACCGTCACGCGGCCCGCCGAAATAACTGCGGTCCAAGGGCTGCTCGGGCAGCGGCCCGGTGAAGATCGTATCCTGATGGCCGATAAAATGGCAGCGGCGAAACACTGCACGATCTCCATCTACGTACACTGCCAGCGCCTGACCGACATCTTTGCCCGGACCAGCCGAGTTTACAAATGAAATGCCTTCTGCCGTAAAATCATCCGCCCCGATAAACGCTGTATAGGAATAAAATGTATGATACTGGGAGCCGTCCGGGAATCGCTTGAGCGCATGATCATCATATGTGATGATGGTATGCTCCGCTCCCTCACCGATAAGTTGAATACCCGGTTTCTCCACATGCAGCTTCTCATAATACACGCCTGCCTTCACTCGAATCAGAAGACGGCTGCCGCTGCCATCACTGCCATCAGCGTTGTTGTCTGGCAGCGCATCGATAGCATCCTGGATGCTCGAATAATCCCCTGTTCCATCAGAAGCAACAGTGAGGTAAGGGCCGGAGCCCGATGATCCCAATGCCCCCTCCGCCTCCACACCTTCTTCTGCCAAGCGCTGATCCGTCATGGCAACCGCTCCATTTCGATTGCAGCCAGCAGCAACGGGGCCACGCCCATAAAGGAATCGCTTACAACAGCCTCGCTCACATAGTAGCTATAGGAGCCATCCCGGTCCAGACTCAGCCCTGCCCCATGGCATATGCCGTTTAACCGTACACCATCAGCCGTTTCCTCCACCAATCTGGAAGTAAGGCCCTGCCAGCCTTTCTCGGCTGCTGCCCTGAAATGAGGCTCCAGATAACGAAGACGTACACCTTTGGCAAGCGCATATACAAACATGCTTGAACCCGAAGCTTCGAGATAGTTCCCTTTGCGGAAGCCCTGATCCAGTACCTGGAACCACAATCCGCTGTCCTGCTCCTGAACCCGAACCAACGCATTACACATGCGCTCGAAAATGCCAATGATTGTGCCCCGCTTCGGATGGTTCAGCGGGAAATGCTCCACACTGTCCACAATAGCCATGGCATACCAGCCCATCGCCCGGCTCCAGAAGTGCGGCGAACAGCCGGTCACCGAATCGGCCCAGACCTGCTCCTTCGATTCATCCCAGCCATGATACAGCAGCCCGGTACGCGGATCACGTGTCTTTTGTTCAATCAGCAAAATCTGATGAGCCACTTCATCCCATAACTCCGGATGCTGGAACGTCTTTGCATATTGGGAGAGGAAGGGTGAGGACATATACAGCCCATCCAGCCACATCTGGAACGGATAGATTTTTTTATGCCAGAATCCACCTTCTGACGTTCGAGGCTGACCTGCGAGCTGCGCGGCAAGCAGATGTGCTGCTTCGGCATAACGATCATCCACTGCACCGTCGAGTAACGCAAACAGGTTTTTGCCCTGATTAATCTGATCCAGATTATATTCTTCGAGAGAGTACGTACCAATGGAACCGTCCGGCTGCACGTACAAGTCCATATGTCTTTTCATAAAATCAATATACTCGGGCTTGTTATATAATTCTCCCGTGCGCGCCATTGCCATCAACGTCATGCCTTCCACATACGCCCATCGTCCCGAAGGGAACGCATGGAAGCCTTCATCGTTGCACTGCTGCATGATCGTAGCTGCAATTCGCTCTGACCAGGATAACTGCGTCTGTACCTGCATCACGGCACCTCCTGTAATGTTATTTCGCTTGTAAGCAAACACATGAATCATAATGTTTTGGCTGACCTGATGATCGAGCCTTGTACGATGTCCCCGGGTACATCGATCAGATTCACCAAACTAAAATACTGCCAACTTTTTGCCATACAACGCCCAGACTCATCTCATCATAATAAACCGTGCCTCGGCATGTATGACCTGTCCCTAAAATGTTTGTGCAAGCACTACTGCCGGCACGTTGCTGTTGAATTGCGCAGGTTCAGCCTCGGCTGAATGACAACCGGAACCTCAACCTGCTCGTCACGGATCAGAGATACGATCAGCTCTGCGGCCTGAACAGCCAGTTCATCCAGCGGCGGACCGATCGTGGTCAGAGCAACCTCTGCATATTGCATATCGGGCAGATCGTCGTAACCGATAATGGATATATCTCGCGGAACACTATAGCCCGCCTCAAGCAATGCCCGGAGCGCCCCTCGCGTCACAAGGTTGTTCAGGCCAATAAACGCGGTAGGAGATTCAGGGCCGAATGTATAATTTCGGATGGCAAAATATCCATCCTCCCAGGAGGAATGCGCTGGCAGCACATGACTCTCGTCAAAAGCAAGACCTGTGCGCTGCAAGGCTTCCCTGTATCCTTCCAGCTTCACATGCTGCGAGTTGCCGATGAATCCAATCCGGCTATGCCCGAGAGATTTCAGATGCTCCACCGCTTTGAAGAGTCCCTCCTTACGATCAATCTTGATGTAAGGAGAGTTCGGTGCTTCATCTGTACCGAGGACAAAACATGGCATGTTAAGGGTCGCGAACTTTTTCCAAAACACGTCCCGATTGTCCAGCGCATAATCCCACAGAATACAACCGTCCACACGCAGCTGGCTGAATACATCCACCCCGTCGTCGGCCACAACCAGGATCATCTGATATCCCCGCTTCTTCAGCTCGGTATGCAGACTGCCCGATATGTTGGAGAAGAGCGGATTGCTGAGCTCATCGAGCACAAACCCGATGATGTTGCTTCTGCCGGTGGAGAGCTGCCGGGCCAGCATGTTTTTCCGGTATTGATGTTTCTCCGCTACCGCGAGTACCTTCTGCTTGGTCGCCGGTTTGATCCGGGGATCATCATTCAGTGCCTTCGATACCGTGCTGTAGCTCACTCCCGCCAGTTTGGCTATATCTTTAATGGTAATCAAATTGAATCAACACCTCTCATATGCCTGAAACCTATATCCTATTTCTGTGCAGCTTTATAGCGATCATATTGTGCCTGTCTGCCTGCGATCACCTGTTCAACATTCATACTTTTCAGTGTTTCGATATAATTGTCAAACTGATCCAGGCTTGCGTCACCGCTAATAAATTTGAAGTTCATCTCTTCTACATACGTGGTGATGTCAGGCATCGACATGCTCTCTACGCTTGCTTCATCCGGCAGAGCATACACAAACGGGAACGGCTCACGAACATATTTCTCTAATTCTTTATCCAGCTTCGCATGCCAAGGAGCTACGATGGAATCCGCAGAATCGGTGGATTGAATGTTTGGCAGATTGACCGGACCGATCCCGAGCTTCTGGATATATTCATTGTCTTTACCTTTATCCGTAAACTTCTTCTCGCCATTCTCTTCTGTGTAGGTGTCATCCTTGATGCCCCAAGTGTAATAGGTCTGTGCTTCTTCACTGACCGCATAATCCAGGAAGCGGAATGCCAGCTCCGGATTTTTGCTATCCTTACTAATTCCGAAGATGCCGCTGACTGGCGTACGCCCGATGTAGAACTGGTCTCCATGCGGCCCTTTTAATGGCAGAATGCCTTTGATAATTGGCTCTTCCGGCTTGTAATCCTTGAAGAGCGGGCTGTAAACCATCGACATATACCAGCTAAAATTAAACGTTGCCCCGGTTACATCCTGCGAGATCCGTGACGTAACCTGGTCGCTCGTGGTGCTCGCATAGTCCACCCCAAGCAAACCTTCCTTGTACAGACCATTCAAATACGTCAGGTATTCCTTGTAGGCTGGCTCATAATAGCTGAAGTGTACTTTACCTTGATCATCTGCATAGAAATTGTTTGATAGATCAAGTCCAAAGGCCGGACCGAAGGCCATTGGCACAAACTTCGATTCCATGGACAGTGGAATTTCATCCGCTTTGCCGTTGCCGTTCGGATCTTCCGTTTTAAATTTGCGCAGCATCGCTGTAAACTCATCGAGTGTAGTCGGCTCATTTAAGCCCAGCTTTTTCAACCAGCGCTCATTGACCATGAACACAGGCATGTAGTTACGCGTCAGCGTCTGCTGTGGAACATAATACATTTTACCATCTGGCGTTGTTAAACTGGCTTTAACCGATGGCGACTTTTCATATATTTTTTTGAGATTAACGCCGTACTTCTCCACCAGATCATTAATCGGAATAAACAGACCGCTGTTAATGTACTTCATCAATTGATCCTGATCCGGCAGATACACGATATCCGGGAGTCCTGTACCAGCAGCCAGTCTTGGATTAACAGCATCCGCATAGTTTTGAGGAGGGATCAGATCCCAATCCACTTTCACGCCCGCATTGCTCTCGATTTTCTTAACGATAGCGGCGGTAGACAAGTCCACGTTTGTTGTCCATGCATTGGTTGCCAGAATCGACAGCTTCGCATCCGGCTGATCCGTTACAGGTCCTGCACCTGTATAATTGAATGCCGGCTCCGAGCTGGCAGGTGTATTCCCCGCATCCGTTCCTGCGCCTGTTCCCCCGCTGCAACCCGCCAAACTGATCGCGAGTATTGCTGCAATTACACTTTTTCTTCCTGCCCCTTTGACTTTCATCCATCATTCCTCCTTGGTATGGAACCATTTTGAACTCCCTCAAAAACCCTTGAATCCTCCGCATCAACCTCGAACTCCCTGAAAAAAAACGTACTCCCTTTCTTCCTAACGATGCTGCTTGGGTAACAAAATCTATCCTTTCACGGCTCCGAGGGTGATGCCCTTAACGAAGTACCGTTGGATAAACGGGTAGATCATCACGATCGGCAGAATGCTGACCACGATGGATACATAACGAACTTGCAGCGTTGAAACCGCCAGTGCACCGGATGTCATCGTACCGCCCATCTTCTGCATAACCTCTGGCGAGGCCATAATCAGCACCCTTCGCAGGAACATCTGGAGGGGCTGCATATCCTGTTTGCCCAGATACAGCAGGGCCGAGAAAAAGTTGTTCCAGTGGAATACTGCATAATACAGCGTCAGTACGGCCAGCGTAGGTTTGATGATTGGAACAGCAAGACGATACAGCATCGTTAACTCATTCGCACCGTCAATGCTGGCACTTTCAAATATCTCATTCGGAATGCCTTCAAAGGCAGAGCGGCAGATCATGACGTTAAATGTAATCACCAGCACTGGCAGCACCATTACCCAGCGGGTATTGTATAGTCCGAGTGACGTAATCATCATATAGACCGGGATAAGTCCGCCGGAGAAATACATCGTAAAGGCGATGAAAAAGTTCAGCTTGCGCCGCAGGAAAAACTGCTGCCTCGACAATGGAAATGCTGCCAGGCAGGTTGCCACAATATTCAGCAGCGTGCCTACAACGGTGTACCAGACGGTGTTATAGAACGACACCCACAGTTCCTTGTATTGCAGCACCATCTGGTATCCTGAAAGTGTGAAACCGACAGGCCAGAGCACCACTTTTTGCTTGTCGATAGCGTCCACCGAGCTGAAGGAAATGCTGACCACATACAGGAACGGATACAGGGTGACAACAACGGCCAGGATGGTCAGCAGGTAGACAAAGACATAGAACAATCGGTCACTTCTCGATTTTTGCATACAGGCTCTCCTTTGATTCAGTGTGGTTTTACCAGAGTGACATTTTGGTCAGGCGGCGGGTCATGGAATTGGCTGCAAAAACAAGCACAAACGTGATGATGGAGTTGAACAGGCCGACGGCAGTTGCGAAGCCATAGTTCTGGCCCTCGATCCCCATCCGGTATACGTAGGTGGACAGCACGTCCGCTGTTTCATACGTGGCCCCGTTATAGAGCAGATAGACTTTCTCGAAGCCTACACTCATAATGCCGCCGAGCGACAGAAGCAGCAGAATGACAATCGTTGGTTTAATACTTGGAAGTGTTAGATGCCACAGCTCTTGAAATTTGTTCACGCCGTCGATTTTGCCAGAGTCGTACATTTCGGGATCAATGCCCATGATGGCTGCGATGTAGATAATGGAGCTGAAGCCAAAGCTCTGCCAAATGTCGGAACTGGTGAAGATGGTGCGGAACCAGCCGGCGTCCATCATGAAATTTATTTTTTCCATGCCGAGACTTGCGATGAGGGTGTTCACAATACCGTCTGTAGGTGACAAAAAGTTGATAATCATCCCGGCCACCACGACGGTGGAGATAAAGTGAGGAAGATAGGTTACGGTTTGCGCGAAGCGTTTAAAGGTGCGGTTCTTAATCTCTACGATGCAGACTGCAAATAGAATGGGGATGGAGAAACCGAACAAGAGCGGCAGAAAAGCCAGCAAAAAGGTGTTGCGCAGCAGTCGCCAGAAGTAAATCGAGTTCACAAACTGCTCAAACCAGCGCAGGCCCACCCACTCTCCGCTAAACATGCCCTGCCCGGGCATAAAATTACGAAATGCCAACAGCACACCAGGCATCGGCAGATACATAAAGATAACGTAATACAGAAAAATGGGTGAAAACATCAGCAGCAAATACTTATCCCGCCGAATCAGGCTGAACAGCGTAGACATGCGTTTTTTCAACGTAAACACTCCCCTTCATCTCATAATTACAACGTTTGAATTTTTGTTTAAAAATAAAATCCCATCTCTTTTCCCAACGTACACCAACATCTGAGATAGAATTAAAAATCAAGTAATCACTTTGATAAACAAGCATATAATATGCAGTTCAACTTAAAGCGTCGACATTCCACCAAAAATTACAACGTTGTAATTTAACTCTAAATGTATACGCTTACATAAACTTTTTCCCATCTTATCAGAGTCCTCATCGTTTAGCAATATTAAAATTAGTGATCTGTAAAAAATTATGAAGTTAACATTCAATCTGAGTAATCTGTAGTATTGACAAAACCATCTATTATCGCTTCCTTTTAGAGGAGGCTAACCCGAATATAAAAACAACCACTTTTACGACGTCAAGATTTCCATTTGGGAATAACTCTCATGGTTGTAAAGAAAAAAACAGATAGAACCACATATTTCCACCTGTGGTTCTATCTGTTTTTTTAAGAACTTAAAGCCATGCTGTGTAACCAGTATAAGTACCATCACCTTTAATACTAAGTGTGAGCTTGATATTGATAGGCTGTATGTTATTCCCTTCCCAAATATCCCAGCTAAGTTTAACGGTTCCAGTTGCCCAAATACCATCAGGATAACCAGGGTTACTAGTTACACTAAGAGTTTCACTGTCTATTCCCCAAAGGCTATACCATACTTTATCAAAAGTTCCATAAGGAGATCCCTCATTCCATGTGATTTTCGTACCATTTGTTTTATATTTCTGATTAAGTGTATAAACCCACATATTCCCACCAGTCACAACGCTTTCGCCCTTCATCGTAACACTAGCTGTATATTCACCAGCTGCTAAGAAAGGGGAGATTTCACCAGAAACTCTTTTTTGGGCAGTCAAACTTGGGGTAACATTAATACTAACTTCGATTGCACTCCCATCTGCAAATTCATGCCTTGTCACTGGGTTCTCTTCGTTTATTTCGATACCATCTAAGACTTCAGCAATTTTCTCCAGATTGTTTGCATCGAGTTCTTTAATCTCCTTTAGTATCTGAGGATCCTGAATCTTTTGGACACTGTTGCTTACGTTGACATTTGAGGATTTAACCTCATCTGCAAATACAGTAGTACCCAAAGAAAACATCAGTGCTACAGCAACAGTACTACTAATAAATGTTCTTTTCATTTACATTCCCTCCATAGTAATTAATTTATTTTTATAACAAATATTACAATATCATTATCTGCATCATATTTCCATATATATGTGTTAAAATACAAAAAAGGAGGTGGAACAATGAAAAAATTTAGAATATTAGATTATGTTATTGTGTTTTTTATTACATTGATTATTGGAGTAGTTAATATAGTTAAAACAGATGATTACTTTTCTGTAATCGCGCAACTCTTGATGTATGTAGTCATTTTTAGTTTGGTAGTAGGTACAGTTACTAATCTGTTATTTAGATCCTGGACTAAAAGAAATAAAAGTTAACTGTTCATTTAATAATATGTTGCTTGAACTGTAACCCTCTCCACGTGTATACAACAGTGGATACCTGTAGCTGTCCTCAGCGTAAGGTCCAATAAATGATATAAAAAATAGCTTTCATTCTACCTTCCTGTTATATAATTGATTTTTGACTATCTATGCAAATTTTGCATTTAAACGATCAAGGTTAAGAGTACTCATAATGCTAATAGGGCTTAGTTATGATTTGTTCCAGGCAACCGGTTCGCCGGTTGCTCTCCTGCTCTGGATTGATAGTAGTGCAGTTCTCACACTATATACCATCAAAAAACCTAAGCTGAATCCCGCCCAATTGTTACGCCACTCTCTCTTTGGCTCCATAATACATGATTTGTTTTTTGATAAAACAATCTATTATCTCAGTGATGTACTTTCCGTCTATCTAATCTCTTATTTTGTAATATCACTTATCATTATGTATATAAAAGAAGAAGTTGCTTGAAATAATCTCACTTATACCTTAGCTATGCAACTTAATCATTACCATCCCATAAATTACAAAATGATATAATAATTCAATTATGACACTTACATAAATCCCTCTCACTTTAGCATCATGGCATCCTTTGATGACAAATCCGTCTAAGTTGAACTAATCAATTACACAGAAACGGAGAGAAAAAGAAAAAACCTGAAAAAGCGGAACGTTATCACCGGAATATTTCCTAGGAGAAAATGGAATCAAAAAAATCTGTGGATAACAGCGATTGGAAAGTCATTCTGTCATCGGAGTGTACGTGTTAATAATCCTCTGTTCAATTTGAATAAAAATATCCGAGGTGATCAACCCGCTAAAGCCTGACAAGCTATTGAAACTTCCACATTAGGTTCAATACAATAAGATGAGGATCAGGACGAGCGATATTTAACAGAGAGAGGAATAGTCAAATGATGATTGATGTACAGCATGTCACTTGGAAAAGAGGTCCGCTCACGCTGCTGCACGATGTCAGCTGGCGTGTAAACAAGGGCGAACACTGGGCGCTGCTTGGCCTGAACGGCTCTGGCAAAACAACGCTTCTCAACATGATCACTGGCTACCTGTGGCCTACGGAAGGCAGCATCTCGGTGCTCGGCCATGAATATGGCAGTGTGGACCTGAGAGAATTACGGAAGTCCATCGGCTGGGTCAGCTCTTCCCTGCAAGAGAAGCTGTATGCGACCGACCGCACACAATATGTGGTCATCAGCGGCAAACACGCCACAATTGGTTTATATGACAAGCTGGAAGGTGAGGATCTGGAACAGGCCAGGCACTGGATGCAGACACTTGGCTGTGAGCATCTGTGGGACCGCGAATACCGTACCTGCTCTCAAGGGGAGAAGCAGAAGCTGCTCATTGCCCGCGCTCTGATGGCGGACCCGCAGCTGCTTATTCTGGACGAGCCCTGCAATGGACTCGATCTATTCTCCCGTGAGCATCTGCTGCACAGTATTCAGGAGCTGACCGAACGCCCGGATACTCCTTCGCTGATCTATGTAACGCACCATACCGAGGAGATACTTCCTGTTTTCAGGCATAGTCTTCTGCTCAGGCGGGGAGAAGTCTTCGGGAACGGGCTCACGGAGGAGCTGATGACTCAGGATGTGTTAAGTAATTTCTTCGAAGCACCGGTAGAGGTGGATCGGCATGGTGAGCGGGTCTATGTCCGGGCGGCATCGTGCCAAGACCAGAAATAGCAAGCTATATAGCTATACAAATTCTAGCTATACAAATTGAATTACAGAATCGACGGCTTTAGAACCTGACCAATACACAAAATCGGTCCATGATCGTCAAAAAGGACTGTAATGGGGCAGAATACAGCATAGGCAGGCTGCTCAATCAGGGCGTGTCTGAAAACGCTGAAGAAAGCCAATTTTGCCTAATTTTCGTTCCAAGCCAGGAAGTTTCCCGCAGGTGTGCCGGGGCACGTCAAGGGGAAGTGACGTAGCAGGGGGCGAAAAAGGGGGAACGATGCACTTCAGTAGGTTTCAAGACACGCCCTAGGAGGTGGAATTCTAACGATCTCCAGGAAGCTTATTTGCCCTGAATCGGGGGCATCAGAATTCTAACGGTCTCCAGAAACCTTATTCCATTCAAAATCCTGAATCATGCTCATAAACAGGTTGATCTCAGCCGAATAGCGTCTCTGTGAATCGTTAGAATTTTCCAAAGTCCGATTATTCCGAAATAAGGCTTCTCCTGATCGTTAGCGCTCGTAGTGGCAAACTTGCCATGGGAGATGGGCAAATTTTTGGCCAATTACGTCTGGATTGATGAGGACAGAAAAGCCTGAAAAAGCTGACTTTGGGGATAAAAAAATAAACAAAGCCCAAAATCTTATCCACATGTGGATAGTTTTTGGGCTTTTTACTCCTATATGTTGTGTTATCCACGGTTTTCTGTGCAGAACTTTGGTTTAACTGAGTATAACTTAACTCTTGCGATCCTCGCATCCAGCCTTCCCGGCTTCCGGTTTTACTTCAATCCGGTTTACGCGCCGCCAGGAACAGGAATAGCGGGATGCGTTTTCTTCGCTCATAGGTCTCTTCATCCGTGAAGTAGGCACGCTGCGGTGCAGATTCACGCAGCTGCTCCACACGGAATCCGGCCTGCTGCAGCGCAGTATAATAGGATTCTATAGAACGGTGCATTTTCTTCACAGACCCCCCCAGCCACTGCTGCTCCCGATACCCCTCAACGAAATATTGATCCACAACCCAGTTCGTACGCATGCCTAAAGGCTGAAGCGTTGAAGTGATGACTGGATGCTCCACCGAGAAGACAAACAGCCCCTGCTTACGCAGCGTAGCATATACTCTCCGGAACAGGGTGTTCACATCCTCAATATAGTGAATAGCCAATCTTGATATCGCAAGGTCATATGTATCGGCGGGATAAGTCCATTCCTCCAGATAAGAGTGCTCGATTCGGGCATTTAACCCCTTAACCGAGTCGCGGGCAGCTGTGACCATATTGATTGAGCCCTCAACGCCTGTATAGGCCGAGCCCTTGTGCCTTTCTCCCAGCAGCTCTGCGGCAAATCTCGCATCCCCGCAGCCGAGATCCAGAATGCTCTTGCCTGAGGCATCCCCGATCAACTCCAGCATAACCGGCTTCTCCAGTGTATCATTGGCATTGTCCCGTCCTTGGCGGTGTTCCATATACGTCTGAAATACAGCATCATTATCATAAAAATCCGAGCCCTTTTCACTCATCCTTTATCAACCTCCATTCCGTACATTCATGTGACGCTCATTAACACATTCTTTTGCCGCCCATTATCTGTAAAAGTATACCAAATATAACAACCTGCCGCCATGACAAAAAAGACCGCTTACGGATTATTATCCGTAAACAGCCTTAACGCCTGAATGCTTCTATTTTTTGGGCTTTCTGAAAGAAAGCTGCATCGGAAGCATAGGCTTCGCCTTGATCACCGGATTTTCCCCTTCTATAAAGGGGATAGGGTCTATCCAAAGCGTTCCGTTTTGTACCATTTGCTCTCGCGTTTGCGTATTTTGTCCAATAGCAGGTTATAGAAGGCGCGAATCGAGATCAGAATGAACAGCTGCGCATAGGTAAAATACGATACACACGCATAGATGAAATTTCGGGTGTTGCTCTGCCCGATATCCGCTGCCAGCGCCAGATTGATTTGCAGCACATAGATAAAGTACATCAAGGCCCAGCCAATAACCAGATACACATAGGCATCGCCGGCAAACTGGAATGGCGATTGAACCTCCGGTTTGAAGATGGCAATGACCTGGTACACGAGGTTCACCACAAAGATGATGTCCGACACGATAATCGCCAGCATAAACCAGAAATAACTGACCGCATAGTACAGCACCAGCAATTTGTTGCGCCAGCTTGAACGATTAAACAGGTTATGAATGTTATCCAGTACAACCTGATAGTTGCCCTTCGCCCAGCGCTCTCGCTGCTTCATGTATACACGCAGCTGCTCCGGCTCCTGCTGATACGCCTCCGCTTGCGGTGCAAGCGCGACCAGCTGGCCGCGGTTCATAATCTCGAACGACAGAGCCGTATCCTCGGTAATGGCGGTCACATCCCAGCCGCCGATTTCGCGGATAAGCTTGCTTTTGATAATGTAATTCGTGCCCGGAATGGTTCCAAGTTTGAACAGCTCCCACAGTCCTGTGTGGTATACACGCTGGGAAGTTATAATCTCCAGATTGATGCATTTGGAGAGGAAATTTTGCCCGCGGTTACGTGCCTTGTTCCGTCCAAATACGACACCATAGCGTTCAGGGTCTTCCAGGGATTTTTGTGCCAGAAACATGAGTGAATTACGCTCGGGTGCGGCGTCTGCATCAAATATGCAGATCCATTCTCCCGTCGCCAGCCCCAGCCCGTCGTTCAGCGCGCCAGACTTGCCCCCGGTGCCTTTACGCTCGAGAACGGTAACATTGCGATGCACATAACTCGTTTGACCGAGAAAGGTGTGCAGCCGCTCTGCCGTATCATCCGTGCAATTATCCGCAATGACGATGAGCTGGATTTTGTCTTCAGGATAATTCAAACGCAGAATGTGCTCCACGGTTGCCACAATGACAAGCCCTTCGTTATGAGCGGGTACCATCACCGTGACGGTTGGATAATGATCCATATTCTCCGGAATCTGAATACCTCTCTTCTCCTGCTTGCGAATAAAACGAATCGCACCTGCCATAATAACAATCGATTCAAATACAGCAATCCAGATACTGAATATCGACAAGATCAGAATGATGTCAGCCACCCGTTTTCCTCCGATCATACCTGCGGATTACTCTGGAGCGAAAACGAAGCGTCGCGATGGTTAACAGGATCGTAAATACAGCTAAGATGCAGCTGACAGCAATACAGATCGGGATAAACCACGTCATATAATCCATTCGTCCCCGCTCCTTCCTGTTAGATGTATTCTCCAATCAGATCCGTCTCCGTATTACGTTCCAGTGCAGCAAGCACAGCGTCAATATTGTCATACTTGCTGAACTGCTCCTTCTGGAACACGAGTGCACCGGATTTAATTACCGTCTGCAGTTCGTTCCCCCGCTTGTCGAGCACTTCCAGATCCATCACATTTTTTTTGATCCGGCGTGTCAGCATCGGTAAATAATCTGCATTCACCATCGGACACAGAATGACAAACCGGCCGCGGTCTACAAAAAATTTGTAATCCTCATAGCGAATCTGCTTCTGGATCGTCTCAGAAATCTCTAGCAAAAACTGCGCATATCGTACGGAACCAAGCGACTCCATTACAAGCGGCAGAAATTCAATCTTGAACATGGCAATGCAGAATCCATAACAATCTGAATAACGGCGGGCAAGGTTGCTCTGTTTGATTAATGTGTCTCCAAGCGCCTGCTTGTTGCCTAGTGTCGTGTCCAGATCAATCTCGGGATTGTAGTCCTTCATCTGCTCCAGACGTTCAATAATGCGTGCGCTCCGCACCAGCCTTCTCTTGATAACAGCTGAGATCGCCAGGTTCGCCGGGATAAGCAGCCACCACGAAAACACCAGTATATTGGAATCTGCAAACGTCACCAGCCACACAAAATAAATGACCAGATATACAAAACCAAGGACAACCGATACACCAACAGGTAGTAAAAGTCCTAAAGCGAGCGCCGCAAGTGATGCGGTGCTTAAAACGATATGAAGCAGGGTATAGCTCTGATTCATGTACAGATGCAGATACACCAGAAGCTGCTGCAAGATGGCAAGGCCGATCAAAATGGCATATCCCCAGGCAAGACGATGGGTAATCGCGTTATTTTTCATAGGTCCCCTACTTTTTCAGCAAATTATACAAAGCCGTTTCCCCGAGAAGCGGAAACAGGTTATCAAACAGATGTGTGTTTCCATCAAACACATAACCGCCCGGATAACGAGAATCCTGACCCCGCAATGTGATCATATGCTTGTACAGCTGTTTGGCCCAAGCTTCATCACCTGAACGAACAGCAAGCAGCATCGTGAGGCCGTACACCGAAGCTGATTCGTAGTTCACGGCTGGTGTGCGAGTTGTGCGTTCATACTGGCCGGGAAGCTGTCCCCGAGTCTCGAACTCTTTTTTCAGAAAAGCAATAAGCTTGTCAGGTCTGTTCCCTGACTCCATCACATGATTCGCCACGATGAGCTGATCAATCAGATTCACCTTGGTATCGTAGGTATACATCTCGTTCATAACATCAAAGCTCTTCGGATAGAATAGTCCATCATCAGGCATTTTATGCAGTACGCTGAAGTAGCGCTCATAAGCATTCGGTTCCAGCATCTGATGATCTCTCATCGCTTTCAGTGCGAGCAGGTCGATATAGACAAGACTTAACGTATTGGTGGAATGTCTGCCTTCAAAATCGTAAAAATCGACCATGTACCCCCGCTGCTCGGTTCGCTGTGTCAAGGTTCTTGCAAGAGCCGATGCTGTGGCCAGCTTTGCTGCTCTGCCTTGCTCCCAGCGGTCAGCCGCTTGCAGCAGCGCTCCCATAATTCGCAGATCGTCACCCAGCGCATTGGTCGCTACATGAGCCTTGCCCTGCGTATCCAGCTTCCAGGCGATATAGAGGTCAGGCCGGTTCACATAATACGTCTGGAGCTGTGAATAAGCCTTCTGGAACATGGGCTCATCATCCATTGCCAAAGCATACTGCATCCACAGCCCCAGCGATTCTGACAATGCCTCTCTTCCTGCTACGATATCCGCTCTCTCAGACACCGCATCCTTCAGATAGGTAGCCAGTGTACCATTGGGATTCGTCATATGCTCTTCAATAAAGACAGCTGTAGGCGAAACCTTATCCATCACAAACCGCTCCCTCCAAAGCAGTAAAATCGCCACAGACAAGGCGGCAAGCAGCAGTATGTACCATGAGCGTTTATTGCGAAAAATAAATTTCACACCATTCCTCCTGACAGGGATATAAGACAGAGCAGCAGAACCTCTTCTGACAAGAGAAGCAGGTCTTATCCAAAGTGTGCGCTTATTCATGGTGATCCATGTATGAGCGGCGGCCGCCTTTTTTGACAAATTTCCAGTCCACCTCGATGTTATGCCTCATTCTGCGCAAAAGCTGTATCGCTGTCTGAATCTCTTCCTCTGTCAATCCATCCAATGTCACCTGGTCCGAGTGGACGCCTTCTCTGCGAATAAACTCCCATGCTTCCAGCCCTGCCGCTGTTGGATACAGCACCTTATTCTTCTTATTACCCAATGCAGGCTGTTTGACTATGAAACCATCCGATTCGAGCTTGGTGATGGCCCGGGCTGCAGTTGTACGATCCACTTTGATCAGTTCAGCCAGCTGGTTCGGAATAATGCCCGGATTCTCGCAGATGCGGTACAAATACAAATATTGCCCCCGGGACAGATTCAGATGCTGGAATTCAACGTTGCTGATGGAGTCCAGGCAACGAGCAATCATGCCAATCTCACGCAGCACCTCTCTTGGCTCATCAAGTGCAAGTGATTCATTAGGTTCATTCACAGCGCTCACACTCCTATATAAAATTGTTGCATTCGCAACATAATTGATGGTATAACTACACTAGTTTATCACGTTCGCATTCATTGCGATATTACGATCATGCGAAGGAGAATTAATTGATGAATATAACAATTGTCGATGCAGACAGCCAAGACCTGCTTGATGCTTGTTTTGCCATTCGGACTGCGATTTTTGTAGAAGAACAGGGGGTGTCTGCAGCGGATGAATTTGATGAATATGATGCGTTAGGCACGGAAGCGCGCCATATCCTGCTCTATGCGGACGGGGTGCCGGCTGCCTCCTCCAGACTGCGCATCGTCGAACACGTCGCCAAGCTGGAGCGCATCTGTGTCATGCTGGATTACCGCAAGCATGGTCTGGGCCGTGTGTTGATCAACAAGCTGGAGGAAATGGCACTCGCGGACGGACTGAAAAAGGCCAAGCTGCACGCACAAGTACAGGCTTCCGGCTTTTATGAACGTCTGGGCTACGCTCCCGCTTCCGATGTGTTTATGGAGGATGGCATTCCCCATCTGCTGATGACAAAACAGCTGAAATAACGCATAACCAAAAACGCCTCTACCCTCCACTTCATTCAGTGGTAAAGGGATAGAGGCGTTTGACTATTCATATTGATTATGTGGTGTTGCTGTGCTAATTGAAAAGCTTAACCCATAGCCAGACGGCTTGCATCTGTTTTCACATCAGACTTGCCCTCTTCTGCTTTGGCTTCCGCATTGTTCTTCATCTGTTTGCTGCGCAGTTGTCCGCAGGCGGCATCAATGTCTGTACCATGCTCCATACGCACCGTTGAATTAATGTTGTTCTTCTTCAACGTATCATAGAAGCCCAGAATGGATTCCTCGGTGCTCCGCTGATACTGGCTGTGCTCATCCACCGGATTGTACGGAATCAGGTTCACGCTGACCATGCTCTTGCGGCTGGACAGCAGTTCAGCCAGCTCGGCCGCATGCTCCCGCTGATCGTTCACATCCCGAAGCAAAATATATTCAAACATAATGCGTTTGTTTGTTTTTTCCAGATAATAATCGACAGCATCCATCAATTGTTCAATCGGGAAGGCCCGGTTGATCTTCATGATCTGTGTACGCAGCTCATTATTCGGGGCATGCAGGGATATTGCCAGGTTGACTTGCAGACTGCTGTCTGCAAACTCCTTGATTTTGTCCGGCAGACCGCTTGTGGATACCGTGATCCGTTTCGCAGCCAGCGCCAGCCCCTTGCGATCCTTGATCACTTCGATAAAGTTGCTCATATGCTCGAAGTTGTCAAACGGTTCGCCGATGCCCATCACCACAACGTTCGTAACGCGCTCACCTTGTCCAGCCGCATCCAGATGCCGCTGTACATGCATGATCTGCTCCACAATCTCGCCAGCGGAGAGATCACGGCTTTTCTTGATCAGTCCGCTCGCGCAGAAGCTGCAGCCGATGTTGCAGCCGACCTGCGTTGTCACGCAGACGGTCAAGCCGTATTTTTGCCGCATCAGCACCGTTTCAATCAGGTTGCCGTCTTGCAGACGGAGCAGGAATTTCACCGTACCGTCCGAAGACTCCTGCTTCACATGCTCCTGGAGTGAGTTCATTGTAAAATGCTCCGCAAGTACATCCAGACATTCCTGACGCACATCGGACATGCCTGCAAAATCATGCACCCGCTCCTGGTACAGCCACTCCCAGATGCGGGAAGCGCGGGATTTCTTCTGCCCATGCTCGGGCAGCCAGTCACGTAATTGCTCTAATGTTAATCCATATATGGATGATTTAATCATGGTATAAACCTCTTTTCGCAAAAAAGCATATGGCTCATCGGTTGTCTTACCCAAAAAACCTCTACTCTGTATTGTCCCAAAATTAACAGGCGAACACAAGGGCTTTTGCATTTCTTCCAAGAGGTTTTATGCATGGTAAATCTGCGTAACAGCGCGAACACCTCTCACACACGTTAGAAACGAATGATACCAGACGTGTGCAGCAGCACCAGCAGAACAAGAATTGGCGCGACATACCGCAGCATAAACAGCCAGATGCGGAACCAGCGAGAGCTTAGACCGGAAGCCTCCGCAGCCGTTTTCCAGAAGTACCCCGCAAAGATGGTAACCAGCAATCCGCCGACAGGCAGCAAAATATTAGAAGCCATGAAGTCCATCCAGTCAAATACACTCTTCGATCCTATCTTCCACTCTGGCAACAGCCCCAGCGACAGAACGGAGGGCAGTCCCACGATGAACACAGCAAGAGAGATGGTCCATACCGCACGGTTACGGCTCCATGCGAAACGCTCCATGAAATATTTAACGGGAACCTCAAGCAGCGAAACCGCAGACGTGAGCGCCGCAATCGACAGCAAAACAAAGAACAATCCAGCAAACAGGAAACCCAGCGGCATCGCCGAGAACGCAGCAGGCAGTGCAATGAATACCAGGGAAGGCCCCTGATCCGGTGCGATGCCAAACGAGAACGTTGTCGGGAAAATGATCAGACCTGCAATAAAGGCATAGAGCAGGTCTCCCGCACCGACGGCAACCGTTGCTGCGCCGAGGGATTGATTTTTGTCCACATACGAACCATACGTTACAAGAATACCCATGCCCAGCGACAGCGAGAAGAAGGCATGTCCAAGCGCTACCAGTGCCGATTCCGTCGTGAGCCGAGAGAAATCCGGATTCAGGAAAAAGGAAACCCCTGCACCTGAACCCGGCAATGTAATTGCACGAATCATCAGAACGAGCAATAACACCAGCATCGCTGGAATCAGAATTTTGTTAAACTTCTCAATTCCGTTGGAGACACCTTTGGCTACGATCCAGCCTGTGATCAGAACTGCGACCAGTTGCCATACAATTGGCATATAGCCGCCTACAAAAGCGTTAAACTGTCCGGCATAATCTGCGTTGCTAAACAAAGTGCCGCTAAACGAAGTTACAGCATAATGCAGCGTCCAGCCTGCAATAATGACATAGAAGGACAGAATGATAAACGGTGTTAACACTTGCAGCAGCCCTGCTGCGAGCCAGCCTTTATGTCCGCCCGCTTTGATAAAAGCGGTAGCAGCACTGCCACGACCACTGCGTCCAATCGCAAGCTCCGCAAGCAGGACAGGCAGACCGATCAGCAGCAGACAGACGATAAAGAGCAGGAAAAACGCCGCTCCTCCGTTCTCACCTGTAATATATGGGAATTTCCACATGTTACCGAGGCCCACCGAGCTGCCAATAGCCGCCAGAATGAAACCGGCACGTGAGAAACGCTCTCCTTTGCCAGCTTGGTTCGGGTCCAGGTTCGACTTACTCAAATTCATTGTATCTACTCCATCACTTTAAAGTTTTCCCGTAATTATATACTACTCCGTGTGTAAGGTCATGCATAAATCACAATTTGTCGAAAATTTACCATATGGGCTTCATTCCAGTATGCAACAATTAGTTATAGCTTAACCATGAACTTCGCTGGGGAAACCCAAAGGCAGCAACAAAAAAAGAGACGCTCCAGATCGCCGTTATGCAAGGAAAGGCGCTGAAACATCTCCACTTTTTATAGAGTAAGGTGTATGAAAAGTACAGCTATACTGCACAGTTTATATCTTGATCTCCAGCAGTTCGTATTTGATAACACCCATCGGTGCATTAACATGGATCACACTGCCGACCTCTTTGCCCATTAATTCTTTACCAAGTGGGCTCTCATACGAAATTTTATTGTTGGATACATCTGCTTCCGCAGGACCGACCAGTTGATATTCAATCTTTTCCGCAAACTCCAGATCGTTCAGCAGCACGGTTGAGCCGATGCTTACTTTGGTGGAGTCCATATTGTCCGAGCTGATTACTCTTGCCTTGGTCAGCATTTTCTCCAGAATCAGAATGCGGGTCTCCATAAATGCCTGATCATCTTTGGCTGAATGATACTCACTGTTCTCCTTCAGGTCCCCGTAACTGATCGCAAGCTTCAGACGTTCTGCAAGCTCCTTGCGCTTCACCGTTTTCAGTTCCTTCAGTTCTTCCTCCAGCTTTTCCAAGCCTTCCTGTGTCAAAATTACTTCATCATTAGCCATGTTTTCCATCTCCTAATCCTGCTATCTATCTCTATTCTAACCTATATCCACTCCAAACGGTTAACATACCCCGGAAAAAGAAATTAAACTCCCATTGATCGAAATGAGCCCACACCCGAAATATGTATGCGTGCACTATAACCTCTATATTTTACTATTGCTTAAATTGTACCGGTACAATTGGAGTAAACACGTGTGTGCATTTCAGACGTTCACTTATACAATGAATTCAGGGCGCAGCTTTCACGACATTTCACCTGCGACCCATGATATGACTGAGAGGTGATCGAGATGAATGTTACATTGACTCCATCTGAAATACACGCTTATCTGAAACGGATAGGCATTAATACAATCAAGAAGCCCACTTTGGAATTCCTTGCGGAAATGCAGCAGGCACATGTCCACCATCTATCCTGGCAAACGGTCGATATTTTTGCGGGCAGGCCTGCAGGCATCGATCTGAGAGAATCCGTGCAGCTGATCCTGCAAGGACGCAGCGGTTACTGTTTCCATTTAAATGGCGCATTCAGTGTGCTGCTTCAGTCTCTGGGATATACAGTGCACTGGCACCGTGCCGGCGTTCAGCCACATGGGGAACAGCCACGTGTGAACTCGTTCCATCTTGGTCTGTCCGTCTCTTTGCCAGATGCGGACCCGAATGTGGAACGTTGGATTGTGGATGTCGGTCTGGGTGGCATGCCTTTTGAACCGCTTCCTCTTCGTTACGGAACCTATGGTTCCGAGCCGTTTACTTATACATTAATGTCTTCTTTCGTTGTTTCCGGTGGATGGAGACTTGAATACGAGCCTAACGGACCGAGTAAGGGAGTAGACTATGATCCCGAAGAGCTTACCCGTCTCGAAGAGTTTATTCCCAAGCATGAATTCTACAGCCAATCCGTGGATTCGCCTTGGCATAACGCATTTTTGCTCCGTCAAAGAGATACAGACCACAGCTATGAGCTCCGGGGATGTATGCTTCGCACGCATGGCATCGAAGGCATAAGCAAAACGGAAATTCAAACCTATGATGAATGGAAAGACGTACTAGCCAAGCTTTTCTATGAACCGTTGGTGAATTATACGGAGCAGGAACGCCGAGAAATGTGGGAGCGGATACAAGTTGCGAATGAAGAATGGAAACGAACACAACTAGCCTGAAATACTGGGGAAAACGCCAGAAAAGGATAAATATAGAGGAAAGCCTGTCATCCATGCCGAATACAACGTCAGGTGATAAATGATGATAACGATACAAGTACTTCAAGTACCCTCTGTTATACCCGAAGCATACTGGGATCTTTTTCTGTCATCCGTCTCTGAAGAGCGGCGGGTACAGGCTGCACGCTTCATACATCAAGCCGATGCGTATCGCTCTGTGCTGGGTGAGGTATTGACCCGGGTGACGTTAAGTGAATTAACTGGACTGCCAAGGAAGGAGCTTTCTTTTTCACGTAATGCCTACGGAAAGCCCTGTCTTATGCAAGATCCGAAGGTGCAATTCAATGTCTCCCACTCCGGGGACTGGGTTGCTCTAATCTCTGGCGGGACAGATGAACTCGGTGTAGATGTGGAAAAAATAAGTCCGATCGACCTGCAGATCGCAGAGCGCTTCTTCTCTCCACAAGAGAATACGTATCTGGCAGCAATGCCAGCCGATCAACAGTTAAATACCTTCTATCGCCTATGGACGCTAAAGGAGAGCTACATTAAAGCTATAGGCATGGGCTTGTCAATGCCCCTGAACTCCTTCGCCATTCTTCCGAATATTCTGGAGCATGGAGAGCTTGACTGGAGCTGCAAGCAAGATGGGCAAAGCGTTCCGCATCGCTTCTACAGTCACCCTTTGGATGAGCAGCATATGCTCGCCTCCTGTGCTGCCGAAGGAGAGTTGCCAGCCCAGCCTGAGATCGTAACGGTAGAGAGTCTATGTGCAGAGCTTGTCTAAGGAAGGCGCATGCGTAGCCAAAAACTTTGACGGATTAAAAAAGAGGAGCGAGTTCACCCGGTAATAAAACACTCCGGTGATTCGCTCCTTCTTCTGTAATACGATTATCGACAGTATTCATGAAATGCAGCTTGCTCGCTCCATTTACATCCTTCAACGATCCAGCTGCTTTGCCACGGACTCGGACCCTGCCCTTGACCGGGAGGGACTCTTCGCCATAGCCGATGTCCCGCCAATCGGCTTCTTCCGAATTGTAGCCGCTGCGTCCGCATCGCGGATCATCAGAGCGAACCAGAGCCCAATGAACAGAAATGCAGCTGCTCCTAGCAAAGCCAGACGGTATGCTGTCATATTCGGCTCCAGTGTACCTGTCGCAGTCACCGTGGTTGTACCTGCAACCGCCAGAACAGCCGAGAGTATCGCCATGCCGATTGCGGAACCCAGACGATTTTGCACCGTGAACCAGGTCGAAGCCCGTCCCATAGCAGCAGACGGAATCTGAGCGAAGGCCGCAATCTGTACCGCCCCTACGGTCTGTCCCAGAAAGATGCCCACACCGAACAATAAGAAGCGGATGAACCATGGGTTCGTATCCACTGTAATCTGACTAAGGGTAATAAAAATGATTGCCGTACAGATCAATCCCATCGATATGAGCTTGCGGGGGCCCAAACGTGGGTGGCTCCATGGAACAAGCTGTGAAGCTATCATTAATCCGATCGCTTCCGGAAATGTGGTTAGCCCTGTCTCCAGCGCAGAGGCATGCAGCACATGCTGATACATTAACGGAAACACATATAACATGCCCAGCAACCCGGCCGCCCCACATACAGACACCAGACCTGTGTAACGGAAAAGTCGTTGCTTCAGCAGATGCAGATCAAGCAACGGCTGTTTCGCGCGCAGCTCCACCCTAACGAGCAGTGTAAGAAGCAGTATTCCTGTAAGACCCGCCCCCATAATAATTGGCGATGTCCATCCCCGCAGCGGTCCCTGACTTAGCGCATACATCGACAGTGCGAGTCCCGGTGCAGATAATAACCATCCCGGCAGATCCAGTTGACCGGTTCCCTGTTCTCTATGCTCCTTCAGATACAGCATTCCAAAGATCACGGCTGGAATACCTACAGGCAGATTAACATAGAAAATCCAGCGCCACGACAGCTGATCCACAATTAATCCGCTCACAATCGGCCCAAGAGCAGGAGCAAGGGCAATCGGCAGCACCAACATACGAGATACTCTGGCCCGTTCCTGCGGAGGAAAGGCTCGAAATAACATCGCCATGCCTACAGGGGTAAGCAGACCTCCCCCCGCTCCCTGCAAAATACGGAAAAACGTTAGTGTCTCCAGTTGATCAGCTGTAGCACACAGTGCAGAAGATAACGTAAACAGTGCCAGCGCCAACAGGAAGACCCGTTTTGTCCCCCATCGGTCTCCCAGCCATCCCGCCACAGGCAAAAATACAGCCAGGCTGACCAGATACCCTACATTTAAAGTACCCGCAGCCGCTGGAGGAACACCCAGTTCCTCACTGATCGTTCGCAGGGCCACATTCAATACAGTTGCATCCATCGCAACGATAAACATGGCGAGAACATAGACCGTGCCTACAATTTTCTTCGAACCTGACACAAAATTCATCCGTCAGTCTCATGAAGTGACTCCAGTATTCCCGTTTCGCCACATAGACTAAGTGGTCTCATATCAGTCCATTGCTCCGCAATGTAATCCAGACATACACGCCGTTTGGCCTTACCCAGCATCTGGGTCCAGCCTTTCGGAACTTCAATGGATGCGGGCCAAAGCGAATACTGCCCTTCATCATTCTTTAACACCAGATAACTGCTGTCTTCATAGTCAAAAGGGTTGCTCATCCGTTTATCCTCCTATTTATGTTGAATATTACGCTTGTTGTTCAGCATCTCCAGCTTGGCGGCAAGGGTACGGCAGATTTCCTCCAATGGCCCGGGCTGACAAAGGTCTTTGTGACGACAGGCAATATCATGACGCTCCAGATATCCTCCAATAAATGCATTCCACATTTCCGGCTCGATCGGATCAAACCAGTCAGGAATAATGGTGGAGCGGAAGAAGATCAAATCCCCTTCGAATCGGGATGGGGTATAAGCCCCCAGGATGCGAACAGAATTTTCATAGGTTCTCCGCAGCTTCCGGATCGTCTCTTCGCTCAAGCTCGCCAGTGCACTGCCTTCGCTGCGAAGTATTCGCATGGCTGTAGTCATACTCAGCGGCTCATCTCCAATGCTGTCCGGATCGTACCCGCCAAGTGCCAGCAGAGCCGTTAATGCCTCTGCTTCGTCAGGCTCCCCGCGAATGGGAAGATAATGACTCGGATATGCATCCAGCATGGCAAGAAACTCTACTTCCTCTCCTTCGGACTGGAGCTGCACAGCCATCGCCTGGGCAACGTTCCCCCCGAGTGACCAGCCAAGCAAACGATATGGCCCCTCAGGCTGCACAGACCGCAGGTGTTGGATATAATCTGCCGTCATCTCTTCCAGTGTCATTGGAAGTTCCTCATACTCGGCAATGCCCCTTGCCTGCAGCCCGTACAGCGGATACTCCATGCCCAGATGTTTCATTAATCCGGCATAACACCAACTAAGCCCTCCTGCCGGATGAACACAGAATACAGGCAGATGCTGCCCATGCGTCCTAAGCGGCAACAGCACTTGCAACGAGCTGTCACCGGAGTACTCTCCCATCTCCAATCGCTCGGCCAGTCCAGCTACCGTCGCGGATTCGAACAAAATGCCTATGCCTGGCTCTATGCCCATTGCTTCACGGATTCGACTCATCAGGCGCACAGCAAGCAGCGAATGGCCGCCCAATTCGAAAAAACTGTCATCTATGCTTACACTCCGCAAGCCTAATACTTCAGCAAACAAATCACACAGAATTTGCTCCTGCGGGTTACGTGGCGCTCGGCCATCGACCGTTAGCTGTATTTCGGGTGCAGGCAATGCTTTACGATCCAGCTTGCCATTGGGCGTAAGCGGCAGAACCTTCATCACCACAACCGCAGAAGGTACCATGTAATCGGGAAGGCTTGCTGCTGCATGCCTTCGGAGTGCTGCTGTCTCCAGGCCGGCTTCTACATCCGGTGCTGGAACAACGTAAGCGACCAGGCGTTTATCCCCCGGTTGGTCTTCACGAACGATAACGGCCGCCTGCGCGACACCTGAATGTCTTGCCAGTACAGCCTCAATCTCGCCAAGCTCAATGCGGAACCCGCGGATTTTCACCTGCTGATCCGCTCGTCCCAGATAATCAAGCGAACCATCGTGCAGCCGTTTTGCCAAGTCTCCTGTACGATACATTCGTGTGCCTGCCGGGCCATATGGATCGGCAACGAATCGCTCGGCCGTGAGATCAGGCCTTCCCCAGTACCCGCGAGCCAGACCAGCCCCGGCCACATACATCTCTCCGGTTACCCCGTTCGGCACAGGCCTCAGATGATCATCCAGTACATAAACGCGCAGGTCTGGAATAGCACATCCGATCCAGCTGCTTGCCCCCTCTGCCGAGCTGCCTGCGTGCAGCTCCTTGTAACTGACATGAACCGTTGTTTCAGTAATACCGTACATATTGATGAGCCTTGGCGCATGATCTGCATGACGTTCATACCAGTCGTGCAAACGTCCCAGCTCCAGCGCCTCCCCTCCAAAGATCACATAGCGGAGCGCCAATTGCTGTCCCCAGGCCGGATTTTCTCTGTCTGCCTGCATGAGCTGGTAGAACGCAGATGGTGTCTGGTTCAGAACAGTAACTTGTTCCTCCGCAAGCAGCTGCAAAAAGGCTCCAGGCGACCGGCTGATTTCGTGCGGAATGACAACCAATCGTCCGCCGTGCAGCAGCGGCCCCCAAATCTCCCAGACAGAGAAATCAAAAGCATACGAATGGAACAACGTCCACACATCATGCTCGTTAAAATGGAACCAGTGCTGCGTAGCATCCAACAACCGGATGACATTCGCGTGTGGAATCACAACACCTTTCGGTTTCCCGGTCGAACCCGAGGTATAGATCATATATGCCGGGCTCAACGGCGTTACCCGTGCGTTCCGTTCATCGTCTGCGGGATTCCGCTCATCCATTGATTCCAGTTGCCGCAACGTATCCGGATCATCCATGTTAATACATTCAATGCCATCTATCTGCGGCAGTGAAGCATATACCTCTGTATTTGTAATCATCACTTTCGGCTCTGCGTCCGTCAGCATATGTGTTAACCGGTCTGCCGGATAGTTTGGATCAAGTGGCAGATAAGCTGCACCTGTTTTGAGTACAGCGAGAATGGCTACGACCATCTCCACGGAACGAGGCAAGGCCAGTGCCACCATCTGTTCCGCTCCTACACCCTCTGCGAGCAAACGTCTCGCAAGTCGATTTGCCTGTACATTCAGTTCCCTGTAAGTGATACGGTCATTCCCGCAGTGGAGGGCTATCGAACTTGCATGAGCGGCAGCCTGCACTTCGAAACGCTCGGCTATCGTCCATTGTGGAGACTGATCGAATACAGCAGTCCATTCCTTTTCAAGATGCGTGTACTCTGTCGGTGTAACCAGATCGAATCGGCCAATACCGATATCCATCTGCTGCACGGCCTGTTCAAGCAACTGCAACAGCCGAATCACCAGTTCACTAGCAGTCGATTCACGATAGAGGTCTGTACTGTACTCCAGCAGCCCATCTATTCCCGCTGGTTGTCCGTTCTGCTCCCTTTTCTCCGTCAATTCAAACGTCATGTCAAATTTGGATGAACCTACACTCCGGATATGAGCGTCTGCTTCAATGCCTGGCAGATCAAGACAGATGTCCGGCGTATTTTGCAGCACCAGCATCACCTGAAAGAGCGGATGTTTGGCACGAGATCTGGATGGGTTCAGCACTTCTACCAGCCGTTCAAAGGGTACATCCTGATGCTCGTAAGCAGCCAGGTCAGCTTCACGCACGCGAGCAAGCAGCTCTCTGAAGGTAGGGTCACCCGAAGTGTCTGTACGCAGCACCAGCGTATTGATGAACATGCCGACAACATCATCCAGCGCATCGTCACTTCGTCCGGCAATCGGCGTGCCAATCGCAATATCCGTTCCTGCTCCCATTCCGGTAAGTAATGCCGTTAACGCCGCATGAAGAACCATGAAGAGACTAGTCTTATTTTCCTGAGCAATAACCATAAGTTGCTCATGCAGGGGTTGACTGATTGTAAAAGGTATAACGCCCCCTTGGTAGCTGGACACCACTGGACGGGCATAGTCTGCCGGAAATGTGACTTGCTCCGGTATGCCTGCGAGCCGGTCTGTCCAGAACTCGAACTGCCTCGCGATCAGACTGTCCTTATGCTGCTCATCCCCCAGCAGCCTTTGCTGCCACACTGCATAGTCCGCATATTGAATGCGCAGGGGCTCCCAATCGGGTGCCGCCCCACTCAGACGAGCCGTATAAGCTTCAGACAAATCCCGGATGAGCCGTGACAAGGACCAGCCATCCCCTGCAATATGATGAACAAGCAGCAGCAGCGCATATTCATCCGCATCCAGATGGAACAATTCCGCTCGTATGCCTGGCTCTGAACTAAGCTCGAAGCTATAACCCGACGCTTCCGAGAGCAATGCTGGAAGCTCCTCAGCTGAAGTCCGGGTGAATTTCATGTTCAGGTTCACCTCGGCTGCACGAAGAATATGCTGGCTCGCCGCACCCAGGTCTGGTGGATACAATGTGCGCAACGTCTCATGGCGATCAACAACATCCTGCAAGGCATCTCTTAGAGCATCCACATTCAGCTTTCCTGTCAACCGGGCAACCCATGGAATATTGTAGGTCGGATTAGCCCCCTCCAGGCAATAGAGGAACCATAACCGTTGCTGGGCAAAGGAAAGCGGAAGCTGCCCCTCGCGCAAGACAGGCTGAATTACCGGTCTGACGGAATGGGTCTGATCCAGTTTTCTGGCAAGTCCTGCTACTGTCGGCGATTCAAACACCGTTCCGATATTCAGCTCTGCGCCAAATACCTCCCTGACCCGAGCTATAATTCGACCAGCCAGCAGGGAATGCCCGCCCAACTCGAAGAAATCATCATCAATACTTACCTTGGCTACACCCAGAATTTCGGCAAACAGGCTGCATAACATCTCTTCCTGCGGTGTACGAGCCTCCCTCCCGGCTGGATTGGATGCCGTAGACGGGACAGGAAGCTGTTTCCGATCAATTTTTTTGTTCGGAGTCAGCGGCATCTCGGGCAGCAGCATGAAGGCAGAGGGCACCATATAATCCGGCAATGCATCCGCTACACATGCTCTGATATCAGACAGATTGATTTCAGCCTGACATTCTCCAGCCTCAGCCACGATATAAGCGGCTAGACGTGGGTTTCCCGGCTGATCCTCACGTGCGATAACCGTAACCTGTGCCACACCCGGATAACTCGCGATGATCGACTCGATCTCTCCCAGCTCAATGCGGAAACCTCTGATCTTGATCTGATGATCTGCCCGGCCCAAATAATCAATAGAGCCATCCGGCAACCATTGAGCGAGATCACCTGTGCGGTACATCCGACTCCCCGGCTGTCCATAAGGGTTAGCGACAAAGCGTTCTGCCGTCAGATCCGGTCGGCCCAAATATCCCCGCGCAAGTCCCTCTCCTGCAATATACAATTCTCCTGCTACACCCGGAGGCACAGGCTGCATGCTCTGATCCAGTACATAGAGTTGTGTGTTACGTACCGGACCACCAATATTCGGCTTGCCTGATTGACCCGTCCCCAGCGATGCAGCTGTTGAATAGATCGTCGTTTCGGTTGGCCCGTACTGGTTATTGACCTGGCAACCCAACCCTTCCAGTGACAGCTTTAACTCCTCCGTCAGAGCTTCTCCGCCTGTAATTACCGTTAGCCCGTCGAACCTTCCAGGCCGACTCATGACCAGAGACTTCCATAATGTCGGCGTAGCCTGCATAATCGTAGTCTCCTGCTTTCGCATTTTCCCGGCCAGTGCGACCGGATCAAGGATGGTGTCCTTTGGCGCGATATCCAGTCTCGCCCCTGTCGTCAGTGGCAGGAAGATTTCCAGTACGGAGATGTCAAAAGCAATCGTAGTCACCGACAGCCAGCGGTCCTGCGGACCGACCTGCAATCTCGTCTTCATGTCTTCCAGCAGATTGGCTAGTCCCAGATGGGTCACAGCCACACCCTTGGGCTTGCCCGTGGAACCGGAAGTATAGATCAGATAGGCAGGATTGAGCAGAGATGCTTTGCTCGGCAGATCATCACCTTCCGGATTGCTTCCAGACCGACAGCATAGTGCCTGTTCAATATCGGGTTGATTCATGACGAGAATCGGTACACCATACGTCTGCGGAAGATAAGCAAGGTTGTCCATCACTGTCACTACACAAGAAGGTTCGGCATCCTCGATCATGTAGATCAGGCGGTCTTCGGGATAATCAGGGTCAAGCGGCAGATAGGCGGCCCCCGTCTTGTGAACAGCCAGAATCGCGATAACTACGTCCAATGAACGAGGCATCGCAATGCCAACCACCTGCTCCGGTCCTGCCTCATAGACCTGTATCAGTTCATGTGCCAGTTGATTCGCACGTTCATTCAACTCCGCATAGGTCAACGCTTCTCCTTCGAATGTTATGGCAGTCGCATGAGGGGTCCGCCTAACCTGCTGTTCAAATAATGCTGCCGAGTTCCACTCCGCGACGGCATGATTCGTTTGGTTCCATCCCTCCAACACTTGTTTGCGCTCGGCAGGAAGCAGAATGTCCAGTTGTGCAATTGCTTTGTTGGCACATCCTTCTGAAATCATGGAATGCAGGAGCTGTTCATAGCGAAGCCGATGCATACGCAATTCCGATTCGGTATAGATGGAAGGGTTGGCATCCAACGTAATACTCATTCCTCGGCGATGTCCTTGGTCCACAATATGAATGGACAGATCATCTACGGGACCCGTGGACAGATTATGAATCATGCCGCGTGCGCCTGCAAAATTCAATTCATGATGGAAAGGCATCACATTAATCATCGGCCCATACAGACGCCGGTTCTCTCCCAGCAGCTTGAGATCCCGCCGCAGATCCTGATGCCGGTATCGCTGGTGCTTGCGTACAGCCCGAATCTCCATCACGATCTGTCCGATCAACTCAGACAACGCCATCTGCGAATGTACAGTCAATCGCAGTGGAAGCACATTCATGACCATGCCCGGGACACGCAGCGACGCCGAACCCAGACGACACATGACAGGCAAGGCCAAAATCACATCGGTTGACCCTGTCATCCGGTGTACATAGATGGCTGTCGCCGCAACACACAGATCTGACCAGGTCGCACCAAACCTGCTCGCTGCTGCTTGCATCTGCTCCCGCTGGGATGGCGTAATCACTGCACATTGCCGCAGGAACCCCGTTGAAGTCAGCGATGCACGATGACCCAGACTCACAACATCCGGTGCATCTGCATATCGGTTAATCCAGAACTGTTGATCCTCTTCTTGTTCGATAGAGCCTGAGTAGGCATCATCTTCTTCGAGCACAGAAGTGAGCGGGCCAAATGCTGTTGTACCTTGTGCCTTTGCTGTATTCTGTGCTGCACCCTCTCCCTGGATGCTTGCCGAATACAAGCTGGCGACCCTGCGTGTGATCAGGGATACACCATACCCATCAATGGCTATATGGTGGATGCGCTGGTACCAGTAATACCGTTCCTCACTCACCCGGAACAAAGCCTCTGTGAAAAGTAGACCAATCGCCAGATTAACAGGTCGTCTCAGGTCCTGCTTCATCCATTCCAACGCAGCCGCATGAGGATCAGCCTGATCACGGACATCCATGACATGGAATGTCCAATCATTCATGTTGGCGCGCAGCGATTGCCACGGGCCTTGCTCATTTTCGCCATACACCATATTGAGTGATTCGGCTTCCATCACGGTCTGACGTACGCTTTCCTCAAAAAGTCCAGGATGGATCTGCCCCTCAATAACCACATACTCGGCAGTGTTGTACATCGGATTGTCGGGATTTAACTGTTGGGCATACCAGATGCCAGACTGTGCAGAAGACAAAGGCCAAGCTGTGTTCCGACGTTGCGACAACTGCACCGCCCCGCTCAAAAGTAGTCTCCGTTCAGCAGCACTTTCGGTTGGGCGTTATCCAGAATTGCTACCCACGCTGCCAATGTTGGCTGCTCCGCCAGATCGACAAAGGTAACCTCGGCTCCTTCCGCACGAAAACGCTCGGCCAGACTCATCATGCGAATGGAATCCATTCCCCAGCTGTGAACCAGATCATCATGCATTCCAATCGAATCGGGCTGCACTTGCAAAAGATTGGCAATCTGAAGCTGTAATGCTTTCAGCCTTGCTTGATCAACACCTTCTTGTCCAGCTGCACCCGATTGCGCGGACTCTTCTGATTGCTCCTTATCCTCACCTTGACCATTATCACGCGCTTCGGGTGTAACTGCACCTCCAGTTTGGGCTGAGGCTGACGCATTCAGCAACGAAACCGAACGTTCGGTTGTCAGTGTTACCGCACAACGCTCTGCCGCGTACGTCAGCGCCATTCGATGTTTTTCCAACGAAAAATCAGCAACCGCATCGGCAACCAGAAACGCCTGAATGTCACGCATAAATGCTTCGCAGGACGTCATCAGGCATCCGATATGCGCATATATGCCGCAGATAATTAACTGATCCCGACCCTGCTTCTGCATGAACTCAAGCAGTTCCGTCTTCTGAAAGGCGCTGTATCGCCATTTAGTTATGAAGGTGTCCTGTGGAGCGGGAGCAAGGGATTCTACAATTTCTTTTTGTACTGCTCCGCCATCGATGCCCGCACCCCAGAAGTCCAGCTGCAGCCCGCGTTCCTCCGGTGTCTGTCCGCCAGGTTGAGCCGAGTAGACTACAGGAATGCCAAGCTTGTGACACGTTGAACGAAGCTTTGTAATATGATCGATCATCTCCACTACCGGAGAGGCTCCCGGCGTAAATGCATTCATGAAATAGTTCTGCATATCGTGGATCAAAAGTACTGCACGCTTTGCATCCGGTGTCCAGGCAACCTTGTTGACCGGGAGCTCCGATGCTACAGGCATTTCATATGGTTGAATCACTGGAAGTGCCATGAATATCCCTCTTTTCAGCTTTATTTATCAGATCATGTCCAGCCATATCAGTTAACGGATAAAGTACAACGTCATCTCGATTGAAATTTTCTACTAATTTGATGCAGCTTGCTCGGTAGTCAACATCTCCCTTAATGCTTTTTTGCTGACCTTGCCCACTTGGGTCTTCGGAAAAACGTCCACCATCTCAAACCGATCCGGGATTTTATAACTCGCCAGGCCCCGATTTCGCAAAAAGGATTTGATCTCGGCCACCGACAGCGTGTCACCGCTTGGCACAATAAAGGCACAAGATCGTTCACCCAAATATTCATCCGGCATGGATACCAAGGCAGCATCATGAACACCAGGATGGGCCAGCAGATGGTTTTCCACCTCTTCGGCAGCCACTTTATCCCCGCCACGGTTAATCTGATCCTTCGCTCGTCCTTCAACTACGAGATATCCATCAGCCGTCAGGCTCGCAATATCTCCTGTACGATAGAAGCCATCCGTCGTAAACGATCTGGCGTTATGCTCCTCCGCCTTGTAATACCCACGGATGGTATAAGGGCCGCGTGTCAGCAGGTGTCCGGCTTGTCCCTGTTCCACCTCAACATCTTCGTCATCCACAATCCTCACCTCATCATATGGAGACATCGGTCTCCCTTGTGTATGGGTGATGACGTATTCAGAATCATCCAGACGTGTGTAGTTCACCAGCCCTTCAGCCATGCCAAACACCTGCTGCAATGTACAACCAAACACCGGTTTGACACGTGCCGCCGCCTCTGCACTAAACTTGGCTCCTCCGACCTGAAGCACCTGGAGCGACGGAAGACGGATTCCCCGAGCTGCTGCTGCATTCAGCCAGACAAGAGCCAGCGGCGGCACCAGAGCTGTAATGGTTACCTGATGGCGTATAATCAGCGGAAAGGCTTCATCGGGGCTTGATCCCCGTGACAGGACAATCGTACCGCCGGCGTACAACGTGCCCAGAATGCCGGGTGAGCTCATTGGATAGTTATGAGCTACAGGCAGAACTGCCAGATAAACGCTATCTGGATGGAGGCCACATACCTCGACACTTCTCCGCAAGCTGTAGATGTAGTCGTCATGTGTACGGGGAATCATTTTAGGCAATCCGGTGCTTCCACCCGATAATTGCAGGAAAGCTACATCTGAGGATGTTGGCGCATCCGGCAGGCTGATTGGCTCTGCGTAAACATCTTCCAACGCGGTAAAAGGCCCGGCCTCTCCTGTGACGAAAATATGCCGAAGTTCCGGAACCTCGGCCTGTACCTCCTCCGCCAATGTGCGATAGTCAAATCCACCATCGTGATCCGGGATGATATAGGATACAGCCTCGGAGAAACGGGCGAAATATGTGATTTCGCTTTTTCGATGCAAGGGAAGCGCAAAAACAGGCAGTGCACCGATGTGGAATAAAGCAAAACATACCTCAACAAACGCCGTAATATTCGGCAGTTGAACAATGACCCGGTCATGCTTCCGTATCCCCTTGCCATACAAACCGGAAGCTAATCGAGTCACCCGATCATTCAGTTCTGTATACGTGAGCTGGTGCTTACCGCTAATAACGGCTACCCGATTGCCATATAAATCCGCACGCTGGCGAAGCATTTCCCCAAACGTAATTCCTTCCCAGCAACCCGCCTTCCGATAAAGCTCTGCATATTCATCAGGCCAAGCCTGATATCCTGACAGCATGACTCAGTCCTCCTTCCGATTGGACACCGTTGAATCCAAACCCATCGCAAGCAGCATCGTTCTGAACTTGGCATCCGTCTCTGCCAGCTCTGCTTCTGCCGTAGATTCAGCTACAATACCCGCTCCAGCAAACAACTTCACCGTTCTACCTTGCACTTCGGCACATCGAATGGTTACGGCCCACTCGCCATCCCCCTTACTGTCACACCAGCCCACCATTCCTGTGAACAATCCCCTGTCGAACGGCTCTTGTTCCTTAATGACTTCCCGAGCAATCTGTACAGGCGTTCCACAAATAGCAGGTGTCGGGTGCAGTGCCAATGCCAGCTCCATTGATGTAGTAGCAGGGTCCATCAGTTCCCCGTGTATTTCCGTGGATAGATGCCACATTGTGCACGTCTGGATCAGGGAAGGCTCTGCGGGAACGGACAAGTGTTTACATAGAGGCCCCAGCGCCATCACTACCGCCTCAATGACCAAGGCATGCTCATGCCGATCCTTGGCTGAAGCCAGCAACGCCTCTGCTCGGCGACGATCTTCCGCCGGGTCGTCACTGCGTGCGGCCGAACCTGCCAGCGGGTTGACTCTTACGCTGGAGCCATGGCGAGTGACCAACAGTTCAGGGCTTGCTCCAATGAAGGTACGACTGGGTTTATTTTCAACCGGTGTGTATGTTTTATTGGATTGTTTGTACGTTGTTACATGATTTTCAACTTGATCTATATCTCTCATTGGAACAGCAAATGTATAACCGTGCGTATTGTCCTTGAACAAGTTAAGCAGCAACTGGTGCGTGTTTACAACCGTCTGCGAAGTTACCTCCAGCGTACGGGATAACACGACTTTGTGCAGATCGCCCTCGTTCAGATCAACCAATATGTTTTTCACGCTTTGCTTGTACACTGTACCCGCAGGAACCTCAACGACCTCACAACCTGCCGCAGCCGGAAGTTTGGGGATAAATGTACGTGGCTCCGAGGGCAGAGGTGCAGCCCACTGCACTGTCTCTGGCACATATAGCTCGGCAGCAGAGTTGATTGGATCGAAAGGAATTGCCCCCACCACCAGCGGGTTCGATTGACCCGATTGCTTCGCCTGCTCCATGAGCTGTTGAATCCGCTCAATGAACAATCGACACTCTTCTTTATATTTCTGTTCTGTACTCTTGCCATTCACAGTGGATTGAATTGCACTGGCAGTTTCCTTCGCAAACCAACGAATCTGTTCTCCTTGCGCAAGCAAGGTATGCTGTGGTGAAGACCAAAAAAAGGACGTGCCCTCCCGATATTGCTCCAGAAGGTCTATGGCAGAAGTTGCTGCTATAACCATACCCGCTTTTGACATGACTCATCATCTCCTTATCTTGATTCAGACGCCGAGTGTGGCGCCTCCGTCCACACACAGATTATGCATCGTAATATGTCTGGCTTGATCCGATATCAGGAAAATAACAGCATCCGCAATATCGGATGGCAATGCCATTCTGTTCAGCGGAATGCCCAGACGAAAGGTTTGCAGCGAACCCGCAATCACTGCCTCTGCTCCATCCTCCTCCTGCCACAAGGCTCTTTGCATGGGTGTATCCGTTGAACCCGGAGAGACAATGTTGCAGCGAATGTGCTGGTTGGCATACTCCAGCGCCAGACATTTGGTGAACATGGTCGAAGCGGCTTTGGAGGCAGCGTATGCCGACATATGCATTCGCGGAACACTCGCAGCATTCGAACCTACGGTAACCACCGCTCCCGTTTGGCGTTTAGACATATTTCTCACGACCGCACGCGACATGTAAAATACACCATGTGTATTCACGTCAAACGTCCTCGTCCATTCCTCATCCGTCAGCTCACTCACTGGCCCAGCGTGCAGCACACCCGCAGCATTCACGAGAATGCCAATGGGACCCACGTTCTCTTCGATTTGTTGGACTGTATCTTCAACGGCTTGACGATCCGATACATCAGCAACGCAGGCTATGGCCTGATGGCCCTGACTATGCAAATCAGTGACCAGTTGGCTCAGGACAGCCTCCTGTTGATCCACCAGAGCAACGATAGCGCCATACTGTGCAAGCAATCTCGCCACCGCTTCACCAATCCCTTGCGCAGCACCCGTGACCACGGCCACGTTTCCATCGATTCCTGTGTAGCTCACCTCATGTACCTCCTTATGACCCATCGTCTTCTAAAACGTCCTTCATTTCTTGCCTTCTATGACTCCGGACTACAGGCAAAACGCAACGTACGACTAATTAGAAAAGGCAGTACTGAAACATGATTCTCTTCTTCAAACTCGGTATACGTGATGTCTAGCCCTGGCTGCTTCAATGCAGACAAGCGTTCCGTAAGACTCGATGCCTTGTCATTGTTACGGGCCGGATGTTTCTTCTCGTGTTCGCCCATACCAATCCACACCCTGACGTGTACCGGATGCTGCCCCAGCCTTGCAACGAATTCCTGTTCCTCCGCTTGCATGACCTCCTGATTCCAGTGCAGCGAGGGACTGCCCGCGATGTAGTATCGAAAAGCCTCCGGCTTGGTGAACAACGCATGAATTACAAACAAACCGCCAAGCGAGTGTCCAAAGATGGCCTGTCTATCCCGATCAATCTGAAACTGCTGCTCCATATCCGGCTTCAGCTCTTCTTCAATAAACCGCAAGAACTCATCAGCGCCGCCTTGTTCCGGTATAGGTGTACCATCGGGTCTTCGGGTATATTTCGTCGTTGCTTTTGGTGTAAAGTCGTAGTACCGATGAGGAGAAAAGGGAGCCGCGATCGGGTACCCTATACCTACGATGATTGCCGGAATTGCCCCTGTCTTCTCTGGTCTGCGTCCCTGCACACGAACGGCTTCCACCATGGTTCCGAATACGGAATTGGCATCGAGCAAATAAATGACCGGGTAACCGGATGGGGGCGGAGGTTCAACAGGTTTGAATACCATGATCTGATAGTCATGGTGCCCTGTGCGTGATTTCATGGTCCATTGTTCGGCATGAGGAATTTCAACGTTACTGCGTACAATATGCTCAAGGTTACCGGAAGGGGTTAGATCGGGCTGAAACGTCATTACGGATGGGGCCTCCTCGTTGTTCTGTTTATATAAGTTGAAAATTGAACTGCACATTTTATATGAGATTGATTCTCATTACCAATTATAAAAGAGTCGACCCTACTGTCCCATGGACGATATCCAGAAATCATTTTGATTATTTCCATATTTATGTCATATGGCGGTGTTGGCTATCCAACAAAAAACTCCCTCAGTACACACTGGAACCATGGACTATCATCCGGTTCTCGGCACTCATAGGGAGTTTTACTATTCAGATTATTGTGTTAACGCCTTTAACGTATCATCAATGACATGACTATAGGCAATCAGGCCACTACCCAGCCACGGAGCCGACTCGACCGCGTATACATGCCCCGCTTGCACCGCAGGCATGCTTTTCCATACGTTCGTTTCCGTCATTTCCTTCATATTGCCAGCACCTTGTTCCACGGTAAAAATAAAATCAGCATCGATCTCGGGTAATACCTCGGTGGATACGATGGCGCTATTCTCCGTCTCAACCAATGCCGGTTTACCAAGTCCCAGCTGCTCGTATACGACATACCCGCTGAAGTAGTTGCCACCCATCATGCTGATGCCACGCGGGGCAAAACGGATAATGGCTGCTTTCTTGCCTTCGGCTACTTTCGCAAGTTCAGCTTTGGCTGATTCTACCTTCGCATGGTAGGTTTCAATAGCCTTTTCGGCTTCAGCCGTTTTGCCCAGCAGATCACCGATGACCTGCAAAGACTTCTCTACGTCACCCGAAGCATTCGTAAATACGTAGGTTGGTGCAATCTTGGAGTAACTCTCATATACCCCATTCTCCGCATACTGGGCCGTATGCAAAATAATAAAATCCGGATTATACGACATCAGTGCCTCTGGTGAAGGCAAGCCACTGGAGAAATCAAGTGTAGGCACATCACTGAGTTGATCCTGTAAATAGACATGACCTTTTGTACCACTCGCCCATTGGGCTACGGGCTTCACACCAAGAGTCAACAGGGAATCTTCCAGATACGGTGCAAATACTCGTTCTGTATTCGCAGGTACAAGCACATCATGCCCCAAGTCGTCTTTTACAGTTCGGATACCCGTCGTTTCTGGCTCCTGATCTTTCTCTACAGCCGTCTCGGTCGAGGCCGTTGTTAAACTCTCCGTTGCACGCTGCTCCTCCTGAGCCGCTCCGGTATTGTTCTCGGACTCTGCCCCACAGGCGGACAACAGTCCTGTAATCAACACTAGTAAGATTAGGGCTGAAAGCCGGGTGCTGCGGAATTTGTTAACGACAGAACGTTGTTCGCTTCTTTTGAAATCGTGAAACATGTGACATCCCCCTTGATAAACATTCTCATTTAGTTACAAGGATTATATGTCACCTCGCCCGGGAATCACCATGGACGTTATCCAGATATATGTTTGGACAATATCCCGTGAAGATCAGTAAAGCTTCATCCAACATTCGCATCACACCTACAGCTGAATAATCAAACCAGGGGTCACCTGTGATCAGATGAACCTGATATTGACGAATAGCCTTGAGCTGACGCCATGTAACCGAATGCTGCAAGCTGAGCCAGTACGCTCGTGAAGCTGCCTCGGGGCATACCATGACCAGAATTCGATCAGGGTTCATCTCAACGAGCTGCTCCAGCGTTAAAGGAGCATTGGCACTAAGATCAGAGAAGGTATCCAGTTGCAGTGCCCCATACAACACTTCTTCAATACCCGGGTTGCTGTAGAGGTACAAATTCTGCCTGTAGATCCGCACGACGATCACTTTCTCGCGACCCACTTCCTTCTGTACCGATTCGCGCGCATTCTCTGCTCGCTGGTTATACAGGTGTATCCATTGCTCCGCCTGCTCCTCCCTCTCCAGAAATGACCCGATCATGCGCAGCTGTGTTCGCCAATCCGAAGCGTGTTTAGGGACAAAACAACAAGGTGCAATATCAGCCAATCGAGCCTGATCCCGTTCACTAATCTGATCTGTACCTACGATGGCATCAGGACGAATATGAACCAGTCTCTCCACATTGGCCTCAAACCGCCAACTTGTATATGGATCAGTCATTTTCAGGTGAGACTGGATCTCTGTACGGAGTGTATTATAATAATACGCAGTCCATTTGGGGTCGATCGGCGCAGCCACGGGGATGACATTGAGGGCCAGAAGCTGTCCAATCATACTGGAAGAGCAGGTAGCAATCCGTTTTTTGGCGTTTTTTGCATAATCCGATGGAGATACGCCTACCTCCTTTTTAAATTTGCGACTAAAATAGTACTCGTCACTATACCCGACTTTCAGGGCTATATCGCGAAGTTTGTGGTTCGACTCCTTCAGATATCGCTTGGCGCGGTTAATGCGCAGATCCGTCAGGTACTCCATTGCGCTCTGACCGTAAGTTTTCTTGAACAAATCTACGAAATATTTCGGGCTGATGCCTGCCTCCGATGCAAGCTCTGCAATAGATAGCGGCTGGTCGTAGTGTTTGTCCATGTATATTTTAACGTTGGCAAGATTCGTCTTGGGACTGCGGCCGGCAACAGGCAAGTGCGCAGTAAACTGCGAATCATTTTCCAGTAACATGAGGCCACTCCTTTCAAAACTGCTTGATTAACTTGAAATATAGCTACATAATCATTCAGTCACATATTAAAATGATCTAAACGATATTGATAATCATTATCAATAAAGTACCACAACTATTTTCATACCGTCAATCCATATATGGTGAAATATACACAATCTTCGTCGTATTCCTCATATCTAACATCCATTAAAAGTCTGCTTGCCGTCATAAACCATATACGATACGCAAAAAAGCCAACGACGAGAGTTACCACGCGTTGGCTTTCATGAGACTACCTCTTTGAACTATTTTAATAAACCGTGCTAGTCCCGGCTCCGCAGTTTGCTGAGCAGACGAATAATCTCAATGTACAGCCATACCAGAGTTACCATCAGCCCGAACGCACCGTACCACTCCATATACTTGGGCGCGCCCTGTTCGGCACCCCCTTCGATGAAGTCGAAATCCAGCACCAGATTGAGGGCAGCAATAATGACGATGACTACAGAAATACCGATACCGATCAAGCTGTTCTCATGCAGATACGGAATCGTAATGCCAAAGAAACTGAGCACAAAGCTGAGCAGATACATAATCATAATACCGCCAGTTGCTGCAACAACACCCAGTTTGAAGTTTTCTGTCGCTTTGATCAATTTTGTCTTGTACGCTGTCAGGAGTCCGATAAAAACCGCAATCGTTAACAGTGCCGCCTGCAGTGTAATGCCGTTGTACAACGACTCATACGTTGCCGAGAGCGCTCCAAGGAACATCCCCTCTGCTACAGCGTAGACGGGTACAAGATAAGGAGCAACCACCGGTTTGAAAGAGATCACCAGCGCGAGAATAAAGCCAACAATCAACCCGCCATACGCAAGCGGCATCACTTCTTGTCCGTTAAAGAACATCATCCACGTTGCAAATGCACTGCCCAGCAGAATGACCAGCGTAATAAACGCTTTGTTCACTGTGCCGTTAATCGTCATGTACTCCTGATAACGATCCTCCCCATATCCTCTGTTCTCAAATGTGCTGTCTTTAAGTGTAGGGTTACCGCTACGACCGATCAACACAATCACCTCTTCCTATGTATTTGGCAAATCTATAAAACCCAATGTAGGTGCTGCTGCTTTCTGCTTGACGGTTAACAGGTTATCTCGTACTGCTTCATGCCTCCGTACTGCTCAAGGGCCAGTTAATCACTTATTTACACTTTACTCATGCTTACTTCGTTACTTACGTACTAGCTTACTCACCAGCTCACTAACTTGCTCATCAGCTTACTTAACTAAACTCACTCATACATCCGCTTACTTACCTGCTAACTTGCTGATTCACATAATGGCTTTATCATTCCACTTGCAAATGCACTTATTTGCGCATCGAATTACGTATTTGCGCAATAAATTATTTGTTCCCTCAATTCTCACTTACTTCCGCCCATCTTTACATAAATAATTACGTAATTACGCAATGCATTTACCTTCCATGCTCAACAAAGCCTGGCTTATTCATTTACTTATTTGCTTACTCGTAAAGCACCTTATGCACATTATACTTCACTTACATTAAATTGATAATATATGTTTGGCACTTTTATTTTCTTTCCTGCTTCCATCCGGTAACAATCATGACACCTGCCTTTTCGCGCTTTCCCGACAAATAACACCTCGCCCGCAGCAGTTTGAAACAGGCGATTTCCGGCAAAAAAAACAAACTAATCCCTTATTTTATACGTTCTATATACGGTTAGTAGAATCTCCTTTTTCGGATTATCATTCGACACCATTTCACGCTATTTGAAGCACAATTCACGGAATTTTCGCTATTGCGACAAATATTTCAAAAAAAAACTTAACTTCCCTGATTCAAAGTGGTACTATATGGGTAGAGGAAGAATTTGGGCACTAAGACACATGTCTTTATATCCATGTTTGTCTGATATGCTCGAGATTTTTAGTCTTTCTCTACTGAATTCGGTGATGTGCACACGAGAAGAGGACAGTTAGAAAGAAGAAAGAACATTAGCTTTAAAAAAAGTAGCTTGAATAGAAAGTGGATTCACCATCTATACGACCCTAATTAGAGTAAGTAGTGCTGGATAACCAGCCGCTAACAAGATTTCTTTTGACCACTGCATTCCGTTGATCATTCAGAAATCAAAGCAATAATATTTTCATTGTAGCCTGACTATAGCAATTAGATACACCAAATAAATAAACAGTTATTCCCTCAGAGACTAGTCAGAACACGAAACTGTAGCAGGTAGGCAAGCATAGTGTCACAACCTTAGAATTGAACAAGTTCTACCTCCAGCCCGGCATTTGAGCCAGGGCTTTTTCCCGTTTGCGCATGTGACTCAGGCCACCTGAGCTGTGAAACAGAGGTATCGTGGTTCTTTCAGCCGGGTTTATAATATGGGAAGATACCAGAAGAGGGAGTGATGGGATGTATTCCGATCTGAAATTGACGGAGGACCGCCCTGTATATATACAAGTCAAAGATTATTTGAAGCGATTGATGTTAAAAGGCGGCCTGCAGCCCAACCAAAAACTGCCCTCCACCCGTGAGCTGAGTACACTCATGAAGGTCAGCCGCAGTACGATTATACTCGCCTACGCGGAGCTTGAGGATGAGGGGCTGATCTATGCTTTAAAAGGCAAAGGCAATTACGTCAGCACACTCTTGGAAACGCCGAAGGCCGAAGCACACTGGCAGCTGGACTGGAACGCAGAGGTGAGTGAATATGCCATTCGGGCCGAGCAATATGATCTGATGAAGCATGGATCGGGAGCCGAACGCGGGGACATTTCGTTTACCAGCATTGCACCCGATGAGAAGCTGTTTGATCTGCATAATGTGAAGCGGGCGTTCCTGGACCGGATGTCTCTTGAAGGCGAGGTCCTGCTCAATTACGGCTACGCGCAAGGTTACAGGCCACTCATGAAGTATCTGCTGCATTATATGGAGAATAAAGGGGTAGACCTTACCGGCAAGGATATCCTAATCACGAACGGATTCACGGAGGGCTTCGACCTGGTGCTTGGGGCATTGCGCAAAAAAAGCGGTAAAGCGCTCTGTGAGAATCCGACACACCACACAGCGATCAAAAACCTCAGGCTGCATCAGTTTCAGCTAACGGGCATCAACATGGAGCCGGATGGCCTCGACCTGAAGCAGCTGGAACAAGAGCTGGCTGGCAGTGCGTATGATCTGGCATATCTTGTGCCCTCTTACCACAATCCGACCGGAATCGTGACTTCACCTGTCAAACGGACTGAAATTATACGTTTAATGAATGAATATCAGGTCCCGATTATCGAGGATGGATTCAATGAAGAGCTTCGCTATTCCGGCTCTCATGTCTCTCCCCTGATTGCCAGTATGGGCAGCGGCAATAGTCTGGTGTATCTGGGCAGCTTCTCCAAAGTTCTGTTCCCCGGACTGCGTGTGGGCTGGATTATTGCCGATGCAGCGTTAATCGATTATCTGGAGAGCATGAAGCGGGCTCGCAGTATCCATACGTCCACCTTGGATCAATCGCTGCTCTATCAATACCTGAGCAACGGTAATTTCGAGAAGTACCTGAAGCGGGCTCGCATGGAATACAAACGGAAATATGAACTCGTGGTGCACTGCTTGAAGCGGTATTTGCCTATGTGCCAGATTTCCGGGGCGGGCGGCCTGCACCTGTTCGTGCAGTTCCCTCCAGAGATTCAAACCAGAGAACTGCTCGTCGCCTGCAAGGCGAAGGGCGTAACCTTCACACCTGGAGACACGTTCTACCTGGAACCCGGTCAAGGACTCCACACGATGCGGCTTGGCTTCTCCAGAGTTAGCGACGAAAATATACGTAAAGGCATCCGTACGATTGGAGAGACGGCTGCGAGCATGATGTAAAATGATTTAATACAAGCACTCAATAATTTGACTATTTTTTTATACAGAAACGGGGAGGATTTTCACATGAAAGTCGGCGTTATTATGGGCGGTACATCTTCTGAGCGGGACATCTCCCTGCTCACCGGACAGGAGATGGTGGCGAATCTGGACCGAAGCAAATATGAGGTTATGCCCATTGAGCTGAATTCCAAACGGGATTTGATTGACAAATCCGCCGGAATTGATGTTGCTTTACTTGCTCTGCACGGCAAATACGGGGAAGACGGTACGGTACAGGGCACCCTGGAATCCCTTGGTATCCCCTATACTGGATGCGGCGTGCTTGCCAGCAGCGTATGTATGGATAAAGACATGTCCAAGCAGCTTATGCGACAGGCGGGAGTACTCACAGGGGATTGGCTGCAAGTCAATCAGATCCAGGATCTGTCCTCAGCCGCCGTCCAGCATTTGACGTATCCCGTCGTGGTCAAACCAAATTCAGGAGGCTCCAGCATCGGAACACAGATTGTACATGAACCGTCCGCACTTTCCGCGGCGGTAGAGGCTGCTCTGGCGTGGGATGACAGCGTGATGATCGAGCAGTACATTGAGGGTGACGAGATTACCTGCGCTATTGTTGATGGCAAAATGCTGCCTGTCATCTCCATCCGTGCAAATGCCGCCTTTTTCGACTACGCAGCCAAATACGATGATAACGGTGCGGATGAGCAGGTTATTCAGCTGCCTCCCGAACTGCATCAGCGTGTAGAAGCCGCAGCATTGACCTGTTACAAGGTGCTCAAATGCAGTGTCTACGCCAGAGTGGATATGCTCATTCGGGATGGTGTCCCTTATGTGCTTGAGGTGAACACCTTACCGGGTCTTACCCGGAACAGCCTGCTGCCCAAAAGTGCAGCCGCGGCAGGTATTTCTTTTGCCGAATTGTTAGACACCATTATTGATCTGTCCCTGAAGGAACGGTCTGTGGAGGTGTCCCGGGTATGAGTCTGGATATACGTATTCGGCACAGCACGAATCAGGATTTGCAGGATATGGTCATTCTGATGGATCAGTTGGGATATCCCACAACCTATGCGGAGATGCAGGAACGGTATAAGCACATTGAAGCTGATGCCAACTATGCAACACTGGTAGCCGAAATGCGCGGGCGTGTAGTCGGGTTCATTGGCATGCAAACGTCTTATCTCTATGAGAAGAACGGTAGACACTGCCGAATTATGGTTCTGGTAATTCATGAGCATTATCGCGGCCGCGGCATCGGTCGTCAGCTTCTGCAGGCCGCTGAACAGTTGGCAGCTGAGCAGCAGGTAGATTCCATATCGTTAAACAGCAGCAATAGCGCTGAACGTGAAGGTGCGCATGCATTTTATAAAGAGATGGGTTATACCGCGGGCAGCACTGGTTTCAGCAAGCGATCGCAGCAGCTGCAGCACATCTGAGTGATGTAACAATATGTATAAGAGCATACGCATTACAGCAGCACAACAGATTCAATTCAGCATCCTTTCCTTATAAAAATAAACAGCATAAATATGCCCCTCCAAACGTAGATACCGCTTGGAAGGGCATATTTATGTTTATCGTTCGTGTAGTGATCTGAAGGAACCAATCAAGGTTCAATCAAGATTAACTTAATTCAACGGAATCAATAGGTTCTATGCATTCAAAATAATCATAGTCCTCTCCGTCAGAGAGCCGTCTGCGATTCACGTATCGGAAACCGGTATGCTCCAGCACCATGCGGGAGGCAGGATTATATGTTTTTACAATACCTACAATCCGGGTCAACGATGTATGCTCGAACAAATACGTTGTCAGCGCCCTCACCGCTGTTGTGATATACCCTCTATTACGGTAATCCCGTGAGATGGCATAGGCCACCTCTCGGTCTGATGAGTCAAGCATATCGTTCGGAAACACACCACACCAGCCAACCAGCTGCTGACTTTCCTGGTGAACAACCGCCAGCATGATTCGTACATCCTGTGGGTCAAACCGCTCATAACTCTCTACAACGAACTGTAAGAACTCGCTTAATTGCTGCTCCGTCATCTTCCAATCTGGTAACAGGTCCGTAATCTCAGGCTGACGGGTCAAGGCAGCTAGTACCGGTTTGTCTTCCAGGGTAAATGGACGCAGTGTCACTGTACCCGCATTAATCGTGAAGCCATTATTCATATATAACACCTCTGGGGATTTATTTGGTGATGACACGACAAAAAGGAGCACCTCCAATAGAGGCACTCCTGTATCGTTTCATCCGTTCAGATGCAACGCCGAAGCTCCTCGTAACGGTTCAAAAAGGACAGACGTATCCCGTGTTGGTCTAACGGAATTTTACGCCTTGTACTTTTCTACATCATTACGAGAAATCTGGCATGCTCTGAAATCCCCTTTCATGTAACCGATCATGTTCATGTTAAATTATATTATATTACGGGCGATCAATGAAAATCCAGCCTGTATCCTGCTCTTTCTCCACTGTAGCGCCAAGCGATTCCGCCATGAAGCGTAGCGGCACATAGGTTTTGCCGTTTTTGCCAACAAAGGCTGACTCCACCATCGTGACTTCTTGCCCCGCGACCGTTGCCTTTGGAGAGCCTACCGTCAGAACAATCTCATCTCCAGTGATGTCGTCAATTACAACAATCTGGTTAGAGCCCTTGGTCCATTTCACTTCTGCATCCAATTGCTCGGACAGGTAGCGAAGTGGCACAAATGTAGTATTTTTAACCGTAATTGCACCGTATGTTTCATCATCAGGGTAGAGGAACACACTCTTAGTTGTAATTTTCATTTGATTCTTCAGCAATTGATAAACTACAGAGTTGGAGTCAAAGTTGCGAAGCACCTGACCAGGAGTAACCTCCCCTTCCACCAGTTCCAGCACGCCCTGTGGTGCATCCACTGTATCGACTGTAACTGCTCCACCGACATTCCACAGCTCACTATCTGAGCTGATCGTTACTGCGCGTACCGGCAGTTCTTCCGAAGCAGGCACTGCCACTTTTAACGACATATTTTGTTTGCGAATATCCAGCTTGTTATCAAGGAAGAAGTCCATGTTTAATTTGGTTTCCGGACCGAATACGGTCTTGAGCTCAGGGACATCCTTCAGCAGGTTGTTCAGTTCCTGATCATAGTCCACCAGAATACTGTCCAGTCCTTCTTTGATCATACTGTACATTTCTGTCACTGCCTCTTCCTTCGTGGCAGGTACTGCATCGATCAGTGCATCGTCTTCCATGCCTTCCATCCCGCTAAATGTTTCATATACAGGATACAGCACATCATACAAATCACCAATCAGCTGCTTGAGGCCTTGCTCATCCTTGGAGATGCTCGTCAGGAACGGCTTGACCATAGCTAACAGCTCTTCACCGCTGATCTCCATGTGCAGCTTGTTGAGGGAAAGTGTTTCACTGTTAACAGCTTCCTGCACAGGAGTAACCGATATGTTTTTCGGATTGGACAGATGTTTCATGGCAAAAGACAATACCTTTGGAGACAGCTCCTGAAGCTGCTGCTCCATTTCCTCCGTATTGATCGGAAGAAGTGCAGAGGCTCCGCCAAGTTCATCCAGAGATATGTATACCGGTTTCTGAGCTCCGTCTACATCAATGATCATACCCGATTTGTCCATGGACAGGTGGAAAGGCAGTTTCGTTCCTTCCAGACTGAGCGAGCCTTTGATGGAAGCCGTGTTGGTATCCTTCATTTTGGCATGATCAATGTCCAGTGAAATCGAGTTGATCAACTTGATCATGGCCAGATCTTCATCTGATGCAAGTTGTGTATCCGGCTCTATGTTAATATGCATGGATTGTTTGGATTCACCGGATTTAACGCTGGTGCTGTTCGCCATGGCCTTGTCTATATCGACTCCGCCTACGGCCTGACATCCTGTCAGAACAACCATTAATAGGACAAGCGGCACCGCTATCCATTGGTATAATTTTGGTCTCTTAATCGGGATCTCCCCCTTAGCAAAATATGGTTCAATTCATATTATGAGGGCATATATAAACGTTGTAAACGGATACGCAAAAAAATAGGCCAAATAGGCCGGAACTCGTCCGGCCTCATGGTTCTTCTATCCTTCTTATGTCATAACATGCATGCGGAAACATGCTGTTTCATGTAACTTTTTCAGACTATTCCTGCTCCTGCTCTTCTGCTTCCTCTTCATTCTTCACTTCATCGGCCTTCGTCACAGTTGTCTCGAATTGATCCGGCTCATCGTCCTGGATAGCTTTGTTCTCTTCATTCTGGTTCTGTGTCATCGTTATCCCTCTCCTCGGCACAATTTCATCAGGGCACTGCCCTGTGTGTATCTATAACCCGATGGCGAATGCATCAAACATCGTCAGCGATATTCCACCTTTTTAGAAAACATAAAATACAATGCCGTTCCCATTCTCAACAGTCACCTGAAACAAAGCTTGAATCTGATCAATCGTCTGGATCAGCTCTTGAAAAATCTCTTCTTCGTCCCAGCTCTCCATGACAGGGTAGACGCCTTCTGCAAGCATGCTTTTTAGGCTGTATCGTTCCCGTACATCATCAGGAGTCAACTGCTCCAGAGCCATATATGCCTCAAGCACCTGCTTGTGCTTCAGCAGGAACAGATCCATATCATCATATCGTCCCAAATAATGCTCGCTGGCGAGCGGTACGACATATCCCAGCGGCGGCTCTCCGTCCAGCAGGCTCCCGTTTAACGTGAACTGCAGCATCTGCCACGTTTTATCAATATCCAGATCAACCTGACAATCATGCACACTAATCTCACCCGATTGGATGGATTGCACCAATTCATCAGTGACTACAACATATCTGCCCGACATCCCCATAGCGTTATCATCCCTTCTGCACACATTTCCTTCTATTGTTCCCCATTAACCATGCATGTTACATCAGAATCGGGGTAAAAAGGAAAAAGAGCAATAACGACATAGCAGCATCGTTTTTCATGTGAAAAGAACAATTCTTTGGCAAGGAGGAACACGGATGAAAAAATTTGATTATAGTCTCAACTACGAAGAGCTGGATTTGCGCAAGCACCCCGAATTATATACGGTAGGCCGAGGTGAGCAGGGGGTGCTGATGGTGGAGCCGTATAAAAGCGAGATTCTGCCGTACTGGCGGTTCAAAACACCCGAGATTGCAAAGGAATCTTCAAAGAAAATCTATGAGCTTTTTCTAACGTATAAAAAGAACAACGACTTCATTGGCATGGATATGGCCCGCAAATTTTTGCAGATGGGTTACACCCGGGCCAGACGTTACACGAATCATAAGGGGGGACGCAAATATTCGAAGCAGGATGGCTCTGTCCTGCCTTATCAGAATGATCCCGTAAAGGCCGAGTCTGCTGCCATTTTCAAAGCCCAATGGGAAATTGCCAAACAGGATGAGCATTACATCCAGATGAAGAAGCAGCACCGTGAGAAATATGAGTCCGAGACGCCGGATTGATCTGAACACGCTGTACAATGTTACAATCAATGAAACCGGACTCCATTCAATAGGTAGACGTTAATGAACGTAGATAACAATACCTTTACAAACAAATAAGAATTCTCTTTTAGCTGTCCTCAAAGCTATACCTTTAGGGAAAAGAAAAAGAAGCTTATTGATAACTAAGCTTCTTTGAAAACAGCAATTTATTGCGATTATTACTTTAATTTGAATTATACAAATATTTATGGATACCGTCTTGTACCCTGTTGTTGTGCCTCATTTCTGAATAGATAAGACACAGTAAGACAGTTATCAGCACCAGCAAAACAGATACAATTTTTTGAAAATTATTCATTACCAATTATACCCTACGTTAAATGTGTTACTTAGATCAAACATGTGTTGAACGGCACTATGCCATTCAGTGACATGGCTTACTTGTAGTCCTGTGTAAGGATATGCAGAAGCCGCCTTCCAACTGGTGCCAAGTTGAAAGTTATCTGTTGACTGTAGATTCTGTAAGAAATCTGATGTAATTACCCATTTTGCTGTGTCCGTGCTTGTATTTTCTGTGAGATCGATGTTTGGATTACCATCATAAGTGAAAGTCCATTGTAATTCCCACGGATACGTAAATATAACTTCATAAGGACCAGTACTTGTGTCACCAGGGGCAGCATCGTATAAATCGTCTTTTGAGTACATTACATCATGAGTGACAGTTAACTTCTTGGCATCAGTAGAGCCACCAAGTTTTTTGATCCGTATAATATCTTTAATTGCAAAATAATCAAATTTTGTATCTGACTCATTCTTTTCTTTATATAGCAGCCATTGAGTAGTCATTTCCGCGTTATCTTGTCCATAAAGACCACCTACAGTCCTAATATCAGCTGTGTTACTTTTTACAATAGTAGAGAAAGGAGTAATCTGATTTGCTCTTTCTTCGTGATTGACTATTTGATTCAATATGATGGATGCATCCGTTGGTATTTCATTTCCGTTCTCATCCATGTTTTGATAGTTAAGCATGAACAATTTATAGTTTTGATCCTCCAGTGTGTAACCAACAATCTCTTGTTCGGTGGTTTCTTTTAGTCCACTTTTTAGTTCACCTTCGTTTTGTTGAACATCATTAATGACGAGCGATCGTACTTCCCCTTCGGCTTCATTACTGACTTTAAACTCTAACGGTTGGTTTAAAAGCTCTTCATATTTTCCTGGAGTCAGCCCGCCATATAAGTAAACCTTTTTCCCATCTTGAAGCGCTTTTTGTAAGAACGATCTCAGTTCAGGGTTGTTTTCAACTTCCTTTACATCATATGCGAAAGAGCTATAATCATTAAGATTTGGCAAATTAGAACTAGATTTTTCTAATGCAATGTTTGACCGTGCCACGTTTTTGCTAATTTCTTCGGTGGTAGCAAAAAACAACCCTTCTGGTTCAACAGGAGCAGGAGCTGCATACAAAGATGAACTAGTCACTGAGAACATAAGAGATGCAGCCAAGCTTAATCCAAACAATTTCACCTTACTCTTAGACAATTACTTCACTCTCCCATAGTTTTTTTCGAGTAGGAAAATAATTGTATGTAACACATTTCATATACTATTGTTTTCCACCTCTAATAATATATAACAGCAAAAGATCAAAGAAGGTTTTAAATTTTTTTTATTTTTTGTTATATATATTTATTCTTTATCGTTTACTTCTCTTAACCCTTCACCTTCTATGGTTTCAATACAGCTCCGTCAAGAGTAGTGTTGTGCAGCAGCAACATTAAAGTCTATATTGAAATTGGTAGGGAACCTGAACACTCCAAAGCCTGTTTAAATGTTTCTGTACTGAAAATATTTAGTTCTTCAATATACTTTTCCTTAATCTCCATCAATAGCTTGCACAGCAAGGAGCATTGCGGATGAAAACATTCGATCACAGTCTCAACTACGAAAAGCTGGATTTGCGCGAGCACCCCGAATTATATACGGTGGGCCGAGGTGAGCAGGGGGTGCTGATGGTGGAGCCGTATAAAAGCGAGATTCTGCCGTACTGGCGGTTCAAAACACCCGAGATTGCAACGGAATCTTCAAAGAAAATCTATGAGCTTTTTCTAACGTATAAAAAGAACAACGACTTCGTTGGCATGGATATGGCCCGCAAATTTTTGCAGATGGGTTACACCCGGGCCAGACGTTACACGAATCATAAGGGGGGACGCAAATATTCGAAGCAGGATGGCTTTGTCCTGCCTTATCAGAATGATCCCGTAAAGGCCGAGTCTGCTGCCATTTTCAAAGCCCAATGGGAAATTGCCAAACAGGATGAGCATTACATCCAGATGAAGAAGCAGCACATTGAGAAATATGAGTCCGAGACGCCGGATTGATCTGAACACGCTGTACAATGTTACAATCAATGAAAGTGGAGTCTGGCTTACCAGGACTCCATTCAACAGATAGACGTTAATGAACGTAGGTGAAGGTGATTGGTAGCGAAGTTAATTGGAACAACCGGATTGGTATGGTATCAATGAAGTCTTTCCTGGCTTGCTTGGAGCGCCCATCATTGATTCTGGAGCACAGTTGCTGACTGTCGGAATTATTCAGGCGATCTGGACCATGCTCTGCCTGTACTGGCTTCTCCCCAACGTACTGGGCTTCGGCAGACTCGGGCGAAACATCGAATCTGCGGCACTCCTCGCGGCCGGATTATGTATTCTGTATGGCGCACTCCGCCTGTGACATGCGTGAACGTGCCGACGGCAAGCAGGTTGTCATCGGCACGTTTAATCGCATCATGGAGTTCTGGGTTGTACTTTGCTGCTCTGCTGACGCGGCCGCAGCATACCTCCAACCACACGAAGAATTAGCCTGCGCGGCAGAAATCTCGCCAACTGGGCTGTCCAGTAGTTGGACGCTCCAGGTACAGCATAAGACTTGCCGGATTGAAGAGCCTTCATCGCAACCTCCACCACATGCTCGGGTGTATCACGCTTGCCCACAGAAGCCTCTTCCGCATTAACTACATCGAAGAAGGACGTCTCTGTAGCACCCGGACAGATTGCCAGAAACTGGACACCGCGCCCCCGATTCTCCTCATACAACGCTTCTGTAAAAGAAAGCACATACGATTTCGTAGCTCCATACACAGCCATGTACGGATCAGGCTGGAAGGCTGCCGTGGAGGAAACGTTAATTACCGCTCCGCTTCGGGACTCGATCATACCCGGCAGGAACAGGTGTGTCATATTCGTAACGGCAACCACATTAAGCATAATTTCCTCTTGCTGTCGCAATCCATCTACTTGCTCAAACCATCCATGTGTCGCAAAACCCGCATTATTTATCAGCGTATTTACCCGAATGCCTCGTTTCTTACATTCATCATAGATATATTGAGGCCCCAGCACCTCGGACAGGTCAGCTGCCATGACCTCTGCTTTGACAGAATACATCCGCTCGATTCGTTGTGCCAGCTGGATCAGCTTCGCTTCCGACCTTGCCACCAATACAACATGGTACCCCTGTGATGCCATCTCGATCGCAAACGCTTCCCCGATTCCTGACGATGCTCCTGTAATTAACGCCCATTGATGTTGCTTTGTTTTCATGTCAAGGCCACCTTTTCACATTCGTTTTTTTATTGGAAACACTGTTTCCTAATGAAAACATAGTATCTATATTCTTGAATGTTGTCAATCCTCACTTCACAAATTGACGTTCTTCGCTTCATAACAGTAAAATAGGTTTAGGAAACAACGTTTCCTAACAAAAACAAATATAACGACTGAGGATGAACATAGATGAAAAAATCAACGACTACACAGACGGAGTCGCTACGTCCGGTGACGACCTTTCAAGAGACAAGAATGCAGCATTCGGAGAATCTGCGTCAAAATATTGTCCACGCCGCCGCAGCCCTGCTTCAGGAGCACGGTCCTGAAGCGGTTACTGTTCGGCGAGTGGCCGAGCGAATGGAGTGCTCTACCAAAATCATTTATAACCTTTTTGGCAAAAAGGAGGGGCTCGCTAAATATTTGTATCTGGAAGGCTGCATGATTCTGTCCAGATCCTTCGAAGCAGTACCACAACAGCCTTCACTTCAGCAGCAGCTTCGCGCCCTCGCTCATGCCTACTGGGACTTTGCCATTACGCAGTCCAGCTTCTATCAAGTAATGTTTGGCGGTTCATTCGCGGAGTTTAAACCGGATGCAGATAGTCTTGAGGGAACGGCTACCGCCATGAAACAACTCACGCAACTTGTAGAAGAGGCTCAGGCTCAGCAATACATTCGGGAGATGGATACGATCGCTGCCGTACAGATGATCTGGGCGCCATTGCATGGTGTGATTCATCTCTATTTGGGGGGACATCTAGAGAGTCAAGGCGCAGCCCAAACCCTGTATGAGCACACCTTGTCTATGATCCTACAGACGCTCTTTACTTCGGATTCGAAGGAGTAGGAACAGCAGAGACATGAAAAAGAGCAGAGATTTAGCCCATTTGTATGGGTTAAATCTCTGCTCCTGTTAATGCATCAAGCACGTCCATGATATGACACTGCTATAGTTTTATTTTCACATATCCGAGATGCTTGACTACAGACTGCTCAAATTATCTCAGGCATTCTCTGCTTCCCAGCGGGCAATCTCCTTGCGTACGATCGGTGCGACTTCCTTGCCAAGCAGTTCGATAGCGTGCATAACCTCATCATGCGGCTGCGTTCCGAGCGGCGTATGCAGCATGAAACGGGTGATGCCGACTTCTTTGCGAAGATAGATGATTTTCTCAGCTACAGTCTGCACATCGCCTACATACAGCGCACCTTCCAGGCTGCGTGCTGCATCGAAGGTTTCCCGGCCATAGTGCCCCCATCCGCGTTCACGTCCGAGCTGATTCATAACAGCCTGTGCAGGGCGGAAAAACTTCTCTACTGCTTCATCTGTTGTGTCGGCAATGAAGCCGTGGGAGTGAGAAGCTACGGTCAGCTTGGAAGCGTCATGACCCGCGTGCGCAGCTGCTTTCTTGTACAGCTCGACCAGCGGTGCGAACTGCTTCGGACGACCACCGATAATCGCAAGCACAAGCGGCAATCCAAGCAGACCTGCGCGCACAACCGATTCCTGATTACCGCCGCTGCCGATCCAGACCGGAAGCTTCTCCTGCACCGGACGCGGGTAGATGCCCAGGTTGTTGAAGGAAGGGCGGTGTTTACCCGACCAGGTGACCTTTTCGGATTCTGTCAGCTTCAAGAGCAGATCCAGCTTTTCATCAAACAATTCATCATAGTCGCTCAGCTCATAACCAAACAGCGGGAAGGATTCAATAAATGATCCACGTCCGGCCATAATCTCTGCACGTCCGTTAGAGATGCCGTCCAGCGTTGCAAAGTCCTGAAATACACGTACGGGATCATCCGAGGACAACACCGTTACCGCACTTGTCAGACGAATATTTTTGGTCTGGGATGCTGCTGCTGCCAGGATCACAGCCGGGGATGAAGCGGCATAATCAGCACGATGATGCTCTCCCACACCGTATACATCCAGCCCTACCTGATCTGCCAAAACAATCTCTTCCACGACATCGCGAATACGCTGCGCATGACTGATTAATTCTCCTGTATTTACATCCGGGTTTGTTTCCACAAATGTACTGATTCCGATTTCCATTGTATGTTCCTCCCTGTTAATGAAGCGATCCGTCGTTCATCTAACCTATTGTAAGTAGATCACCTTTTGTTATTTATCTTCATATTGAACTATTTTGAGGAAAAATACAAGTACCCTCTGTTTCCAGAGGGCAATTTTCATTCAATCCGGTGATAAGCGTATGCTCCCGATGTAGCTTTCTTGCAGAAAACTTTCAGGCCACCGCTCTTATTTCTTACAGCTTCCTCCCGATATACAGCAGATGAGATGAAATCCCCAATATGTAAGGGTCCTTGGCCGCTTCAATCAGGTAATGAAACAGCTCCTGCTCCTCGCCGCGCTCCTTCCAATACTGCTCCTGTTCGTCCGTAAGCATCGCTTTCAGGCTGGAGGAGCCAATCAGATGCACGGTCTCGAAACCATGCTGCTCCATAAATGGCACAACGTCCTGCACATGAACATAGTATGCTCCCGTGAAACGGCCCTGATCCTGATGGTCGAACGTAGGTCTCATCGTCAATCCCGTTCAGATGGGTCGCATCCAGCACATAAAATCCTTCAAACTGTTGACTCAGCTTCATTTCCTGAGCCTTCTGTCTGGCCATATCCACAGAGGCAGGGGTCAGATCTGAGAGTGTAACACGGTATCCTGATCGTGCAAGCTCCATCGCATACTTACCCGGCCCGGCCCCGTTGTCCAGCACAAGTCCTGTGGCGGGAAGCGCCTCTCTTATATAATGCATGTTAATCATGAATTCAAGCGGCTCCCGATCCAGCCTTCCCCACTCGTCAAATCGAGAATAATAGTCCACCACACGTGATCTTTCCATCCTGCCGCACCTGCCTTTTCTCAACATTAAGGCCTGTTATATAAAACAAAAAAACCTGCCGCCTCAGCTAAGAGGCGACAGGTCTGACCTTCGCGGTACCACTCTTGTTGAATTATGAACAGGATAAATATATCCGAACCTATCCTGCCATAACATCTCAGAACCTGATGACGGAGGTTACCCGTCAGGGTCTACATGAATTCAGTTCTGTATATCTATGAATCTATTCAGCTACTTATTAGCCGGATCAATGGAGACATACTATAACTGCTCTTCAACCCTGCTGCTCACAGGTGAGTTGGGGTCAGGCTGGACTGTCTTGCACCCTGATTGACAGCTCTCTGCACCGATGCCATATACCTTACTACTCCTGATCATTGCATTTAACTGTTAAATTTTAACTAGTATATTATTCCTGATTATTCCTGTCAACTCCGGGAATTGAAATGCACTCTTCGAACAAAAATGTAAAAATATATTATAATAATGAAACATATTCAAATACTATACACTTTGAAAAAAGGAGACCTGACTTTGTCCTAGTTTTCCAATGACCCGATCCTGACTCGTATTTTCACTTCTCTTCCAGCAGTGGTACAGTCACTTCACGTTCCGGTTCTTCTATACTGTACATATAAGGATATACAACTGCCGTATCTGAAGTGTACTTCTCATATCGGTCAATGCCCTGGTTGTTCCCGTCTCCGGCAAACTGTGTCTTGGCCGGCATGCCGTAGCTCCGTTCGCCTTTCTCAAGCATAAACGTCTGATTTATTCCTCCAAAACGAGGGTCATCGCTATACCTCTCCACATACAAATCACCGTCCTTGCGGTAATATGTCCAGTGGATGATGACACCGCCCAGCTTGGAATCCACAACCTGTGGTTTGTCACTAATGGCGGATAACGTAATCGGCTCCGATTCAACCTTAAAATAATTGACCTTATGATGGGCATGAAGAGTTATCGGTGTGTCAGGAGAGATATTCAGCCCCGGACTGACTTCAAACCGAAGCTCCGTCTCACCTTTGTCATTCTCTGAAGGCCAGATTCCTCCCTCTAGCTGAGTCCCCTTCACATCCAGTGTGTATTTCAAATAGGGGAGCTGCCTGTACGGTTGATGATCCGCAAGAATGACCCTGATTTGTGTAGGTGTGATGATAGCTTCCTTAACCATGACGTTATCCGATTGCGGATCGAGCGGGATGTTAAGCATTCTTTTACTCGTGCCGCTGAGCATCTCTGTTTTATCCAGACGTATACGGATATCCAGTGGCTGATTCATACTGCCTTCTTCTTTACTATAAGCGAGTACATATGAGGATGCTTGCTTCTTCAGCGTCTCCAGATTGTAGAACTGCTCTGATATATATTCACCGTGTGCTCCAGGCTTACCACTGATACTTGGTGCAGCTTCCTCCAGTACCTGGCGTTTTTGATCGTATATCTTTAGAAAAGGATAAGCGTACTCTCGAACCTCGGACTGACTAAAGGTCAGTGCGGTGGACAGCATCACTTGATGATCCTGTTCATGGAACACACTTACTGCGAGTTTATCCAATCCATCCTTATTGATATCAAACAACTGGGACTGCTGTTGAGACAGATCCAGCGTGATTTTTTCCTCTGCAGGTGCTAACACTTGAATCCCGCCTACTGTAAATTCAACATTCGCTTCGTTGCCTGAAGGTGTCCAGTCGGTCTCAAAATAACCTTTATACTCTCCATCCGTCTGGTCGAGAACATGATAGTAACGGCCTTCAATTACCTTGCCGCTCTCATCACGCAGCCCGATCGAAGAAAATCTGACGGTATCCCCTTTGTACGAGCCAGGGTTCAAGGTATATAGAATAACCGTGCGATTATCATCGGAAAAGGCTGTATCCAGCGTTAAGGTTACTCCTTTTACTGTCACGGAATGATTCAGCTTCTGCCCAAGTCCGTTCTGCATCGCAGACTGAATACCGCTCCGGTGATCCATAAGGTCAAACCAGTTATAATGAACTGCTGCATATACGGGCGTTGCCATAAGAACCACCGCAGCTGTTCCGATCAGCGCCGTCTTTTTCCATCTCAAATGCCTCAAGCCCCTCCCTTGCACTGGCGAAAAGTCAAGCTCAGGACATCTCTCCTGATCCTGCTGGATCTGTTCCCACATAGCATCAAAATCTGGATAGCGAATGTCCGCATCATTTTTCAGATGATGAGATAACTGACTTTCCGTATGCTTCATTGTACATTTCCCCTTTCTGCTGCTGCTTACTGGTCTTCTCCCATCTTTTCTTCAGCAAACGAAGGCCCTTATAGATTCTTGATTTCACTGTACCCAGCGGAATGTCCAGAATCTCGGCAATCTCCGCCAGGCTTAATTCATTCATATAACGCAGCAGCATGGCTGCGCGAATCTTCTCAGGCAGCTCCTGAACCCACTGCTGCCAGCGCTCCTGTTCCTCTTCATGCTCAACTATGGTATCTACCGGCTCAGCTGTCCTTTGCGGTGTAAGCATAAATTGCTTTTTCTCCCGCTGCTTCGATGCACGTTCTCTTTTCATAAAATTAAGGCAGTGATTCACTGTAATTTTCATCAGCCATGTCTTCATATGCTCCACCTTCCGCCAATCCTGACGGAACACGGTAACAAACACATCATGGCAGACATCCTCTGCATCCTGAGCGTGATGGAGCATGTAATAACAAGTTCGGTACACGTCCCTGCTGTAAAGCTCGAACAGTTCCTTTTCGTTCATACCATCCCCTCCTTTCTCTGCATCAGCCTTTTCAAATCTATAGACAAAGCCGACGCTTCAAAGGTTCATTCCTGCTGTCTCCCTACCAAAAAAAGAACGTTCACTTCTACAATGCTGTAGAGATGAACGCTCTTTCTGGATGAAGATACTTACAGCCAATCACAAGCATCACGCTTGGACGGGCAGTTAGATTTTTTTCACAAATTCGGACTTCAGCTTCATCGCACCCAAACTGTCAATCTTGCAATCAATGTCATGATCCCCGTCAATCAGGCGAATATTTTTCACCTTGGTGCCTTGTTTCACGACGAGCGAGCTGCCTTTGACCTTGAGGTCTTTAATGACTGTAACCGTGTCACCATCATTCAGCACATTTCCGTTGGCATCGCGCACCACTTTGGCATTCTCCTCCTGCTCCTCCGCTTCCAGTGACCACTCGTGCGCACATTCCGGGCAGATCAGCAGCAGGCCATCCTCATACGTGTACTCTGAATTACATTTCGGACAATTAGGCAAGTTAGACATATGTATTAAACTCTCCATTCTGATTTTAGCTATCTCGCAAGTATACAGAATTTTGACGATATGTTCCATACCATGGATCACTGCATCCCTGTCAGGTATGGATTGAAGGATATATTCAGGTACATATTTAAACCAGATTTAAAGGAATTCGACCTTCACTTTAAGGTAACCCGCTTATGATTAGAAAATAACATATCACCTTAACCATATGATAACAGGCTGCTACCACACCTTGTACGGATCTCTTGCTGGCCTGTCATCCTGCTAGAAATATAAATGATAGTACCATCTGACCGTTACTCTTATCTCAAAAGGAGCTTCCTTATGTCATCTTATGTGTTCCCCATTCAGACTGCGTTTATTATCTTTGTCATTGCCTCCATGTTCCTGCTGGTGCCTTGGTTAATCTATGGTTATCGCAAGGACGGCTTCTTCAGCTGGTCACGGTTTGCCATCAGCTTTTCATTTGTTTTCTACCTGCTGGCCGCCTACTGTCTGGTCATTCTGCCGCTTCCAACAACACGAAACACTTGTGCTCAGCAAGCCGCAGATACAGTCTATTACAACCTGACACCATTTATGTTCGTCAAAGACATTATGCGGGAAACACCCATTGTCTGGTCCCAGCCGTCAACCTGGATCAACATGATCAAGGGCCGAGCCTTCCTGCAAGTGATGTTTAATGTCCTGCTTGTCATGCCGCTGGGGGTATATATCCGGTATTTCTGGCAAAAGAGAGCGTTCTGGAAACACGCCCTGGTAGCCGGGTTCGGGCTTTCCTTGTTTTTTGAGGTAACTCAACTGACTGGACTGTACGGATTCTACAGCTGTCCTTACCGGCTGTTCGATGTGGATGACCTGATGATGAACACCTCCGGTGCAGTGATCGGTTTCTTTGCAGCCCCGCTGCTGCTGGCCCTGTTCCCGTCCAGAGCGAGTATCCAGGCCAAAAGTGAACAGATTATGGAGCAAGATCGTGTATATCCTGTTCCTCAGCTGCTTGCGCTTCTGATCGACGGTATTGTCGTGGTCGTTATCACCAATTTCTTGTCCATTTTCACTTTAACCAATGACATTCAGACGGTATTGGACTCGTCCACGGCAATGGTTATTGTTCTGTTCTTCATCCCTTGGGTTCGCAACGGATATACACCGGGTTCAGCTATTCTGCGCTTCCGTTATGTCGATCGTCAGAGCGGTACACCGACGCTTCCAGCGCTGGTGAAACGATTTATCGCCATCTATGCTCCGTGGCTGCTGTTAACTATCATTCAACTAGTAAGCAAGTATGCCTACCCTAACTTTCGGGAGGATACGCTGCAGCCTTATCTCATCTGGATTTCCCTGGGCATCGGCGCCCTGTACCTGATCGTGTACCTCACGCTGTTTATCCATGCGATCGTGGTGTTGTTCTCTGGCGGCAAACGTTCCTTCTACTTCGATGAAGTTTCTCGTATCCGAGCCTCGCGGAAATAATATGAGTATTTCTCTTGCTTCCACTGCGATCAATCGAACGAATGCAACACCACACGACATCACACAGAACCCAAAAGGCGGCCTTTCATGGATCATCCATGAGGCCGCTTTTGATGTTTGGAGATGCTGTATCCTAAGATGTTAGTTTCTTGAAAATTGGAACATAGGCTGTCGCTTATATATGAAACGTGAGTTTGAACGACAGACGCTACGCGATCGCGGGTATAGCCAAATTGCCTGAAGAGAGAGTATGATCCGGGAAGGTAGTGATGGTTCTGGATAATGCCCGTATTCACCATGCGAAATTACCTTAACCTCTTCTGGAAGAACAGAAGGAACAGGTGGAAATCGCCTTTTTACCTCCGTAAAGCCCGACGTTTAACATCCTGCAAGGGACATTGGACTGTGGTGAGTGGTGTTTGGTGTTTGGTGTGTTGTCTATGGTACATGGACTGTGGTCTGCGATGTGTGGACTATGGTCTGTGATGTGTGGACTGTGGTCTGTGATGCGCGGTCTGCGGTCTGCGATGTGTAGATCTGTTGATCTGTAGATATGTAATTCTCTAACGAATCGCAGAGAGCTTATTCAGGTGTTTTGGAGCGCGTTACAATTCTAACGAATCACAGAGACGTTATATCGCTGATTTTGAGCTACTGGAGGTTGTTTTTTCGATTTTTTGCTGTAATAAGCTTCCTGTGAATTGTTAGAATTCAGACAGCCTGAATTGAGGACCAATAAGGTTTGTAGGAATCGTTAGCGTTGTAAAGTGCTATGCTTTGGGATGATGTATAAGGTGAACGATTCATTTACACTATAACGGAGAGAACAGAAAAAACCTGGATAGGCGGAGCTAAGAGCTTTCTGAATGAAAGTTGCATCGGAAGCATAAGCTTCGCCTTCATGCCCGGATTTCCCCCTTAGCAAAAGGGATTTTCCCAAATCCGGGCATAACGCTAATCTCCAGGTGATTCTGTCATTTTTGCATACAAAGATTCTAGGAATCTTTGATTATATACCAGAGATGACTTATCTATACACCCAACAGTTCACGCTTGGATGATTCAGGGTCATGCACGACCTCAATCTCATGGTTGAAGATAAGCGTGGCCCGATTCTGACGATATTCAGGCCATTCAATTTCCGCGGTAGAGGGTTTACCTTCCTTCGCAAAAGCAAGCCAGGCGTCCTGTACCTTCAGTGCAAGAGCCTTTGCAGCTTCATCCGGCTCGGCTTTCATGAACTTTAAGGCATCCAGCGTGTTAAACACAAAGAAGATCTCGATGCTGTGAATAGCTCTCTTTAACAATGGATGCTCCGGCATGACCCAGTCGAAGCGGTACATCCACACCGGGGCATGCTGCTGCTGTGCAGCTGCGTACTGCAGCGCCGAGCGCCAGAAGAACATATCGGTCATGACCTGAGCCTGTCCATCCGCAGTTTTCGGATAGCTGTCCGCGATTGCAGCCCGATTCTCCAGATCAGGTGTCATGAAATCAACCCCCTGCACCATATCAATCTCCTTCGAGTATGGTACATGCGGCTGAATAAACAGCGATCCCTCATGCAGCGTTGTACCGATGAGTATCGGGATTTCCTTAGCCGAGCCTTCGCTCACAGCCTGAAGCGGGATTTGCGGCAGTGTCTCGCCATCCAGCACAGGCTGGAATAACAATGCCATACCCGCTCCGCTCTGCTGCTTTACCGTTTCTGCCGCCGCCATTATCTTCTCCACCGGCATACTGTTCAACTTTTGCAGGTTGTTGCGGTCTACACCCAACACCTTCAGCATGCCCTCTCGCAGGGCAACCGCCTGTTCTTCCGGCATGAACTGTGATGCACCACTCTCCATAATCGCACGTTGGAACAGCCCTTTGGCAGATGGCATCGCCATCAATGCAGCAATGCTCATACTTCCTGCGGATTCGCCAAACACAGTAACCTGATTCGGGTCACCACCGAAGGCAGTGATGTTCTCCTTCACCCACTGCAGTGCTGCCACCTGATCCAGCAGACCTGCATTGGATACAAAACCCTCGCCTAGCGGAGCCATGTGAAGGAAACCGAGTGGTCCAAGACGATAATTAATAGTCACCACAACAACATCGCCACGAACAGCCAGCTGGGTGCCATCATATACGGGCAGACTGCCTGAGCCAGTTACAAATGAACCCCCGTGAATCCAGACCATGACGGGAAGAGGGTGACTGCTCTCTTTTTCAGGGGCCCAGATGTTCAGATACAGACTATCCTCCGACTCTGGCGGCTTCTGTCCAGCCATCTCCTCTGAATTGTGACGCGGCTGTATGTTCTCAGGACCAAATTCGGTCGCCTGTCTAATTCCATCCCATGACTCGGGCTGTGCCGGAGCACGGAAACGCAGCTCGCCTACTGGCGGCTTGGCATACGGGATGCCTTTCCACACGCTTGCACCTTGTAAAAGCTCGCCTTGAACCCTACCATATTTCGTTTGAACCTGAAGTTCTCGCATGCGTCTTCTACATCCTCTCCGTAAATAAGTAAATGGATTTATTCCAATGTTTGGAATAACAATGTGTATCTATTTGAGTATAAATCGTAGCCGCACCCATTTACAAATTTTGCTCGGCATGGCGTATTTGCGTGACGTTTCACGTGGAACGATATTTAGTTTTGGGGATAGCACACTGTATACTCAGCACCCTCGATCCATTTTCCGTCAGTAAAGTCCCGGCCCTTCACAACCACCCGATCCGTATAAATCTCCACATGCAGCCCTTCGCTGCCCTCCGGATGCTCATCTGAATCGGTCCAGAGACAAGCAGTGGAGGAGGCATTAAACATGGTCTCTCACGAGACCTACATAACCGCTATCAAATTAAAGTATACCCTCCGTCTACATACAACTGTTTTTTCTCCGATATTTCTTTGATTTTATGTAGAAACCCGCGTGATACAGAGCAACCAAAAAGGCCGGGGATCATATTCCCGGCCTTTTTGTGCTTGGATCTTTTGTTCATTCAGAAATGGTTATTTGTTCTTTGCTGCTGTTCATTCTTACTTCTGTGCCGCTACTTCAATATCAGCATATGCCCAGTGTGTGGCAGGCACATCGCTAAAGGATGGTGTTGCTGCCCCTGTCAGCGGTGTACGTTTGAACAATATGTTCAGCACTTTAACCGCTTCGGCACGAGTCAGCTTGCCGTCTGGTTTGAACGTGCCATCCTGGTAACCTGTCATCAGCCCTGCAGATTGCACGTATGCAATTGCTTCGGCTGCCCACAGATCAGCAGGTACATCGGTAAAGGATGCTACATTTGCCGTTTTTGCAGTAGTGCTTGCGCTAGTTGTAGTTGCTGTCGACGTCGTTCCTGTTGTCACCGCTGTATTAGCTTCTTGCTTCTGCAACCAGCGGTATGCAATCGTCGCCATCTGTGCACGTGTGATCGAACCTTCAGGTGCAAACACGGAGATGCTCAGGCCATTCATAATACCAGCAGCCTGCGCTTGCTTAATCTCGTTCGCTGCCCAGTGTGTTGCAGTTACATCAGTAAAGCTTGTCTCTGTTGCAGGTGCTGTCGCTGCTTCAACCGATAGATTACGAGCAAGCATCGCTGCCATCTGGGCACGTGTTACGAACGCATCCGGACGGAAGTCTGCACCGAAACCTTGGATGTACGGATGGTTTGCTGGTTGAACAGCGTTCAGTCCGTCTACAGATACCAGTGTAAATGTACTGAACTTCGTTACGGTGAACTCAATGCCTTCGCTGTTATCAGCCAGCTTCACGAGCTTACCTCGTACCAGTTCTTTCGTACCGTCACTGTGTTCAATATATACAGCCAGGTTATTCAAGGCTTGCTGACGAGCAGCTGCATCGGATGGCAGACTGCTTCCCAGCGGCAATGTCAGAGTGACTTCACGACTCTGCATGTTCGTTTCGATCTCTACTGGACGAGCCAGTACACGTACGTTTGCATTCGGAGCGGCTTGCTGAATCACTTGCTCTTTCTTCGCACGGTCCTCTACTTCTTTGCGCTCGGATTCCTTTTTGAGCGGAACGATGCGGAAGTACAAGTCCTGATCGAATCCGGCAATAGATTGGGTCGGAATCGAAATCACTGCATTTTGCGTTGAAATCTCCAGCTTGAGCGAGCCGTCGCTCAGGTCTTTGACGGCTGTTTTTGGAATTTCAACGCGTGTCTCAGACACAGCATCCTTCGTATCTGGAATGACGATACGTGCGGTATCGGTACCCAGCTGTTTGGCTTTTTCAACCGATTGCTTGGCAATCACTTCTGTCATTTTCACCAAATCTTTAACAGTTCCATTGGTCTCGGTTGTACGTGTAATTGGTGTTTTGGTCAGATTCGTGCCGTTAACTCCATTCACATCCACCACGAGTTGCTCTTGTTTCGGTGTTGCAGCTGGTGTAGTCGTTACTGGTGTCGTAGTAGATGTTCCACCGCCAGTTCCGCCTGTATTCCCCCCATTGCCGCTGCCCGGGTTAGGGTTAGAACCGTTGCCGTTTCCACTGTCACCATTTGCCGTGAAAACAACTTTCACAGCACGTCCTGGCAGTTCATCGCTAAATGCCTTATGACGCACCCACACTGTCTTGTTACCACTAAAATTCAATACTTGAATAGAGTCAAGATCAATCCAGGTCAATTTGCCATCAAAAGAAATCTCCATCGTACTATCCAGACCAATAATTTTGTTGTTAATGTCATCCCCTTGAATCTTGGGAGCGGTAAAGAATCGATTGATCACATATTGCAGATTCCCAATATCCTCATAGCTATCTTGTTCATTAAGCACCCACTCAGCTAATTCCATTCTCACTTCAGGGCTGAGCTCTACTCTTTTGGATAGATCGAGGGCACCTGTACGATCAAATTTATATTTATTAAAAAAGGCCTCACCCTCAAGCTGATCGTTCATCGCATTATCCAGCCATTGATTCATTAGAGGCGTAGAGTTAGACTCTCCGAAGGAAGTATAAGGCATCGAGAAAAGGTTGAGCACAATATCCGGATTTACGATATCTCCTGCAAACTCCCCTTCCAGTCTTTCAAAGGCAATTGCATGCAGGTATTTGTAAGCAAACACACCTTTATCTACTTTACTGCGCTCCAGATACTTTTCGCCAATGCTGCGGAGTCCGTATGTCTGTTGATCATTAAAATGAAGGGTGCCATCTACCAACTGCTGAGCCAGAAGATCAAGCTCGGTTTTCAGCGTACTTAATTGTTTTTGCTCCCATACGGACTGGGCCAGGTAACCAAGTTCAATCATATATTGAACCTGACCTTTGTTATCAAAATCGTTCTTTACATTCTTGATCAGGAAGTCCGCGATGAAATCTCTAACCTGTAAGGATACTGCACCGTACCCATCAGGGAAAGTAATGCCCAGATCAGGGTTTTCCATTGCCGTACGCATAGCTGCTGTACTTCCACTTCTCTTCGCAGTATTCAAGACAGACAAGGCATTCGTGTTGTCATCATCAGGGAAAAATTTATTAAATGCAGTCTGGATCTGTTCATAACTTGCGTATCCTCCAGATGGCCGCTCCGCTATCATATGATTGGCAAGTTTCTCCCAATCTTCATTTGTCTCTAATTCATTTATTTTACTCACATCAAGAGTGAAGCTGTTTATTGGCTCTTGTGATGAATTTGCATTATATTCTTCTATCTTCTCCTGAAGGTCCTGCAGCTTTTCCAGCACAAACACCATTTCTTCGGTCGACTGTCCTGTACTGTTAATTGAAGGCGTGTCCTGTACCGCGCTATCGATATAAGACAGTACTCCCTTTACAGCATTATTTCTTTTAGATCTCAGGCCCATGATATCTGCTGTCATTTCCTTTTCAATGTCTGAAAATTGAAGGTATGTTTCAATATTTTTATAAAACAAGCTTTCAGCAGCAGGGTAATCAAAATAAAGCTTACGGTCAAACTGATTCATATACAGCGCATCCAATGAGGATACAGCATTTTGCCCACCGTATGCGCGGGTAAACTCCAATGCTTTTTGCGCCGACTGAACTAAAAACTGAACTTGTCCCTTGTTTGCATATCCATCACTCGTAGGGGGATCTAATTTAAGCATATATATGACGATCGCCTTCTGATCCTCTGTTGAAAGTTGTTCAAAGTCAGGCGTAGTTATGAAATTTTTATCGCTCAGCAATTCGATTGCTTCCTCGATGAAGTCATCCGCGTTGCCTTGATCCGCTGCCTTCTTCAATTGGTTATACTTGATGAGTCCTGGTTCAAAGAATGCATCAAATGCTTTTTGCACGTCAAATACCGTTTCATAACCATCATCCTTATGATCAAGCATCCATTGAGCGAGTTCATTTTTAGCTTCTTCATTCTGAATCGTAGACATCTTGTCCATGTTAAAAACGAACGGTTGAACGCCTTCGGTCTGCCCCACTTGTGGAAGGAACATCATATATATTCCAAAAAGCGAGTCGATCGCCCCAATCATACTGTTGATGTCAGTTGTTTTATTTATCTCTATATACTCATTGAGTTTGTAATTCATCATTGTGAGCTGACTATTATGGTAGATCGTAGCACTATTCTTGAAAACTAGATTGTGGAACAGTATATTATCAAGAAACATTGTCCGATCCGCACCTGTCAGCTGCATATAACGAGATGCAGATTGTGTCCACTCCGATTTGTCGACACCCGAGAAATAGGAGTTCCACTTCCCTAGCGAACTGTATACCTGATCCATTTTCTCGCCTAATGCATCAATATCAAACTGTCCGGGTATTACACTGACGTTATAGATCAGTTTAAATGCATATACAGCATGATTATCACTCTCATATTGCACCTCTGATGGAATCAGCATGATCATACCTCTGGCAATCTCATTCTTTTGATCGTCGCTTAATGCTGCGTAACCTTCAGGCAGCTCCAACAATTCTCCGTCCTCAAGCAAATGACGAACATTAGCTATTTTTTCGCCAGGGTTGGAATCATCATATCCTTGTCTCTCCATGTTTATAAGTTCGAATGGGTAAGATCGGGCACTCACCACACCTCCAGGACTTACAATCTGAAGCAACATCACAGCCACCAACAAAAAACTTGCTATCTTTCTGAACAAGGCTTCGCTCTCCTCTCAATTCATGTTTGATCTATTTGCCTGCATCTTTGGACCTAGTTTAAAACACAACAATAAACAGAATCTAAACAGGAAATGATAATAAAAGGAAAAAAATCCACTCCATAGTTGAAAATAGAGTGGATTTCTTCATAATTTTCGTCAAAATTCATCATTTCAAAAAAAATTTCAAGTGAATTCCTTGTCAATGGTCCGTCCTTGCCTGATATTCACGCAGTCTCCCCTCATACACCAGCTTCAGCTGCTCGCATTGGCGAAAATCGTCCGGGGTGACAAGCGCAGGCAGCTTGTTCCACAGCTTGATGCCGGAGCGCTGCAAAATTTCGGCGACAAACTGGGAGCAAAAATAAGAGTTGCTGAATTCCACCGGCTCCTTGAGGGTGATGCCAATGACACCCAGCAGATTGTACATATATTTCTGACGGCTGCGAATGAAAATGTGCAGCACACGCTTCATTTTTTCCACTTCACGCTCTGATACCTGAAGCTCATATATCACACATGTCGTGTTCGGATATTTGCTATATGTACCTGTCTGGATATCCTCCTTCACAAACCCGCCGTTCAGCGGATTGCTCGGATGCTTGCGGCCAAAGCTGTACAGCTCCATTAATTCCCGGTCGAATGAGATTGATGCATGATTATACGGCGCTCGGGTATAGCTCTGAATTACTCTTGTAAACAACGTCCCCGTGTTGGTCAGCAAAATATATATTGAACGTTCATCCGTCATTCCCATATTTCCCCTTATCATTTTGGCACTGTTCCTTCATAATAACATAGGTACCCTATAATGGAATCTTACTTCAACCAAGCAGGTGATCCTTTGACATGAACAGCTCGCTATTTACATTAACCCTGATCTTTGCTGCCTTACTCGTTATTCATATCGTATACAAAATCATTGCCAGGCTTCAGCCGGACAAGGATTATTCGGGCATTGGCTACAAGATCAAAACCTGGTGGGGCATGCTTGTAATTTTCTGCCTGGCCACTTTATTTAACCCGATCGTTTCCCTGATCTCCCTTATGGTACTTACGTTCTTTTCCCTTAAAGAATATTTCTCCATGATTCGCAACACACGCAAAGCGGACCGCCGCCTGTTTCTGTGGGCATATCTCGCGATTCCGGTTCAGTTTTACTGGATTTACATCGGATGGTATGGCATGTTTATCATATTCATTCCGCTCTATGTGTTTCTTGTTCTGCCGCTTCCGCGTCTGATTAACAAAGGCACTGTCGGCTTCCTGCGCAGTGTCAGCTCCACGCAGTGGGGACTGATGCTGATGGTATTCGGATTAAGCCATCTGGCTTATTTCCCGTTTGCTACACCGGAATATGGATCGAAGCTTGTGCTTTTCCTCGTTGTGTTAACACAGTTGAATGATGTGGTGCATTATCTGGTATCTCTGTATCTGGGCAAACGAAAAGTAGTGCCCACCGCCAATCCATTTATTACTTGGGAAGGGTTCGTGTGTGCATTTGTTGTGACAACGGCGACCTCATATTTCATTCATCCGTACCTGACGCCGTTTGATTGGGAATTCTCACTGTTCATTGCAGCACTGATCAGTCTTGCAGGCTTTTTCGGCAGTCTGACGGTATCGGTGCTGAAGCGTGATCTGCTGATCGGAGACGACACCAAGTTCGATGCGCTCAAAAAAAGCTATCTCAGCCGGGTGGATAGTCTTACCTACACCTCCCCGGTGATGTTCCACGTTGTTCGATATTTCTTTGATTTTATGTAGAAACCTGCGTTACAGGACAGCCAAAAGGCCAGGAAGCTTATTCCTAGCCTTTGCTATATTCAGTTCATGTAATGGGCTTTCTAACTACTTCAGACGAATCTCCTTCTCGGACATCAGCACGTTACCCTTTTCATTGGTAAATACAAATATCGCCTTCCCGCGTTCACCCTTCATCTCGTCTGAATAGATAAACCCGGAATACTGCCCGTTACCACTAAAATAAAAACCGTCTTCCCCGTTCTTGCCATGCTCAATTGCTTCCTCCAGAGAGTTTACAATCGTGATGGTGTTGGAGGTCCAGCGCATCTCCGTTAAGGAGTAACCCTTCGGTACCTGCTTGATGGCAAAATCAAAGCTGTTGTCCTTCTTCGGTTTATCCGACTGGTCAATAACAATCTGTATTTCATCTGAGGCTGCTTCAGCTTCAGATTGTGTCCACATTTTGCTCTCTTGAGCTCCAGCACTGTTCCCGTTCGTTTTGTTCTTGGCCTCTGCATTCGGTACAGTCGTCTGTCCCGCTTCCTCTATTGGTTGTTTGGACTGCGGATAGGCATGCTCCTGAACAGACTCTTGATTATTTTTAGCACCACACGCACTAATGACAAGAACCAAACACAATACGGCTGTGTATAACATCATTCTGTTAAGCATTTGATTCATACGCTACTCTTCTCCCTTCATTCCTACGCATGCCTGAACATACATGACTTCGAATATGAACCCTATTCATCACTACACCATATCGTTCCTCATGAAGCTCCATATTATGTAAATGAGATCAAAATTCAGATGATACGGTTCATTCGAGGATCATGTATAAGTACGTATGCGCAAAAAAGAGAAGAGACTCACTAAAGCAACTGCCTGTAGTTATCGTTGAAATTGTGGCAAGCTCAGCACTTGTCCGCTTTGAATGGTACCATGCTGCAGCCGATTGGCATCTTTGAGCGCTTCGACATATATCCGCGTATCCATCTGCTCCGGTTTGTGTTCAAGCGCAATGCTCCATAACGTATCTCCTGAGGTGACAATAACTTGCTGATTCAACACAACTGGCTCGTCCCCCGCCGAGGCGGTAAACACCACACTGCAGCCCGCGATAAAAACACTAATGCTAATCAGCATCTTGATTAAGGCTCCATGCGTCATCTGGTGCAATGAGTGGGACTTCCCATAAGAAATACTTGATTTTGCAGGCAAAGCCTGCCCGTGCTCATGAATACTTTTGTACGTGGAATATCTCATCTTTTCATCAACCCCCGAGCTTCATCTTCCTTTATTCGCTAATCCTAAGCTTGATTACCTATATTCATTTCGTCTAACAACGTGAATTTTCTCTATTTTTCTACATTAATTAGGCAATTACTACTACCTTTTAATCTGATATATAGGTCTATACTATCACTTGATTCTAAACAAATTCTGAACAATCTCTTTATTTTGAAATAAACCGCAGTGTACAGCAGAATTAATGCCTGATTTTCGGCGATGGTATCGGTTAACCTGACCTATAATAAGGGAAAGATTGTGATTCTAATGAAGTAAGGACGTGCAGTTGATGATCTCTGCGGAGCTGAAGAAACAATACTATACGGCGCTGGTCGCCAAAGATTCAGAATATGAAGGTTTGTTTTATGTCGGAGTCAAAACAACAGGGGTATTCTGTCGTCCGACCTGTCCAGCCCGGAAACCGAAGTTTGAGAACTGTGAATTTTACGAAACTGCGGAGCAGGCCTTGCTTGCATCCTTCCGTCCATGTCAACGCTGCCGCCCCTTGTCTCATCCCAACCACGTGTCCGATGTAGTACGCATGCTGGTGGAGGCTGTAGAGAAGGAGCCTGAGAAGCGCTGGAAGGCACAGGATTTCAGGGCATTGTCTATTGATGAATCAACAGCCCGCCGACAGTTCAAAAAAAGATTCGGCATGACCTTTGTTGCTTATGCCCGTGCACGGCGAATGGGACTGGCTCTCAAGCATATTCGCTCGGGGCGCACAATTATTGATAGTCAGCTCTCCACCGGATATGAATCCAGCAGCGGATTCAGAGATGCCTTCTCACGAATCATGGGCGCTGCCCCGACCCAAGTCGATGAAGAGCGGGTGCTGAAGGCTGCCTGGATCGATACAAGACTTGGTCCGATGATGGCTGTCGCTGACGAACAGGCGCTGTATCTGCTTGAATTCGTTGACCGCAGAGGACTGGAGCGTGAGGTGGAACGTCTGCGCAAACGGACCCGCTCTGCCATCGTGCCTGGCACAACAATGCCCATTCAATCCATTGAACGGGAATTAACGGAGTATTTCGACGGCCAACGGACAACGTTCGACACAGCGTTGTTCTGTTTAGGAACACCATTTCAGAAACAGGTCTGGGATGCATTATTATCGATTCCAGCCGGGGAAACAAGGTCCTACCAGGAGATTGCTAATGCAGTGGGGAAGCCGGGAGCATACCGGGCGGTAGCACAGGCGAATGGAGCCAATCAGCTGGCCATTGTTATTCCGTGCCATCGTGTCATTAATTCAAGCGGAGAGCTGGGCGGGTACGGTGGAGGACTGACACGCAAGGACTGGCTGCTCAAGCATGAGAAACAAAACAGAGAATAGTCATCATATCCATCACGGAATAGTCCATAGCATCACGAAACGTTGAAAATGATAAGGGAGTGAATACAGATGAGCGTTGTAAAGAACAAGTTAGTAGAGAAGGCAGAACAATTTCATCGATATCATGTAAAAGGAAATCCTCTCATCCTGGTTAATGTATGGGATGCAGGAAGTGCACAGACCATTCAATCTGCCGGGGCCGCGGCTATTGCTACGGGAAGCTGGTCCGTTGCTGTTGCACACGGGGAGCAGGATGGAGAAGCTTTGCCTTTCCCTTTGGTGCTGGCTAACCTGGCACGTATCACACGCAGTGTTGATCTGCCTGTAACGGCCGATATAGAGGGAGGATATGGCAGGTCTGTGTCAGAGGTGAAGCAAAATGTGATGCTCGTTGTCGAGCATGGAGCCGTTGGCATCAATATTGAAGATCAGCTGCCTGCTGGTGAAGGGATGTACAGTATAGAAGAGCAAGTTCTGAGATTAGGGGCTGCCCGGGAAGCGGCAGAGCAGACAGGCATTCCGCTTTTTATCAATGCTCGAACCGATTTATTTCTACAGCATGCTGCCGAGCAGCATAATGATACGTTGATCCATAAAGCACTCACAAGATGCAAGGCTTATGCAGAAGCTGGCGCAAGTGGTCTCTTCGTTCCAGGACTCCAGGATCAACGTCTGATTCAAGAGCTTTGCGAACATTCGCCGCTTCCTGTCAACGTGATGGTAACCGCCCAGGAGCCTTCTCCCGGGCAGCTCGCCGCACTGGGCGTAGCACGAATAAGCTATGGACCGTATCCTTATCTGCAAGTGATGGAGCATCTGAGAGTACTTGGACGCAGCATTTTAACAGCTCTGTAGCAGAATAAGTCCATAAGGCTTCACCTCGCACACTTGCCCATGGGCAGAAGATGTTTCCCGCCTCCACCTGTGGTATAATCCCACTACCTAACATTAACAGGAGGCAACTATGCTTAACGTTGAACAAAAACTCGAAATTCTGGATTCGTATCCCCAGCTGCAGCGCAAAGAGGTTTCCCTGGGACGTGTGAACTTCCACTACGAAGACAGCGCGTATGAGAAAAAGATTGTAGCACTCCATATTCACCCTAACGGTAACGGTTATATTTATGCAGGGCTGCTGCCGGAATACGAGACCGATGCCAAAGGCTTCGTTAATATTCGTGATTACTCCGAAGCGGAACTGCGTTCGTTGCTGGATGCAACCCTCAAGGCGATGTCTTACAACCCGGACGCACCAGCCCCAGCAGAATCACCAAAAGAAAAAACCGGCATGCAGGGATCAGCAGCACCCAAACTCTCGACTGGCGGCGGAATCTGGATCGATGAGCACGGGAATACCCTTACGCTGAAATACGATAATGACATGTGGTGTGTGTACGCCGGACACGATCTGGAGATGGCCTTCGAGTCCCGCAGCGAAGCTGGCGAATATCTTCAGGAGGAAGGCTTCAAACCACAGGCACAGGCTTAACGAAAATAAAGCAAACACGAGGTGAGCAGCGGCTCCCTCGTGTTTTACTTATATGCGTCCAGTTATGGATACACTGATGACGTGTGTTCATATTTGGCATACATCAGATGAATGATGTTTATCACAAAATTTTGCAGCTGTACCCTTAGCGTCCAAGCTCCTGCTTGATCAATCCTTGCTGCTTTTGCGTACCAACGGAGCATGCTTCATCATGGGATAGGTGGACAGAAGCAGCGCGCCACCGATTACACCCAACACCGTGAATACGAGCATTCGATTTTGATAGGCAATCCAGAGCGTGAATTGTCCCATATCTCCAAATGCAACCACCAGCGACATCACTAGGCCGAGGCCAAACAACAGAAACAGAAAGTTACGCATTCCCAGCCTGATCCAGCACACCGTCAGGAAAACGGACAAGCCAAGTACCAGGAAACCAAGCATCAGGTCCATCCATAGATATGGCAACACAAGGTAGTTGGAAGAGTATAGCATCCCTGGTTGAAGCAACGTAACCTCCAGCCATCCCGCGGTATTCAGCAGATGAATGATCAAGTAGATCAAATGCAGGATGACCATTGTACCCGCAACCATCCCGGCTCCCATGATATAAAAGGATTTCATAAATTGAATCCGTGTACTACCCATGCCAATGGCTACCGGATAGAGTGTGATCAAACCTGCAATCGCGAAGGTACAGATTCCTCCATACATTGGTCCGAATAACTGCGAGGAATAGCTGACATGAAACAGAAAACCAATAGCCACATATATGGCTGTAAGTCCAAGAGCAATCGAGGTAAAGATGGTCAGATACAAACGCATATCATCCCAGATCATTCGGTTGGTTCCCTTGATCGCATTCATACCTTCATCCCCTCCTGCTGCCGGGTCACGTGGACCAGATATTCCTGAAGTGATGCTTTTTCAATCGAAAGTCCGTACTGCTGAGCCTTCGCCTTCCAGTCCTTCGAATACACGTCATCAATCATCACTTTGCTGGTCGCACCTAATCGGGCGGATTCGATAACCGCAGCACCTTGAGCCGCCTCTTCAACTTCTCGAACTAACCCTGTTAGAAGAACTCCACGCTCGCGCATCTTCTCCATAGGCTGATGAATGAATATGTTCCCTTGATGTACCACGATCAGACTCTCACATAATGGCTGTACCTCTTCGATATGATGTGTCGATATCAGAATGAGCCTTGGATTTTCTTCGTAGGTTTCCAGAAGCGCTTCATAGAACAGCTTCCGTTTCTCTGCATCCAGTCCGTTGGTCGGCTCATCCATAATTGTCACACTTGCATGACTGCTCAGTCCGAGTATGATCTGTGCCGCAGTTTTCATGCCCTTCGAAAATTTGCTGATCTTCTGTTTGGAAGGCAGCTCGAATGCCTCAATTAGCCGCTGGGCCAGCTGCTGATCCCACTGTGCATGAAAATGCGAGCCGATGGTCAGCAGATCATGTATCGTCCAATTTTTCCCGAGCGGATGATTCTCCTGAATATAACAGAGATGCCCTTGTGCAGACAGATTATTGTATGGATTCTGGCCCATCACCTGAACCGTTCCACGGTCAGGGCGGCTGTGACCGGCGAGCAGACTCATCAGCGTTGTTTTGCCAGCTCCGTTTCTTCCCCAGATCGCCCCGATCACGGGTTCATGCTCATGCAGAGTGACGTTGTTCAGAATAGGGGATTTATTCTTTTGATAACTGTAATATACCTGCTCCATATGAATCATAATTCACGCTCCTTATCCTTCTTGCCACGAATCAGATCAATGATCATGTCCTCATCCATACGTATGCGTCTTGCTTCCTCAAGCAAAGGTTTGATGTATTCTTCGTAAAAATGCTGTTTCCGCTCAACGAGCAGCGCATCTCTCGCTCCCTTGGCAACAAACATGCCTACACCTCGCTGTTTATATATGATGCCTTTGTCCACCAACTCCTGCAGCCCCTTCCGTGCCGTGGCCGGATTAATATTGTAGAAACGGGATAGCTCATTCGTCGAGGGTACCTGTTCTTCCACCTTCAATCTGCCTTCCACAATATCATCCATGATCATCATGGCGATCTGATGAAAAATAGGCTGGGATTCATCCAAAGTCGATTTCATCTGTTTCCAACTTTCATTCGAATTAATGATTGGCGAGCCTTCAATCTGGATCTGTCATCTGTAATCAAACGGCATCACCTGCTTTACTTCTTCATTCCGTATGATCATCTAGTTAGTTAGTTGGTTAGTTACTCATGTAACTAACTATAATATACAAAAACCATATTGTAAATAGGTCATACTTAATTCATCCATTTCTCCACACACATTCGATTGTATTGATTCAGCAGGGCATCGAGCACTACGGATTGTCTGATCACTTCAGGATGAAGCAAGCTCCCGTATTGCAAATGCACCTGATGCAGCTGTTGTCTCGCTTCTTCAATCTGTGATTTTAATTCCATACGATCCATAGTCCCCCCTCCTTTTGTCATATTTTAGATTATTATGCCAATCAATAGATTGATGAGGGTATGACAGATGTGTTTTATTGGTTGTTATTACACCTTGCTCTGTTCATTGGCACACAAAAAGAACGCATCTGAACGATGTCAGATACGCTCTGGTGGCTCAGGCTTATGTCCCTAAACCATGATCGAATGTTCGGTTAATTGGAGGGTTGGGGTTACCCTGAATCGGGGATGTTCCCAAGATGGGCGGGAAAACGCTCACCAGTATACTACAAGTAACTATCAGCAAAGCCAGTTTTTTCTTCATTGATTTTCTGCACCTCACCAATCAAGATTTTGTATTGCTGTATAGCTGTATCGGACGCATAATCCCTGTATTGCTCAAATAGTCCGATACTTCTAAGCATACCTCGTCCATCGCTAATTTCAATAGAGAACTTCAAACTATCCAGAACAAAATTCAAACCCTCCGCATAGCGGTTTTTCTTGAGATAGTACCTGCCTAACCCAGCCAAAAGACGGACATAACGATCATCCGTCACCTGCTTGCTAACCTTCCCAATCCGGTTGCTTTGCTCCTGATAAGTGAAATGTGGGGCGTATTGCTCTAACACCTCATCAATATCCATATCGTAGCGATTGGCTGCCGTGACAATATCACATAATGCAGGAAATATCTCATTCTCTTTCGTTGAGATGTAGGCCAGATACTGGGGTAATATCTCAAATTGACCAGCCATTAATTGATATATATAACGATTCCCCTCTGCCCATTCCTGAAATTGCTGAATTACAACCAATTCTTCTTGATCAGGGTCCTTCACCCAACTGGAATCGGTGTATAATGCCACATATTTCAAGGCCATTTCATAGTTATCTAAATGGAAATAAGCACTGCCTGAGGCCAAATAGGCATACATAACATAAAAAATAACAGGTCGCTTTGTTTCTTCCGCTTTTCTTCTTCCATTCAATTCATAGTGAATCGTGGCCTTTACTCGTAATTTCTCGGATAACTCCAGCACTTTACTCCATCTGTGAAGAGAGGCAAAAGCATTAATTAATTCATTCAATGCATCCAACTGATAGCGTTCATCCAGCCGATCCACGTAATATTCAAACTGGGCGGCAATGATGACATTCCGCTGCTGATCATTGGTCAGCCCCAGCTTAAAAAGGCGGTACTGACAAAGCGCAAGCCGCTCGGAATGCTGCATCTTCTCACTTTCGGCAATCGTTTCATATAAAAGAGCTGCCGGTTTCCTTTTGCCATCATGATAGAATTCCTCTGCCAATTCAAATAACAACGGAATATATGACAAATTATCCATCATCAGACGAACAACCTCTTCGATACAGTCCAGCTTATCCAGCTCAGCACAGCGATGCAGGAAAGGCCCGAGTCTACGCCAATCCGGTGTAGCATGCACAAAGCACTCATCAATATACAGCTCATAGAAATGGCCTGCTTCAAGCTTCATAGCCATCGTAATACGATCCAGCTGCTGCATGGAGATCGGTCGGTTTTTATTCAAAATATTGCTGAGTGTGCCTGAATTAATTCCAGACAGCTCTGAAAAAAGACTGATCGACATCTGTTCACGCTTCAGATAACGTTCTAAATGATCGCGTATCGTGGTTGTCGGCTCCAATGGAACACCACCCTCCAAAATAAAAACACCAAAAACGAGATTGTCGGTATGCAAAAGTAATTATATGTAATATGTGTGTACTTTTCAATAAAATAATTTCAACTAATTTGTATTAATTACAATTTAATCCTTTAACATCATAAAAGTACGTACCCATATTTTATATCAAAAAGGGCTCCTCTTCAAAGCCCTAAAGTACGCACGAAAAAACACGAGCCGCCAGGGCTCGTGTCGATTACAGTTTAAGGCAGCACATTACCTGCCGCACGGTAGATTTCATACCACTCTGGACGAGTGAGATGAATTTCACTCGCTTTCACACAATCCAGCAGACGCCCAATGTTCATTGTGCCTGTCACCGGCTGCATCTTTGCCGGATGACGAAGCAGCCAGGCAATCGCAATCGTTGTGTTGCTGACATCATACTTTGCGGCAATTTCATCAATTTTGGCATTCAGTTCCGGGAACTTCTCATTGCCCAGGAAAACACCCTCAAAGAAACCATATTGGAACGGTGACCATGGCTGAATCGTAATGTCGTGCAGACGGCAGTAGTCGAGAATGCTGCCATCGCGATTCACCGCAGCGTCATTCTCCATATTCACGTTGATGCCGCTGTCGATCATCGTTGTATTGGTAATACTCATCTGCAGCTGGTTGGCTACCAGCGGCTGTTTCACATATTTTTTCAGCAGTGCAATCTGGTTCGGGTTCTGGTTGGATACACCAAAGTGACGTACCTTTCCCTCACGCTCCAGCTGGTCGAAGGCTTCGGCTACTTCCTCCGGCTCAACGAGCGCATCCGGGCGGTGCAGCAACAACACGTCCAAATATTCCGTTCTCAGACGCTGCAATATACCATCAACGGAATTCAGGATATGCTCTTTGGAGAAATCGAACATGCCTTTGCGAATACCGCATTTGGATTGAAGAATCAGATTTTCACGAACTTGGGGATTCATCTGCACAGCATCGGCAAAAATCTCCTCACATGTTCCCGTGCCATAAATATCGGCGTGATCAAAGAAATTTGCACCTGCTTCCATCGCAGAACGTACGAAATGCTCCGCGTCCTTACTATCCAATGAATTGATTCGCATACAACCTACAGCAACTACAGGCACATCGAGTGTGCTGCTGCCCAGCTTCATGGTTCTCAAGATGTTTCCCCTCCAGATTCAAAAATAGTTTAATGCATGTGACACAGATACATATATGCATGTCCATATGTCCATACCCGTCTTCCGTCTATGATTGTGACACATATATGCAATCGGTTTCAATAGATTTCCCCTACAATTATATGGAGAAATGCTCTGTACTTGCGTTCGCTCTAAGTTTCTTCAGGCACAATGACCTGAATATATTGCGGCAGCACCCGAAGATGAATCGGCAAGGCAGGCCCTTCTTCGCCGTCTACATTGGTACGAATCATGTCTTCCGAATGTACACGCACGTCTTTTGCCGTAAAATAATGCACGTCCTTATGATGCTTCAGATTGCCAAAGAATAATGATGTACCTAAGGTCACGCTGTTCAGCACGCCGATGTTACGAATCACAAAGCAGTGAATCAGCCCGTCATCCAACTCCGCATCGGGTGACATCTTCTCAAACCCGCCGACCGAGTTTGTCAGTGCCGCTACCAGTAGAGGAGCCTCTCCTTCCCATCGCTGTCCGTCATATTCGAGTGTCATCACACTTGCGGGTGTGTTCACCAGATCCTTCAGCCCTTCCTTCACATAAGCAAAGGAGCCCAGCTTCGACTTCTCTTCTGATGATACAGAAAACAAGGCTTCTGCCAGCGAACCGGCAGCCACCACATTGGCAAAGAGCCGATCATTGACCATGCCAAGGTCTACAGATCGAATCCGTTCCGAGCGCAGCTGCTCAATCGCTTCATCCGGGTCAAGAGAAATATGTAAGGCTCGTGCAAAATCATTGACCGTGCCTAGCGGAATGATCCCTAATGTTGGGCGGTGCTCCTGATCCATCATTCCGTTAATCGTTTCATGCAGTGTGCCATCCCCTCCGATGGAGATCACCAGATCACAGCCGCCCTTACAGGCATCCGCTCCGTAATTCGTAGCATCCCCTTCCCCTGCCGTTTCATTAACCGAAACAGCGTAGCCCCTCGATTCCAGAATGGTCTGCACCTGCGAAACGTATTGCTCCGCCTTTTCTTGACCTGACGACGGATTGCTGATGATCATCGCTTTTTTCATAGGCTCCCTCTTCCCCTCTGCATATGGCATCTGTACATGTATACCCGCTTTCCCGGGAGGTTGAATAGGTGGCTGAAAATAATAGGTTTGATTGGCTGCAAATTTATGTTGAAAAAGTGCAGGGCTAAAGCCCCATCATATCGAATAAAAGTATACAGAGGTACTTGTTCATAAATGAATTGTTCCTGTTTGCTCAAGATAGGTTAATAACTAGATGAGTTGAACTAAAGATTTTACACAATCCACTCCGATGACAGAACAACCTTCCAATCGCTGTTATCCCCAGATTTTTGGGATTCCCCTTTCCAAAGGGAAAAATCCGGTGATAAGTGTATGCTTCCGATGCAGCTTTCTTTCAGAAAGCTTTCAGGCGACCGCTCCGCTTTTTCAGGTTTTTTCTGTCCTCTCCGTTCACGTGTAAATAAATAGTTCAACTTAATATAGATGAATTAAACTATAGTCTTCAAGAACTGCTGAGGCGGTTTTAGATATCGTTTGAATATTACGTTTTGAAAAAGCACGGTCTCCACAACTATGTACAAGATTTGGAGGGAAGGCATGTAATGAGAAGATTCACTCTGTTATTGCTCATCTGTATTCTAAGCATCAGCTCCGCAGGACAAGCGCTGGCCTATACTGTCTCTGATACGGAGGAGCATCTCGTTAAAGACCCGGCACTGGAGGACGGACTGAAGCTGATACTAAATATTCCTGTGGGGGAGCCGCTGACTTCTGCCGATCTGAAACAGCTGCGTGTAGTTGATCTGAGCAACGCAGGCATTCAGAGTCTGTCCGGGCTGGAACACGCCGTGAATTTGACCCATCTGCGCCTCTACGGTAATGAAATTTCGGACCTTACACCGCTGGAGCATCTAACCCAGCTAAGAGAGATCGACGTTCGTAACAATTACATTACATCGATCCAGCCGCTGGCCGCACTGCAGCAGCTCGGGCGATTGTATGTCAGCAACAACTCTATCCGCTCTATTGACGTTGTGCGTTCATTCCCAAGATTACATACACTGCATGCCAGCGGCAACAAGATTGCCAGTCTCAATGCTTTAGCAGAGCTGCATTCGCTGCAATGGCTGGAGATTGCGAACAATGTCATTACAGACCTTACACCACTGGAGACTCAAACCAAGCTGGAGCAGTTAAATATAGCCAACAACCATGTCTCTTCACTTGATGTATTCACAGATATGCCCGATTCGTTGCGAGAGCTGAATGTGTCCAACAACCATATATCCCGTCTTAAACCGCTAAGCCACATGACACATCTGCGCAAATTGGATATTTCGGGCAATCAGATTCAACATCTGAACGATATTGCAGCATTGAACGGTTTGAAGGAGCTGAATGCCGAATCCAATCAGATTTATGATCTGGAACCTCTGCGCACATTCACCAGCCTGAGTGTACTCAAGCTGTCCAATAACCGGATATGGGACCTGGCGCCGATCTCGGACTTATCGTTCACGCTCGAGAGTGAAGAACCACAGAGCATCGACAACATCTCTGCCTCCACTTCAGTGTCCGTAGGAACGCAGCAAGCGGCGGCGGAGCCCGAGTCCTCCGGACTCACCGTTCAACATAATTATCTGGATGTGAGCAGCGGAAGCTATACGATGAGTCTGCTTAATCAGATGAATGTACGAGAGCAGAAGCGGACACCGCAGGGGCGTTTTCAGCGCCTGATCGAAGGCTCCACCACGGCATATGTGGGTGATCATGCCTATTCACTAGATGCCGCTCCTTTTATTAGCGAAGGCCGGACGTACGTGCCTCTCCGCTTTGTATCCGAGCATCTGAATGCTCGTGTGAATTGGGACAGCAGCACTAACGAAGCCACTATCGTCCATAACGATGAGACGATCCGCTGGAGTGCAGGAAGTAAACAGGTTGCCGTCGGTGATGAGCTTGTCATGAATGATGCCCCGCTGTTGATGAAGGATGGCATTACCTATGTTCCGATCCGTTTTATCTCAGAGCAGCTTCATACCACGGTTGGATATATTGCCAGCAGTAAAACCATTCTGATCTTTGAAAATAAACCGGAGCCTGAGGATATGATGCCTCAGACGACACCGTAGCAGAGCAATAACAGAGCAGCAGCAGAGAGCAACTATAGATATAGACACTGCCTCCCATCTCACACCCCCGCCTGAACCATCAGCGGGGTTTTCGGGTTTTGTTTTGGTAAGGAACAGGGTATATCACGCTGTAAGCCCTCCAAAGGTCTTTTGAACTGTCGTCAGCAGGTTTGATGTGTGTAAGGGGTTATTTTCCCATGTTATATCACTCATTCATTCCATCCATATCATCTTGGATTTGGGTAAATATTGCGCGGTTTAGCATATCTGCTTTTGCAACGCAAGTTGGTATACTGAACGTACTTACACGGTTACTGAGGAACAGATGAGGAGGAGCATCATATGACATATACGTTTAAAGGTTATTCCACGACACCTGACAATCCATGGAACGAGTTATCTGCTGCACCCACAAATGAAAGCGCTAACCTGAAATTAACAGGCGAGCAGCATCAGCTGGTGGAAGGGTTTGGCGGCTGTTTTAACGAGCTGGGGTATCTTGCCTTGGCGCACTTGAGTGATGAGCAGCGTCACGAGGTATTTCATTCCCTTTTCCACCCGGAAGGAGAGCATCGTTTTACAATCTGCCGCCTGCCTATAGGCGCGAGTGATTATGCAGAGCAGTGGTACAGCCATAACGAGGTAGACGGAGATGTGGCTATGGACCATTTTTCCATCGAACGAGATTTCAAATATCTGATCCCTTATATCAAGGAAGCTTTGCGTTATAACCCGGACCTGCAGCTTTTCGCGTCGCCCTGGAGCCCGCCAACCTGGATGAAATTCCCGAAAGCCTACAACTACGGCACGCTGCGCTGGGAAAAGGAAATTCTGGAGGCTTACGCCCTTTATTTTGTAAAGTTTGTTGAGGCGTACCGCGAGGCTGGCATTACCATTCATCAGGTGCATGTGCAGAATGAAGTGATTGCAGATCAGAAGTTCCCTTCCTGCATGTGGACAGGCGAGCAGCTGCGTGAATTCATCGCGGATTATCTGGGACCTGCCTTTGACAAACATGGTCTGGATACAGAAATTTGGCTTGGAACCATTAACGCCCCCGACCCATGGGAGGAACTGATGAAGAAGAAAACAACCGGCTTTGACGAGTATGCCGGACTGGTGCTCAGTGATCCGAAGGCATACTCCTACATTAAAGGAGTCGGATATCAATGGGCGGGTAAACATGCCATTCAACGCACTGTGGCAAGTTATCCCGAGCTTCGCTACATGCAGACGGAGAACGAGTGCGGCGATGGCAGCAATTCCTGGAACTATGCCAAGCATGTATATAACCTGTACCAGCATTATTTCAGCAACGGTGTCAACGCCTACATCTACTGGAATATGGTGCTGGAGCCAAGGGGCCGCAGTACATGGGGCTGGGAGCAGAATTCCATGATCACGGTTGATCCAGAGAGCAAGGAGGTTACTCGGAATCCGGAGTATTATGTAATGAAACATTTTGCTCATCATATCGTTAACGGTGCCCGTCGGCTAGGGCTTTCTGGAGCCTGGAGCGGCAAAGCGGTTGCTTTCCGCAACCCGGACAACAGTCTCGTTATCGTCGTTAACAATCCATTTCCGGATCGACGCGACCTTCATCTGACCATCGCCGAGGGACAAACGATCCATGTGCAGCTGGAAGCCGATTCATTCAACAGCGTGGTCATTACTGCGAACTAAACTGGCATGTGTAGATGAAGTGGTGTGTGTGTATGCGTTTATGGATGAGTTGCTGAGGGAATCTCTGAATGAGTTTATTCATGATGACATGCATGCCAATATAGAAGAGCCTGTCCCACAAGACGATGGGAACAGGCTTCTTTTGGGGATAAGGCTGTTGATTCAGACTCCAGATCGAGATCAAGTGGTAGAGTTTCTTGAAGTCGTTGAAGCCTCAGCTGATTTAAGGATTGTTTGCCATGTAGGATTTCAGCCACTGCATTGCAGGACGCTCTGTGCCGTTGCTGTTCACCAGGTGGGAACCGCTTACCCATGTTTGGTTTTGGTTGTAGCCCCACAGTGTGATGCCTTTAACAGCAGAGTGCTTCCACAGAACAGGAAACTTCTGCTGATAACGTTGCAATTGCGTATTATCATCGCCAGTCATATCCAGCTCGGACACATAGATTGGCAGACCTGTTGCAGCCAATTTGTTCAGTACTGTATTCATCGTGTTCACGGATACGTTGTCCATGTTGAAGTGATGCGCTTGAATACCGATACCATCAACCAGACCTCTGTTTTTGAGCAGGTTGATGATCTGGATATATTGATCTGCTTTCGCAGGATCACCGATGATGCCATACTCATTAATCAGCAATTTTGAATTCGGGAAAGCTTGTCTTGCTTGCTCGAATGACCAGATTACCCAATCCCAGCCCGTTGCTCCATCTCCACCAATCGCATTGCGGAAGGATGGCTTCGCATGTAATGGCTCATTGACTACATCCACAAACTCGGACTGTGAATAGCGTTGACCTGCTGCTCTGATCCATTGGAGCACCTCTGCTCTCTGATCCGCTGCAGAAAGGTTATTAATCCAGTTAGGCGCCTGACTACCCCACACAAGCGTATGGAATTTGAAAGGGAAACCGTTCTGCTTGGCATAGTTATAAGCCATATCCGCCTGGCCCCAGTTCATCACATTACGCGTGCCTTCTACAGCTCCCCACTTGGTGGAGTTCTCTGGCGTTACCTGATTCCAGTATGGACTGAAATTGGATGGAACCTGGTTAGCGATAATATTCCCCAGGAACTTGCTGCCCTTAGCGAGTCCGGCACTGACACTGCCCACCGCTACTGATGCAGCCAGCACACCTGCCAGAGCAAGCGTACCTACCGTCTTAAACCATTTGGACTTCAACATAATATTCCTCCTTGGCTTGGTTTATTTTTAAAGCGCTTACAATGACATCATAATGGATAATTTTGGTTTTATACACATAAAAATCATACCATTTACTTTGAAAAGTATACTTTTTTTCACGCATCACTGCTCCGCACAACTCATTTATCTCGAACACGAATGTTATATGAGCGTTTACATTCCTCTGATGTTTCTCTAGTATGGGATGATACATATAAATACACACGCTACATAAGTCGAGCTATTTATTTACACCGGAACGGAGAGGACAGAAAAAACCTGAAGAAGCGGAGCTAAAAGCTTTCTGCAAGAAAGCTGCATCGTAAGCATAAGCTTCGCCTTTATCCCCAGATTTTCCCCATGCAAAAAGGGAATCAAAAAAATCTGGGGATAACAGCGATTGGAAGGTTATTCTGTCATGGAAGTGTATGGGTAAATATCTTTGGTTCAACTTATGTACATCACAAGGGAGATTACACATGCGTACACATGGTTTGAAACGTTTCGCCAGTTGGTCTTTATCCGTTCTCTTAGGCACATCCCTGCTGCTCACACCGCTCGCTTCGGAAAGCGCTCAAGCGGCTGAGGCAGATCAGGAAACCACCATTACTCTGCTTGGTACCTCTGACATTCACGGTCGGTTTATGCCATGGGACTATGCATTGGATGGGCCTAATCCATCCGGCAGCATGACTCAGCTCTACACGATGGTGAAAAAAGTCCGATCCGAGAATCCAAACACGATTCTGCTGGATGCCGGAGATATGATTCAGGATAACTCTGCCGAGCTGTTCAACGATCAGCCGCAGTCCCCAATGATGGTTGCGATGAATGAAATGAATTATGATGCCTGGGTTATGGGCAATCATGAGTTTAACTTTGGTCTGGACGTGCTGGAGAAGATTTCTTCCCAGTTCAAGGGCCAGGCGCTTGTCGGTAACATTTTCAAAGAAAACGGTGACCGTTACATGCCTGCATACACGATTATTGAGCGGGATGGCATCAAAGTAGGTGTCATTGGCATGAACACCCCGATGATTACCGAGTTTGAGAAAGGAACCAATCATCTGAATGGTGTCACCGTCAAGGACCCGGTCGAGGAGACTCGCAAAGCGATAGCTGAGCTGAAAGGCAAAGTAGACGTGATGGTTGGACTCATGCATATGGGGCTGGATAACGAGAATGGCAAACCGGGAACCGGGGTGACGGATATCGCCAAGGCCAACCCGGAGCTGGCTGCTATTTTTGCAGGTCACATGCATCAACTGATTGAATCGCAGACGGTAAACGGGGTGCTGATCTCCGAGCCGAACAAATATGGTACACATCTGTCTCGCATCGACCTGAAATTTGCCAAAGAGGACGGCAAGGTCGTGCTCAAGAGCAAGGAAGCCAAGGCACTCGCTGTCAAAAAAGCTGATGGCACATATGAAATATCCGATCCTGCCTTGGAACAAACCTTACATCCCTTCCACGAGTTCGCTCGTGCGGATGCCAACATTGAGGTAGCTGAGCTGAAAGGAACTAATCTCGTTCCCGCAGATGAGATTAAGGGGATTCCAGCGGTACAGATTCAGGAGACACCCCTTTCCGACTTTTTCACCGAAGTCATGCTGCATTACAGTAACGCCGATGTGGTCGCACATCAGATCGATAATGACAAGGCCAAGCTCGATGTAGGCCCGATCAAGAAAAAGGATATTGCGTTCAACTACCAGTACACTTTTGGTGAAGTGACCGTATATGAAGTGACCGGACGTGATCTGAAGGATTACATGGAATGGTCTGCGGGATACTTTAATTCTACACGCCCTGGAGACGTCACGATCAGTTTCGATCCGAAGCGCCTTGCTTCCAAGTACAGTACGGATGATTTCTTCGGCGGTGTAACCTATGAGATTGATCTGACCAAGCCGTATGGCAGCCGCATTACGAACCTGAAATATAGCAATGGTAAAGCTGTTCAGGCAGCGGACAACCTCAAACTGGGTATGAATGCGTACCGGATGGAAGCGTTGATTGCCAAAGGCGGGGCACTCGAAGGACGTAAGTTCACGCAGCTCTGGTCCTCCAAGGATGCTTCGGCGTTCGGTGAGATCCAAGGAACCATCCGCAACCTTTCGATTGCCTATCTGAAGGATGTCATGAAAGGAGTCTATGAGCCAAAGATTCAGCATAATTGGAAAATCACCGGCGTAGACCTGACTACACCAGAACGTGCAGATGTTGTTCAGCTGATTAACGATGGTGTGATGTCCGTGCCAACAACGGAAGACGGCAAATATACGAACATTGCCTCCATTAATATTTTGGATGCTGTAACTGCGGATGAGATTGAAGCCCTGTCTTCCAAAGCCGGAGTCGATGCAGCGCAGTTCAAAGGTGTGAAATCGAAGGGTGCATTCTATCAGCAGCTTAACAAAGCTCGCAAAGTCGCAGCTGGCAAGCACGGTGAGGACAGCGAAGGCGGCAAAAACGAAGCAGCAGCTCCTGCACCGGAGAAACCGGGGACTCCAGCGAAGCCGAAGCCAGCACCAACACCAGGAACATCGAAGCCGGATGGAACTCAACCAGGCAAGCCATCAACGTCCACTGGAAACAGCAAGCCCGCTCCAACTGCTTCAAGCAAACAAGCACGGGTTACAGCGGCGTATCTGAACGTACGTGCTGGCGCATCCTCCAAAGCCAAAGTGATTACTTCCGTACCGAAGGGTACGATGCTTGAAGTCATCAGCACAGACCATGCTTACGGATGGGTTAAAGTGAAGGTGGATGGACGGGCAGCATATGTATATGGCAAGTATGTAACTATGCTAAAATAATAATCACTACACTACTGAAATTCGGGGCGATGCATCCCATGTCATTATGGGGCGGCATCGCCCCTTTTTGATACGGACTATCATCTAGCACAACCCGCTACAAAGCATCAATCCTTATACCTGAATGCTACAAATCGTTTCACGTGGAACGTTGCCACGGGTACTCGGCGGTGCTTATGCTTATTGGATGGTTCCTGGTTAGAAGGAAGGCTGCATGGAAGGCCATGATCCCCTGTGCACAGGCTATCGTCCGTATAGATTATAGATTACGTTATAGGAATTACGTTCAAAACGGTGGCTGAAACCTCGCAGCTGCAGGCTGAATTGAACCAGACCAGATTGATTCAGATTACCCTTGTCTTGCAGTCAAAGTATCCGATAAAAATATCAGACAATGGACGCTGCAAGCGGTTATGCAATCAGATTGCAATGGGAACTTCTAACGATCTCAGGAAACGCTATTCGGGCTATATTATGCATCTTTATTTTCTAACGAATTCAGGAAAGCTTATTCAGTGAAATTCATGTGAAAAAGAGCGTTTATCGTGGATTTTCAGCGAAATAAGGTTTCTGGAGATCGTTACAATTATAGAAGCCCTTATATTCGCCAAATAAGCTCATCTGAGATCGTTACAGTATACAAGATTTCCGGAGTGCTTCAAATTTGCGATTTCAGCCTTCATAAGCAGCCACTAACCGATATAGAGGGCGTTCGATACATCATTATAGAGGTCCACAGATCTACCCATCTACGGATGACCAATAAACCTGACACACGGATACACTGGTAATGCACTGCTACACTGGCTAATACACCAATATAGAGGATTGATATAACCCTGCAATGTGAAGCCTTTTTATTTACCACCCTTCATTACTTGCACATAGGGTATAATAAGGCGAGTATACGGTACATGTACGGAGCAATACTTATAAGTAAAATCATGGGTATGTGGTATAGGCCAACGTCACATGAGTACACTGTCCGCATCCCAAACTATAACGCAAAAGAGGTAAACGATGATTAAACCGCATTTTAAAGATTACGGCTTGAGTGATGAAATTGTGAGAGCACTGGACAGTCTGGGCTATGAGCAGCCTACCGAGGTTCAGACACAGGTTATTCCTGTTGCACTGGAGAAGCAGGATATGGTCGTTAAATCCCAGACAGGCAGTGGCAAAACAGCCGCATATGGCATCCCGCTCTGTGAGCTGGTTGACTGGAACGAAAATAAACCTCAGGCCCTGATCTTGACGCCTACACGAGAGCTGGCCTTGCAGGTTAATGAAGATATCACGAACATCGGACGTTTTAAACGCATTAAAGCAACCGCGCTGTACGGACAATCCCCTTTTCACATTCAGAAAGCCGAGCTGAAACAACGAACCCACGTTGCCGTTGGTACACCGGGCCGGGTTCTCGATCATATTGAACGGGGCACGCTGCCGCTGGAGCGCATCGCTTATCTGGTCATCGACGAAGCCGATGAGATGCTAAACATGGGCTTTATCGAGACGGTACAGGCCATAATTCAGGCGCTGCCGCAGGAACGCACAACGATGCTGTTCTCCGCAACGTTCCCGGAAGATGTAGCCAAGCTGTCCCGTCAGTATATGAACACCCCTGTAGAGATTGAGATCAAAGCCAGTGGACTCACCACAGCCACGATTGAGCATGCCGTGATTCATACATCGGAAGTGAATAAAACCGCTCTGCTGCAGGACTTGTTTATTATGGAAAACCCGGATAGCTGCATCGTATTCTGCCGTACGCAGGAGAATGTGGATAAGCTGTTCCGGGTCATGGCTGACCTGGACTACCCGGTGGACCGCATTCATGGCGGTATGGAGCAGGATGAACGGATTGAAGTCATGAACGCCTTCCGGCGTGGACAATTCCGCTATCTGGTGGCAACCGATGTAGCCGCGCGGGGTATTGATATTACGAATATCACTCACGTGATCAACTACGATATTCCGCTGGAAAAAGAAAGCTACGTGCACCGTACAGGCCGTACGGGTCGCGCAGGGCAAACCGGCAGAGCCTTCACGCTGGTGACACCGAAGGATGGCAGACGTCTTGCCGAGATTGAAGCCTATATCGGATTTGAGATTCCTGTGGTAGAGGCCCCTTCCGAAGAAGAGGTGGATCGCCATAGGGAAGCCTTTGAGCAGCGGCTTCGAATTGTACCCGAACGCAAAAAGGACAAGCGTGAGCAGCTGAACCAGCAGATTATGAAGCTGAACTTCAACGGCGGCAAGAAGAAAAAGCTGCGGGCTGTTGATTTTGTAGGCACAATTGCCAAGATTGAAGGCGTCAGCGCAGACGATATCGGCATCATTACCATCATGGATAACGTGACCGATGTCGAGATTCTCAACGGTAAAGGTTCACTCGTACTGGAAGTCATGCAGCGCACCACGGTCAAGGGCAAGCAATTGAAGGTGCGTAAAGGCCGCAAATAGACAGAGCATACCGAGTAGCGGTTGCCATCATCCAGTTACAAAGCAAGGGATAGCAGGCCCGCAGTGGTCCGTTATCCCTTATCTGCTCTTTTCGTTGAGCATATTATCAGAAAAATCCCCTCCTCCATTATCATGGAGTCAGAGGGGATTTTGTGCTGTCACAGCTATTAAAAAAAGGTCTTTTACATAGAACAGGTAATTGTCTTTTCGCTGTGCACAATTACATGTTATAAGTGTGATCCCCCGCTGGCATCAAGACACTGCCCGGTAACCCAGCGGCTGTCCGCCGAAGCAAGAAATGCAGCTACATCTGCGATATCCTCCGGCTCTCCCCAGCGGTTCAGGACAGACAATCCTGCTGCAAACGCCTGTCCTTGCGAGTTCGTGAGTGTTCCTGCATTCATCTCGGTATTAATAATGCCCGGCTGGATTGCATTGACTGTAATCTGGCGGCTTCCCAGCTCTTTCGCCAGCAGCTTCGTGAAGGTATCCACCGCTCCCTTCGTCATACTATAGGCAAACACGCCTGGAGAAGCCACTCGTGTAACAAAAGAAGAAATATTAATGATTCGCCCTCCATCCCGCAGGCGCGGGACTGCCTGCTGCGTTACAAACAGGGGAGCTTTGACATTTATGTTCATCACTTCTTCGAAGGAAGCCTCTGTCGTCTGCTCCAGATCGAGAATCTGCCCGATCCCCGCGTTATTTACCAGAATGTCCAGCCTGTCGTCTCGTCCATGCTTCTGAACAGCATCATCAACCTTGGCAAATAATGCATGAATGCCACCCAGCGTGCTTAGATCAGCTCCAATGGCTTGGGCCTGTCCACCATGATCCGTAATATGCCGCACAACCTGCTCCGCTTCGGCTTGCCGCGTCCCGAAGTGCACAAGCACATACGCGCCCTCCTGTGCCAGACGGATTGCAATACTGCGCCCAATGCCTCTACTCGCTCCTGTTACCAGGGCCAGTTGTCCTTCCAGTCTTCCGCACGTCTCGTTCATAACGTAATCCCCCCTACTGAATAAGTAGCACCCTTCACGGGCACAGGACAGTTATATCATGAGACGACATACGCAATGTTGCTCTCATATTCGGCACGAACACTTCGCTCAGCATATATAGATCATATCCGTATATCCTCTGAGTGGAGTTGGAGTTCCTGCCGAATCCGATCGGCTTCAGTCACTTTAATGACCACTGCGGGCGTATATCGCTGCGTTATGAGGTCATAGGGCAATTCAGAGTCTGATGCGGACTGCAGCTGGAACAATTGAAAGAAATACAGACTGCTCGGTTGATGTGAGTCTCTATGTCTGGGTGGCACCTCATAGGTCAAGTAAGGGAATTGGGATAAATCCGGCATTGATTCTTTTGGAATAGCTTTGTCGGCATCGGTACCCCCAACCAGGCGGTTCCACCGGGGATCATCGATCATATCTTCAAGCAGGTTATAACGGGTTGAAGGCATTTTTGTATTTTCAAGGATCAAAGGGGTTGCATCCACCGTATTCGTCTTCGCGTATCCATATACATATATCTCCTGGCTCGGATCCAGGCTTCCATCCGTTCGATACAAGCTGGCATAGAATAAAGCATGCAGCGGAGATGTTGTCAGCTCCAGCAGGTTCGTTGACTGGCCCTCCTGATGACACCAGGCCAGTACATTCTCCTGTTCCCATACACCCGCTTTATCCACCATATCGTGCATATAATCATTGACGACATCGACATAGTATTGCGGGTTATCGCGTAGTAACCGAGAGAATGTGTGGCGCAATAAACAGGAATTCTGACAGGCAAAACGCCTGTTTTCTCCACGAAAATAATACCCATCCTTCCCGTAAGGGAGCCTCTCGATCGTTGCTAAGTAGTCCTCTAATGAATTTACCTCACACCATAAGGGATTCGACATAACAACCAGCCCTCCCGCACCCTGTACCAGATTTATTTTGAAATAAAAACATTCTAACAGATGTATACGCCATCCGATCTACCTTGGCTTCATTTCCGTTTCATTTGCATTCGGGCCCTCGCTCTTGCTGCTCTTGCCTTGTGGTTTGCTGCTTTGTTCATCTCTCATCGAAATGTTCACTTGCCAAAGATTGTAAATCAATTACAATATAAATGAAAGCGCTATTATTTATTCCTATTCTCTGTGGAGGTGTACGTAATGGGGAAACGAAAGACGGTCTGGCTTCTGGTTTTCGCGCTCGCATTCACCTTGTACGGCCTGCATCCTGAACGAGCAGGTGCGGCAAGTGTGACAATTACCAATGGCACCGATTGGCTTGATACGGCAGGCAATCCCATTCACGCAAACAGCGGTAACATGCTGCAGGTTGGCTCCACGTATTATCTGTATGGCGAACATGCGGTAGGCGGCAAATTTGACAGCGTCAATGTCTACACCTCAACCGATTTGAAAAATTGGACCTTCAGCAACGCTATTCTGACCAAAGACTCCGCCACCGAACTGGCCTCCAGCAAGATTGAACGCCCCAAAGTGATCTATAATGCCTCAACCGGACAATATGTGCTATGGGCACATTATGAGAATGGCTCAGATTATAACCTCGGCCGCGTAGCGGTCGCGACAAGCAGTACACCCAACGGCAAATTCACGTATGAGGGCAGCTTCCGCCCGCTCGATTATGAGTCTAGGGACATGACAGTTTTTGTGGACACAGACGGCACGGGTTATCTGGTTACAGCCTCCCGTAAAAATGGCGGGGCTAATGATACGATGGCTATTTTCAAAATGAATGCAAGCTATACGGGGATACAGTCGTTTGAAGGATGGCTGTTCGAGAATGCCTACCGTGAAGCCCCTGCCGTTGTGAAAAAAGGAAACCGCTACTACCTCTTTACCTCCCAGGCTGCCGGCTGGTATCCGAATCAGGGTGCATACGCCACGGCCACATCCATGACCGGGCCTTGGACTGCGCTCACTCCTTACGGCAACCCGTCGGCCTTTGGCTCCCAGATTCATGACATCGCCACGATTCAGGGCAGCAGCACAACCTCCTATATTTATATGGCTGATCGCTGGAATCCGATGAATCTCGGCGAGCATAAACACATCTGGCTGCCGCTCACGCTGAATGACGCAAATGGAACAGCTTCGCTGGAATGGTATACGGCGTGGAATATAGATGCAGCAACGGGACAGGTCACACTACCTGTGCTCGTCAACCATGCTCAAGGTAAAACGGCTTCGGCCAGCTCCACTGCCTCAGGCTCGTCTCCTTCGCTCGTCAATGACGGAAATTATCAGACCTCATGGGTGGCTTCCTCCAACAGTTGGCCTGCATGGTGGCAGGTCGATTTTGGAGCACCGAAGACGATAACCGAGATCGACATTTCGTGGTTTATGTATAAAGGCTCCGAGGGGTATTACAAATACAAAATCGAAATTAGCAACGATGGTATAAACTACTCTACGCTAGATCGCACCAATAACCTGACATATGGTTTCACCACGGATGCGGTGCATTTCACGGCCCGCTACGTACGGATCAATATGGTCAATGCTGTCTTGTGGAACAATCCCGGCAACTGGTACACCCCAACGCTGCATGAAGTCAAAATGCTGGGTCCATCGAACCCTGAAGCCACAGGCTACAGTCAGTTTGTTTCACACAATGTACCGGATCGCATGATCCGTCACGCCAATTATGTCGCTCGTATTGATGCCAATGTCTCCCCTGCGCTTGACGCTCAGTTCCGTGTTGTACCAGGCCTTGCCAGCTCAAGCGGCATTTCATTAGAGTCCATCAACTATCCGGGATATTTCCTGAAACGGAACACAAGTAACAAAATTGTACTCGAAGCCTTCACAAACACCACAGCATATAAGGGTGATGCCACATTCCTGATTGGCCCCGGCTGGGCCGACAGCAGCAAAGTCTCCCTGCAATCCTTCAGCCAGCCCGGATATTACATCCGGCATTATGATTATGTACTGCAGCTGGATACCGTGAGCGCTGCCAGCACTGCTACAGTGAAAGGCGATGCTACATTTGCACGTATGAATTACTAGATGAATCAATTTTAATCGTAGCTGCACAGCCGTGATTCAGCATCTCTTCAGGCTCACCCTGCATCTGAATAAGTTGCAGAGTGAGCCTGGTTCATGAGAGGGTTCGCATCATGGGAATCCTTCACCCCATTCTCCTACCTCTCGATTGCATGATTAGAGAATTGAAACACGAGCTTGGGTCCATCTTCACAGCCTGTTTCCGCAACGTTCTCTTCATACACGCCTTGAGTATAATTGGATACTGTCTTGCGCCAGAAATGCTGACCTACTTTGTTTTTCTCCGCTTCATTGGTGAATATCACCCATTTGCCCTGAAACCTCTCAAAGATTGCTACCGCCGCCTGCTCTGCAAGCCCCAACCCGCGGAATGGCTGCAGCAGGAAAAATTCATGCATGAAATAATCAACATCCTGCCGGCAATAAGGCGGCGTTGCGACAAAGGCAAACCCCGCAGGCATACCCGATACCGTCATAAGAAAAGGATAGAGACGTTCCGGGTCTCCCCACCATATGTTTTGCACATCGTACTGATCCTGCAGTGTCCTGTACTCTGAGCCGACTTCAAATATGCCATGCTCGTTCGGCCTGTGTCCTTCTTGTAATCCGTAATGACCGGACAGGTCGTGCAGGTATAACGGGTACATGTTTTTGATGATATAAGCCTGCTTCTGATCCGTTAGTTCAACTTGAATGTTCACTGGGTTCACCCTTTCCGCTTAGCTTTGCAGCACCAAGCTGCTCCGCATGTGCATCACTTGCTCGTGACTCTATTGTAAGGTGTGCTTCTGTAGACGAATATGGAACATTCTTTTGTTAATCATTTTCTCCATGCCAAAAAGCCACAGCCGATTGCTCGAATGTGACTTGAATAGGGATCGTTTGTTCATCAGTTTTCACGGTTTTTCCTGCAGTACACAATCTTTTTGATGCTGTCGACGGATAAGCAAAATCGCGCTGCCAGCTGGTCGATTGTCTCGCCCTGCGTATAACGGTTACACATCTCGCGGTTGCGTTCCCGTATCCATTCGCGGCTGCCCGAACGCTCTCCCCACTTGATACGTGCTTCCTTGGGCTTGGGAATATAGATCAATCCACCGGGAAACCGGCGCTGAATTTCCTTGATCAAAGCCTCGGGAAGGACGGCATCGGCATTTGTATATTTCACATTGCTCCACTCCTTAAAAAATTTCTTTAAGGCAGCAGAGTCGTGCGAGAAACTTCAGACGTTATCCGTTCAAGTCAATTATGGCGGTAAAATCATTCCGGCTCTATGCAAACAACCGCCGTTGTTCCTCGCATGGACTCTGCACAGAGCAAGCGGTTAAACCTGTTATGAATCGACTCATGGTAGCCCCCCTTTCAAAATTATATGTTCTAGTTGGAGTGTCGATCTCCTCTATTCTTGCCTGTACTGTATCACACTTTGCTCCAGCATGCTGCGAACCTGCTCCTGCAATGCTGGCGGAGATATCACCTTCACCTCGGGTCCATATGAAAGCAGTCTGCGTGCTGTAAAAGAAAACTCCGAACGCGGCACAAGCCCGCGCCATTCCTGATCGACCACCGCTCTGAACAACACATCCGATGCAGCCATTCTGGCCCCGAATGCTGTGAAGCGCAGCACGACCTCTTCGCCTGCTCTATTCTCTGTCTGCTTCAGCCACGCCTTCAATGCAGGCACCGAATCATCCGTCTGATCCAGCACGGTAAGCTCACTTATTCGGTCAACACGGTATAACAGTACTCGATCTTTATTCCGTGCAGGCATGTACCAGTATCCTTGCTCATAATAAATGCCGAGGGGATACACATTCACCCTCTTCCATCCACTGCGAGCGTGATACATAAACGTAATGGCCCGTTTCTCGGAAGCGGCTGTTAATAGCTCTGATGTCAAGGCATTCATATGTTCGCCGGGATGCTGAATGAATGCAATGTGATCCCTCATGCCTGTGATCCGTTCCTGCACATCGGCAGGAAGTGTGGAGAAATACTGCTCTGCCAGATGCTCGCGGACTGAACCGTATGGAAAATCCGGCACCTGCTCCAAATATTCCAGCATCATAAACAGCCCCAGCGCTTCCTGCTGATTCAGCTGTAAAGGCGGCAAAATGCGGTTGGGCAGCACCCGGTATCCACCGTTAGCACCCACCTCGGTGTACAGCGGGAAGCCAAGCGCCTGTAATGCATCCAGATCACGCTGAATGGTACGCACCGACACCTCGAACCGCTCTGCCAGTTCACGTGCTGTGAACTTCTGTCTGGAATCCATAAGGCGCATCATCGACAGCCTGCGTTGGTTCATCCTATCGCCATCCTAACTACGCCAAACTTTGTCATAGATGGATTGTAGCATAGAGAAACGGCCCATTCCATTATTATTTGACACTCCCACCCCTAAAGGGGCAAGGTCACTAAAGTGACTGGGATTCTTAGCTAGCTTAACGTCCTCATTTCATTTCTGCTTTGGACAGATGCTAAGATCAGGGTATGCCATTACCCCTCCTAAGACAGTGCATATAGCATCTTAGGCTGATTGACTGTTACCGCCAATCACAGTTGCGTAGCGAATATTCATCGCCCCAACGATATCACGATGTTTCTTGAATCCACATGGGCACGTATATCTTCGATCTTGTGCCTTGTTCTTTTTTGAACATTCCGGGCAGGTTTGACTTGTATAAGCAGGGTTCACATATTCTACTTTGATCCCTGCCATATTGGCTTTGTATTCAATGAATTGTGCCAAACGGTAGAATGACCATGTGTGTAGATTCTTTTCGTTTTTACGACTTGTTCTTGTCGTCTGCCTCATATTCGTTAGTTGCTCTAAGCGAATGACAGAAATCTTATTCTCGACTGCGAAATGAACGATTTCGCGACTCACTTTGTGGTCTTTGTCTTTCATCCATCGTTGTTCTTTATCATCTAACTTGCGAATAGCGTTCACTTTCTTTTGTTTTCCTAGCTTTTTACGAGCACTACGAAACTTCCGTTTCTTGTATTTGTTTTCTCGCCCATTCCCAAAGAAGCGAGCTTGACCATCATCTGTGATGGCTACAGCAGGAACTTTCAGCCCTAAATCAACGCCCAAAATCCGCATACCCGTTTTTTCAGTTGTTGGCAGGGTGACAGCAATTTGGGCTACCCACTTCCCTGAGCTTTTCGTGACACGGAGCGTACCCCGTTTGTGCTTCAAAAGGTCAACGTTTCGATGGTCCCTGCCGATGAACAATGCTCGAATTTTTACACGCCTCGATTTTCCCTCTACCAGGAATGGAATGGAAATGTGCGTGAAGTCAAACGAATAGTTTTGGTTATTCCATACGCAAATCGGTTTCTTGAGGGTCGGTATGATGGCGTATTTACTTTTCTTCACTTTGGTAGAGAACACGCTATTCGCATCTTTAATCGCTTGATTTTTTACTGCACTTGGTAGATGAGCAGGAACGTCTTTTGTTGTCTTCTTCAACCTTTTCTTTTCTTCTGCCATCTCGGCCACGAGTGCATTCACAACTCGGATATATTCATGACTACTTTGTTGCAATAGTCGGATCTGCTCTTTTGTCGGCAGCAGCTTGACCTTAACCGTTAGGGTCTGAGACATAGGCTTCACCCCCTTGTCTTTTGTTGTTCAACATAACGCTTGATGGTTTCACTGGATACATGTCCAGCGGTAGAAACAAAATAGGAACGTGTCCACAAACTGGGCAAATGCTGAAGGTGTGGAAACTCCTCTCGTAGTTTTTTGGATGTGACTCCTTTTATTTTTGCCATGATATCCGCAGGGCTTAATGTTGGAAGTGCATGGAGAAACAGATGTGTATGGTCTTTGTCGCACTCCATGGAAACAATCTCCATTTTAAGCTCTGCACATACCTCATGCACCAATTCCTTGAAGCGCTGTTCTACCTCTGATTTGAGAAATATCTTTCTCCTGTATCGTGGGCAGAACACAAAATGATAGTTCAACAAAGATACGGTTGTGTTTGTTCTTCTATATTCGTCCATGTCTATATTGTATCAGTTTAATATATGAATTGAAACAAGCGAATAAAAAATAAAGAACACAGATTGGATACTTGAAGCATCACAATAGTGATACTCCGTATCCGCCCTCACTTTTATCCCACGTCTAAAAAAGTGGGCTTTCTCGTTCGGGGATTCTGTAAAACTTCAGTGGACAGACAGGGGAGATACTTTTGAAAAGCAGAGTAACGGCATTTAGAGGTTCCAAGCACTTTCAGTTGAAACATGTCACGGATCATGTCATCGCAGCCATTGCAATTCCGGGTACGGGCTCTCTAAATAATGCAGCGATCAGCGATCTGGGTGATACTACCATCGTCGTTGATACCTTCCTGACCCTTCAGGCCGCATCCGATCTGAAAGAAGCCGCCATATACCTTACAGGCAAACCCGTATCCTATGTTGTTAATACCCTTTGGCACAGTGACCATATTTCCGGAAATCAAGTATTCCTGCCTGAAGCGAGAATCATTTTGACAACAGCTTCGCATGAGATTATGGACACTTTTTCCAGACAGAGGTTAAGTCAATATCAGGAAAATATCGAGCAGATGGTCATTCATGGGAGAAGTAGCTGTGTGCAGCTGCTTACTTTTGGCGGGGGACATACACAAAGTGACGTTATCGTGTATATTCCTGAAGAAAAACTAGTGGTTACAGGCGATTTGGTGCTCTCCAAGCATCACCCGGTTCTGACAAATGCCAATCCGCAGGAATGGCTGCATATACTGGAGCAGATCGAACAGCTCGGGATTGAGACCATCGTGCCCGGACACGGGAATATCTGCTCTCTGCGGGAGCTTCGCGAAGTGAAGGATTATATTTCCGACATACTTGGTTTGGTGGCAAAAGCTATGCAGAACAAGCAGCATATTGATTCACTCGAAGTACCGGACAAATATCAGGGATGGTCCTTTACAACCTACTTCAAATCCAATTTAACCAAGGTTCAGACCCTGATTTCGGCGTATGAGGATGAACAATAACCTGAGAAAATGAATTAAGAAAGAAAATGTAATCCCCACGGTTATTTAAGTATTGAATAAATTCCCATTACAGGGTATGTTTTAGATAGCTTAGCGATAAGCAAGTTCCTTACACGAAGGGAGAGGTTTTTAATGGCAGCTACTACTAATATGGTTATGGTGGTTTGGTCTTAAAACTGAATAGCGGGCATTTCTGAAAAAGCGGGATAGATCCCGGCTTCTTTGTTATGCCATCCAAAGTAACCTTTCGTGAACATTGCTGTTTGAAGATACGATCAAGGTCGTATCTTTTTTGCGTCCTGATGCCGCAGAACAGCAGCTTCTTCAGAGGCTGCTTGTTTGCGGCATTTTTGCGTCCAAAAAACAACTTTAAAGGAGCTAAAACAATACAAATGATTAATTTGAAAGCCTATGGCTATATAGAAACAGAAAAGATTCCTGATGGATTGTTACCCGGCAGAATTACCGAGATTCAGCGGGAGCGCTTTACGGTCATGACCGAGCAAGGCGAAGTCACCGCCGTACTGAAGGGCTCATTTTATCATCATGCAGCTGTGCGCGCAGAATTCCCGTGTGTTGGCGATTTTGTACTGCTGTACTACAGCGATGCAGGTGATTCCCTGATCGTTAAGGTGCTTCCCCGTCGTTCCAAGTTCTCGCGTGCAGATTATGCGGGTCATGCTGCCGGTTATGCCAAAACGATATTGGAGCAGGTTGTCGCATCCAATTTTGATACAGTCTTTATTTTGTCTTCGCTGAACGGTGATCTGAACGTGAATCGTATGCTGCGGTACCTGACACAAGCCAGGCAGAGCGGCGGTACACCCGTCATTATTTTAACCAAAGCAGACTTGATTACAAATGTTCAACCCATGCTTGCCGAATTGAAGAGACGCATCTCCGGTGTACCTGTTCACGTTATCAGCAGCCACACCCGTATGGGAATGAGCGAGCTTCATCCTTATCTGACACCTGGGCAAACGGTTGTTTTTCTCGGGATGTCCGGTGTGGGAAAATCCTCACTGCTTAATGCTTTAATGGAGCAGGATGTTATGAAGGTTCAAGCCATCCGAGAGCAGGACAGCCGGGGGAGACATACCACAACCCATCGGCAGCTATTCATGCTTCCCTCCGGGGCAATGGTAATGGATACCCCTGGGATGCGGGAGCTGGGACTCTTTCATGCCGAGGAGGGCATTCGTGCAAGCTTTGCCGATGTTGAAGAGCTGTTTGCACAATGCCGATTCACCGATTGCCGCCATCAGACCGAGCCGGGCTGTGCAGTACTTGCCGCAATAAATGACGGTTCACTGTCAAGCGAACGTTGGGAGAGTTATGTTTCCCAGCAGCAGGAGAGCAGGTTTGTGCAGCATAGAACAAGCTACCTCATCGACAAAAGAGCAAAAGACAAAACAAACGCCATGTGGAATAAACAAAAGAAGAAAAACGGAGGCTGGAAAAAATGAATATAACAATGAACACGTTACATCAAGCGCTGTCCAACTACTTCAAGAAGGAGATTGTCGGAGCAGACACTTCTACCGTCAAACTGCATGGCGGAACTGTCGGCAATGTCAGTCTCGTAACGGGAACAGCCGAAACAGCTGATGGTCAAAAGCTGCCGTACCAGGTCGTGTTGAAAATTTCTTCTAAATGGGAGCGTTACAATGACCCGAATTCCTGGCGCCGCGAATATGATCTCTATCAATCTGGGCTCGAAACCACTTTCACGGACACCCTGCGCTGGCCTACCTGTTACCACGCTGAGATGAATGCCGAAGAAACGGAATTTCAGCTCTGGCTGGAATATATTGATGGGGTGTCCGGTTTAGAGCTGTCGGGGGATATGTATGAGCAGGCCGCACTGGAGCTGGGACGTTATCAAGGCAAGCTGTATGCGGAACAGCCGGAAATTCTACAGCGTCTGGACAATCTTAGCCATGCTAATCTGATGAAAAATACGTATCTGCATTATCGTTCATGGCCTCTCGTCTATGATTACATCCGTTCCGAAGAGTGTGATTTCCCGCCTCATATACGGCAGATGCTTATAAACATTGATGAGAACTCGGACGCCATCTTCTCCCGGATCGAACAGCTGCCTCTTGTGCTAAACCATCGGGATTTCTGGGTGACCAATATCTTCTATGCAGACGGGAAAATAAATCTAATCGACTGGGACACCTCAGGTTGGGGTTATTTCGGAGAAGATCTGGCCAGCCTGATTGCAGATGAAGCCGATATGGATCATATGGTGGAATATTACCAGCGCTGTGTGCCTGCATACTACAAAGGCTTTGCAGCCTATGCAGAGGCACCGCCATTAGAAGAGCACTGTGTGTATGAGATGATTCTGATCGTATTTGGATACAGAATGGTAGAGAATTATCTTCATGCCGATTCTGATGAGGAAAAGAAACAGCAGGTCCGGATACTCCAGAAAATCTATGAGATAAAAGGAAGGCCGCTGCACGGATAAGCCGGACGCCACAGGCGATGAGCCCGCCTAAGCTTGACTAAACCGGAGCATGTATCTATTCCTGAAAAAAAGCATTCCAACCGTCATGACCATGATCATCGGCTTCTATCCTTAACATGTCTTATCTTGGACGCACTTCATATAACTACGACATGTTTTGTCATAGTTCAGGTGTATGCTGTAGCTATCAAAAGGAAGGGAGCGATGAATCATGACGGCTTCAAAAACAATTCTATACATTGCTATTAGTCTGGATGGTTATATTGCACGCCTCGATGGCTCCGTAGATTGGCTGTTTGATGTCGAAGGGGATGGAGGAGATAACGGCTACGCCGCTTTCTATCAAACGATTGGTAGTGTAGTCATGGGGCGTTCCACATATGAGGAGGTACTGACCTTGTCCGAGGATTTCCTTTATGCGGATCGTTCGACATATGTGCTCTCCCGCTCGGAGCAGCCCCCTGCACCACATGTACAGTTCACAGCCGAGAGCCTGGAAACACTCATTCCCCGTCTGAAACAGACCTCGGAGGGAGATGTATGGATTGTCGGTGGGGGCTTGCTTGTTCAGGCAGTGATGGAGGCACATCTGCTGGATGAAATAGAGGTAGCCGTGATCCCGAAGGTGCTGGGTGAAGGCATCCCGTTATTCCCCAAAGGCACCGTACCTACGCTGCTGAAAATGATACGTACCCAAACCCTTGGACAGATCGTATCCATTCGTTACGAGGTACAGCCTGACAAGGCAGCAGGTACACCAGCAGACGAATCTACTCGTTAGAAAATAAACCAAAGACCGCGCGGCAATCTGCTGTGCGGTCTTTGTGTATATTGCATCGTCATGAAACAGGGCTTCACGGGCTGGAAGCTGTGTGGTTGTTGGCTATGCTACTTGAATTTTCGTGTTGTAGCCGCAATTTATTTCAAAATCTTACGAATATACGCCGTCAGAACCTCTGCCGCCCTGCGATGGGATAGCTCACCCGGATGTGTTCTCGCCCCCATCGTCTCTTCCGTTGTATCCGGAAGCTGTATAATCGAAACAAGGCGATCCCCGGTTTGCTTGCTATATCCGTCCACGGCACGATAAATAGCTGGAAGCAGGGAGGCCCCAAGCATGCCATAAGCCCAGACAATATGCGCTTGCGGGTTATTTTTTCGCAGCTTGGTCAGGAACTGCTGCACCGCTCGCTCGAACTTGGCAAGGTCCGCTTCATGATAAGTTCCATCCTCGTTCAAACGCTGCTTATGCACCTGCCCGGTGACGGGATCGGTCCATGCCGGAGACTGGAATGCACCATCATCGTTGCTGCCCAGATTAACCACAACGACATCCGGCGGCCAGGTGCTGAAATCATGAGGTTCAAGCGCACCAAGCTGCTCGTTCCGTTCACCGTTCAGCAGGCCGCACACCTGTTCATAATACGCAGGAATATTACCTTGCGGGTTGTTATCCCAGCTGCTCAGCACTCCCCAGCCGCTTTGAGAGATGACACGATACTCTGCATTCAAAGCCTCAGCGGTCATAAATGTATAATTGTGCAGCGCACTGAACCACATCGGCACCCAGTCTTCCTCCGTCTTCGCACCTATTGCACCCTCGCCTGAAGTAATGCTATCACCAATAAACTCGATTCGATAAGGCTTCTCCTCCACAGGCAGCATCGCCCCATCCGTTCGCACCGCATGAAATTGTAAAAGACAGTCCGGGTCTGCGCTCATCGCTTGTACATCCTTGATGATGCGCACATTTTTCACTACATCAGGGTTCATCCCGCGAAAAATGCAGAGCCAGCCTCTGCCTGAGGTTAACATCTGCCGACTGACCGGAACACCGTTAACTACAATGCTGATCCAGGGCTCCAGGTGATCATATGCCGACTCGACCTCCACCCACAATTCTGCCCCCCGCACGTTAAGCTCCACCGCACTTCCCGTCCAAAACAGAGTTACAGGGGTGCGATTAACATTTGTTCTGCCATGGATTTTGAGATGAGCAAGGTCTGATATCGCAATGGTCTGTAACTCCTCATTGGTATGCTTAGTCATATGTATCCTCCTGTTCTGATTAAAACGTTATATCCTCACCGAGATTACCCCACCTAGACGCTGGGCCTTGACCTGACAACCGCTATGTTACTCGGAACGGGGCATGTCCTGTGTCCGCATAAAGAAGCTGGGTTGGTTTACGTAAACGCGGGCTGCACGCCAGCTTGAATACGGCTCGCTTCCCGCCCTGTTCCACGCCCGCCAAAGATACATCAATCCAGAGCGGCACCAGCGGCACATGCCAGCAGAGCAGCTCTACTGCCTCTTCTACAGTGAAATGACGATCCGCGACATTCTCCGCGGCGAGCACCACCAGCCGCATCATCTCATCTGCACCATTCAGGGATTTGTCCGGCTCGGGCACAGGCTCAATGAGCAGTTGAATGTCTTCAAATTGCAGCTGATCCCGCGTTCGAATCTCTTCCAGTGCCTGCAACAGATTTGTTCGGAAAATCCCTTTATCCATCTGGGTTATTCGCTCCATAGACGACGCCCTCCCTGGCAGTTGATGCGTACGATGACAGTTCTGATGAATCCATTCTAATATGTATTACGCACAACAGCAAAAATCCCCTGCAAGCAAGCTGTCCAAGAGCATCAGTTCAGATGCACTCGTTCACGACTCACCCGGAGGGGATAAATCCTATGATCTGTTTTTGAATCAGCAGCAGCCTGAATCGCAAGTATCCTGGACACCCTGTAGCATGCTTCAGCTCACCACATCATCATCCACGATCACGATCGAAAGTGTCATCGACATCGGCCTCCTTCATTAGATTGACTTCGGGAATCATAACGCTGAATGTAGTCCCCTGCCCAACTGGAGCGGACTCCACCTGAATACGTCCTTCCAGAGATTGAATGATATCACGTACATGCGACAGGCCAATACCTGTGGCAGCAATGCCAACTTCATCAAACTTGGTCGTATAACCGGGCTCAAAAATCACCCCGCGCTTCGCTTCAGGTATTCCTTTTCCCGAATCAGTCACGACAAAATGAACTTCCTTGCCCTGTTCAAACACCTGCACCCGAATCAGACCATCCTGCTCTATGGCCTCAACTGCGTTGGCCAGCAGGTTATTCAGCACCGTGAGTAGTGGAATGTAATACGGCGATTCTCCTTCGTACTGCTGCTCAATCTCAATCTTCACCCGCTTGTGCAGCATCTCGCTGTACTTCCGATTCGCCTTGCCTGCAAAATTCAGCACTTCCGACAGACTCATATTCACGGTCTTCTCATTGTCATAGAGCTTCAGCAGTCCCGCCAGAATACGCTGGGAATCCTTCTTCACCTCATGAATCTGCTGTGCGATGCCTAGGGTACGCTGACTGTACTCGCTCATGTCCTGCTCCCGCAGATCACGATACAGCTCATAGCTGTTGGCCGTAATGCCTTCAATCGTGTCCATCGCTTTCTTCAGGTAGAACACCTCGCCGTACAACCCCGAGTTCACACTTAACATCTGCTCCATACGCTTCTCCTGCTCGGCATGCAAAAGCCTGATCTGCCTTACGGCAAAGCTGTTATACAGCCCTATTACAAAGTAACTTCGCAGCCCGCCTACAACAAACAGATACAGCCATTCACGCATATAAAATATATTGCTCCCGCTCAGCACACCCCGCACAAACAACTCCACCAGATTCGAGGAAAAATCCAGACCGGTGATGATGCCCCCCAGCAGGAGCGGGGGAATTTCATGGAATCGGTGCTTGAGCCTGCTCAGCCCATAAGCAAATACCACATAATACAAACCTGCCCCCAGATTATCCCGCATGCTCTCCAGCAATGATACAGTATGCACATGATGAATCAGATCAGCAGACTGAAACGCAAAGCTTGCAAGACCCGTCAGAATCCCTGTTTTGATATAAGACAAGTGGGGCATAATCATCAGCAAAAATAAAAAAATACTGACCCCGAGTCCGATCCGGAAATAATCCTCCCGAAAGGGATTAATCTTGAACTGCGCTCCTACAGCGGTAGCCAAAGCAACAGCTGCCATCTGCACATTTTCATTTTTGACCCAATTACGCATCGTCTTCTCCACCTACTATTACAGCGTTTCATAACACACACCACCGAAGCCATGCTTCTGATGTTAAATATACTAACATATGAAAGAGGCATTAGAAATGATTAAAATCCAGAAAACCTGTTATGTATGTGAGTTGAACTAAAAATTTTACACAAACCACTCCGATGACAGAACAACCTTCCAATCACTGTTATCCCCAGATTTTTTTCGATTCCCTTTTCTAAAAGGGAAAATCCGGTGAACAGCGTATGCTTCCGATGTAGCTTTCTTGCAGAAAGCTTTCAGGCGACCGCTTCGCTTTTTCAGGTTTTTTCTGTCCTCTCCGTTCACGTGTAAACGAATAGTTCAGCTTATATAACACTCAGACAGCACAAAAAGGCTGGAAGTTTGACTTCAACAGCCTGTGCCTTCGGTATGTCCTGTCCTCAGGTTATCCGTATAATCGCTCGAACATACACCGCTAATGCACTTCCCCGTCTGGGATATCAAAGGAAACCATCGTGCCCTCACCCAGCTCGCTCACGATGGTTAATCCGCGACCATAGCGCTGAAGTAATCTGCGGTTTGTGTTGGCGATGCCGATCCCGCCTTTGCTGTTCCACGAAGCTTCCTTCAGGGCAGCGACCTGCTCAGGCGACATGCCTTTGCCGTTATCTTTTACTTCAATCCGGGTGTACCCCTGCCCCCGGCCGATGGTCAAACAGATCGTTCCTCCGGCATGGCGGCTTAATAAACCATGTTTGACTGCATTCTCCACCAGTGGCTGAATAGACAGAGGAGGCAAGCGCAGCTCGAGATCAGGCTCAATATCCAGAATGACAGACAGACGGTCTTCAAAACGTGTTTTCTCGATAAACAGGTATGCCTCCACAAGCTCCAGCTCGTAGGACAAATTCACCAGCTCCCCGGTATTAAGGTAGTTAAAGCTGATGCGAAGGTACGAGGAAAAGGCTTCACCAAGCTTGCGCATATGCTCTGTATCTATATCACTAAGCACCATCAGTGAATTGAGCGTATTAAACAGAAAATGAGGCTGAATCTGCGCCTGCAAATAGGCCGCTTCCATCCGCAGTCGATCCTGAATGGACTTGTTCAGCATCGTCAAAGCACGTATGCGATACTTGAGTTCCACGGCATCCACCGGTTTCGTAATATAATCATTGGCCCCGGATGCAAACCCGGTATAAATGTCTGGCGGCTGACTTCGTGCCGTGAGCAGCAGCACGGGAAGCTCTGACATGGAATATTGCTCCCGCACCTTCCGGGTCAACTCGTATCCTGACATGTAAGGCATCATTACATCGGTAATCAATAAATCCCACTGACGTGTATTTAATAATTCCAGTGCTTCCTGCCCTGAACGAGCGGTGGTGATCAGGCAGGGCTCATTAGAAAGAATGCTGACCAGCACCTCCAGGTTAACCGGATCATCATCCACAGCGAGTATGAATGACTTGCCTTCCGGCAAAAGAGATGGCACATCCTCCGCAGCCGCGAATTCTGTGCGTTCTGAAACAGCATGCTGTAATAAAAATGCGTTCAACGTCTCCTCTGTCATGTCGGCAGTGCCTTCATCCCACCCGGCAGAACGCTGTGATCTCAGCTGAGACGCAGCCTCAGCTACAGCTGATTGAGCCAGCGGCAGATCAAAGCTGAACACTGAGCCTTCACCTGGCACAGAACGAACGGACAGTGAGCCGCCATGCAGCTCAACAAGCTGTTTGCAGATATTTAATCCGAGCCCGATGCCTTGACTATCCCGCTCATCATAAGCACCCTGTTCATAGGGAAGGAAAATCCGTTCTTGCGTTGCCGCGTCCATGCCTGTACCTGTATCAGCAACATGAATGAGCGCATGACCATCACGAAGCTCGGCACTTACCGTAATGGTACCTTCGTCGGTATGTTTGAGCGCGTTATGCAGCAGATTATACATAATCTGCACAAGCCGCTTCTCATCCGCCAGCACTTGAGGAAAGCTATCCTCAATATGCATCTGAAGCTGCACTGATTTTCGTTCAATCATATATCCCAGCATCGTCATGATGCCAGGTACAGCAGACTGTACGGATACAGCAGAGCACTGCAGTGTAATACGATGCTCCTTCAACCTTACAACATCCAGCAGATCGCCGAGCAGATGAGACATTCGCCGCCCAATGGTAATCAGCAGCTCCATGTCCTCGAGACTGCGAGCATCCAGTGTATTCTTCTCACGGTTAACGACATTATGAGCAATGTTGATGATTCCGTGCAGCGGTGTTCGCAGTTCATGAGACGTGTTCGCCAAAAACTGATCTTTGATCTTGTCTCCCTTCTGCAGCTCCCGGTTCAGCTCCATATTCTCGTGTGCATTTCTGAAATACTTCTTGAACCAATAGGCCGAAAATCCGGTAATCGCAAACACGATATCAATGGGGTAATACACGGTTGTGCCGTTAGTAGCATTTTCGACAGAGCTCCAGAACAGATTGGAAAGAATACCTCCTGCCGTTAAAAGCAGGAAGAGGATATCCCGATCCTCCTGCTTGCGGAAAATCATTGATCCGATAATATAAAGCAGCCACAGCCCGGTTACCAGGAAGAAAACACTAATCAGCTTGTAATGAAGCATCATGTACAATATGTGGATCGGGATCGCAGAAATAACAATAATATAAGCAATAAGGACTGCTCCATACCACTGGAGCCATCGATGATGCCCCTGTATTCCGGCCAGCCTTTGAAACAGCAGAACGATACAGGCATTTTGCAGCAGTAAACAGATGAGCCGAATTTTGATCCCCCAGGTATAGTTGATCGGGAACCAGATCATTAACACGTTGTCATGACCAGCTATTACTCCGATGCCAACAGATAAGGTCAGTATGCCAGCAACCAATAAGGAGCGCTCTTGCGGATTGAAGGAATACAAAATGAAAGCATACATGCCATGCAGCAGCAGTACCAGAAAGATGGCCAATTGAAAACCGATGGAGTACCAATGAACATAATCAACCGCATCTTGAGAACCAAACCGGATTGACTTCGTGATGCCACCGTTGTATGGACTATCATAATTAGCCACACGAACAAGCACTTCAATAACTGTCGTGCCCTCCTGATCAAAAACCGGCGTAAACGGGATATTATGTGGCACATAGGTGTTTGCATCTGCCGACACTTTGCCTCTGACGGAAACCGTCTCTCCGTTGATTTCAATCTCGGATGAACTGCTGATGCTTTTGAACCAGAAGGCTACCGGTTCCTGAAGCGGATCGATCAGAATACGCAATCGGTATGTAGCATAACCGAGCGAATCCCCCCCGTCTGGTTGGAGTACATTCCTCCAATCACCAGGGACCTGCACGATACTTCCTTTTGCCTTCTCATTCTGATCTGCAAGCTGCCGGCTCGACAGCAGTTCCTTCGGATACAGCTCCCATTCCCCGTTCAAATACATGACCGGCATCTGCTGAAGATCCATGCCTCGCAAGTCCATAACCCCATTCACAGCCTGATGCTCATCCACGGTTGGGAAAAACTGCGTCCACATCCACCGCATGCCAAACAGTGCTGCAAAAATAACGAGCATAATCCATATGTAGTAGAAGCGCCTGAGCACTCCTTTGTTCTTTTTGTTCATCGCGTATGTTGTCCTGCCTTCGTGATTCCTCGTTTCCAATCATGATACCAATGTTGAACCTCTTCACTTATCGGAATACCCAGTTCCTGCTCCATTCTGCTCGTTAACAGCCGGTATTGTTCCTCAACACCAAGTTTGTGATCCATCTCGTCGTACAGCTTCATGAGCATAAAATAGCTTTCTTCATCGTCAGGCAGCATCTGTTGAATCTGCTGTATGTTCTCTACTGCCCGGTCCTTCTGGCCTTGCTTGAGATAATGCAGATTCAGCTGCCTCATATGGTACAACCACAGATAACGTAATCTTTCACGCTCAGGTTCGGCCCACATGTAGTCGTAACGCCCAAGATATGTGCCCTTGTACCGATAAACTGCCTGTTCATATGCCTGAACTGCTTCGGGCTTTACTTCTCTCCAGGCTTTCATCTCCCGCTCCCATTGCTCACTATCCAGCAGAGCATCTCCCAATTCAAGCTTGTAACCGGCTTCAAGATGGGCACTTTGAATGCTAATCATATCCATGCCGCAGGTCTTCAAGGTCTGACGTACATGATACATCGTCGTATAGAGCTGATGTGCCGTCTTCTCTTCTTCTGCCCCTGGCCACAGCAAATCCAGCAACGCACTGCGATGAATCACCTGATTCCGATGATGCAGCAGATAAGCAAACAATTCCTGTGCCTTGCTGGTACGCCACTTGGCGACTTGTGGCTCCTTGCCCGGCAGTTTAAAGCTTATCTGACTAAAGCAGCAGATTAAGGGAACTTCTGTCTCCATCATTCGCTGCTCACGCCGCAGAGCGAGCTTCTCCCGCACACGCTGCAGCGTCTGCTTGAGCCGTTCCTTCTGCACAGGTTTCATTACGTAGTCTAACGCCTGAAGTTCAAAGGCATGAACTGCATATTGATCGTAGCTTGTGACAAAAATAATTTCAGTCCCCGGCACGGCCTTCTGTATCTGCCGGCCCAGGTCCATTCCATCTATTTCTGGCATGTGGATATCCAGAAAGACCACATCCGGCCGATGCAGCAGCACACCTGCTGTCACCTCTGTCGGATTCATATAGCTGGCAACAATCTGAATGCCGCTAACTTCTTTCTCTAACAACTTTTGCAATCCGATCAATGCAAGACGTTCATCATCCACCAATATGACCTTCACAGGAGCTTCCTCCCCGACCCGGAGGTCTCAATTTTATTTTCACTATTATATCATAGGCTTTCCGAAATATGGTTCCTGTTTCCACTTTTTAATTTTTCACAATTTAATTGTATAATGGATATAGCAACAGGCCAAAGACCTGTTCATAAAGAAAGGAAGATCACATATGTCAGATGTTAATCAAAGTTTTGGAAAAGCCCTTGTAAATGCCCTGATCGGGGAGCGGGGACATATCCGTATTGCCAAGGCTTTGCCCGATATTGATGTAGAGCTTGCGGGACGTACACATGAGACGATGCCATATACCATCTATCAACTGGTAAAACATATGCACTACTGGCAGCAGTTCATGCTGGAGCACGTAGAGGGACGCAAACCGCAAATGCCAACCAGTGTGAGCGAGAGCTGGCCTACGGAAACAGGACCGCAGGATGATGATGCTTGGCAGGAGGATATCCGGGCTTTCCTGAGCGGCATTGATCTGGCAGTCTCGATTGCAGAGACGGCGCAGCTGAATGATCCACTGCCCCATTTCCCGGGAGAAACCAAGGGTGGATTACTGCGTAACATTGCTTCCCACAACTCATATCATTTAGGTGAAATTGTACTGCTTCGCCGGTTTTACGGCGCATGGCCGCCTCCAGGCGGCGGATATCCTGCATAAACCGGCATATAAATCGAGCAGGCAGGAAGCTTCTCAGACCGGGTAAACTCGATAAATTAAGGTTTGCACTCATCGAGTGCAGGTTGTTACGGAGTGCCCACATAAATGCTGTGCAAGCAAGAAGCCGCAAAGGATGTAATCCTAGCGGCTTCTTGTTTGATATAGATTATTTTGTGAAAAGCCCATCGACGGGTTACTGATCTAGCTCTTGCATACCGCTCTAGATCAAAGCCAGTGACTGAGAACTACTCCGGCCGCATTAGTCCATGAATAAAGGTCTCAAAGTTGGGTGCGAGCGGGGTAATGCGGCGCTCTGCCTTGTCTACATAGACCACCTCTGGTTCACCATCATTGCCAGAGGAACGGTAATCCAGCATAACAACCCCTGCTTCCGATGGCGCCTTGGCAATGATTACACCAATTTCAGGATAACGATCACGCTCAATAACGACCCAGCTGCCATCTGCACCGCACAGGGAATGACGCTTCTCGCGGCCAATGCCCATTATCCCCTCAATTTCTACATATCCGGTTTCTCCAGACGCTTCGTCGGTCACAGGGAAAAAGCGGTTGTATGGAATACCGCCGTTATGTTCCTTCATCATCTCAATGTAAGAGGCTGGCAGGCGGAATACAAGCTGCTCCTCTACGGATTCAATCAATTCGTCACTTGGTAAATCAGACACATACTGCTCCAATGCCAGCTCGCTGTCATTCCAGAATTCACCGGATAAAGGTACTGGATCGGAAGAAACAACTGGTACCGATGCGATCGTCGCACGCGGCTCTTCAGCGCTTCCTTCTACCAACTCGCCATCCTGTTCCCCAGCTTCGAGGTTGCCCTCGTGCTCATCTTCATCCTGCTCGTCCCGGTTACGAATCCACTCCAGAAACTCCAGCGTATCTTCATCCCCGGGCTCCAGCTCATCGGAGCGCTCGAACGCCTGCTCTGCCTTGTCATACTGCTCCAAATAATAGTAGGCCAGTCCAATTCGATACTGCCAAAGCGGATCATCCGCGCCCTCGTCCGCAACGGTCAGAAACTGCTCTACGGCTTCCTCATATCGTTCCAGATTGTTCAGTGCCCGGCCCAAATGATTCACCAGCTCATAATCTCTCTCTTCCGCAGGAATCTCCTGCACTGCATCTACAATTTTCTCGTATTCATCCTCTTCATGCCAGGCTTCCAGTTGCTCCAACAGCTCTTCGTTCATCATTGTGCCTCCGTTCTTTCATCTCATCATTATGTATTGAAAATTATACCACTATACAGAACTGCTTCTCCAGCGAAGAAGGAATTTGAAGCTTTGAGCAGTGAATATCAAAAAGCAGCCCGACCATGTATAACACACCGTCAGACTGCCCTGATCCCTATTTATTTTCGATATTACATGCAGTACTCTCTCTGATCTTTAATTCAGCAACTCCACACAATCATAAACCCATCCTGCGCTTAACCAGTTCCCCAGATCGCTGGAGCCGCTGATTGGTGTAATGGTAATCGTATTCGCGCCGTTGTTCAGATCAGATGCCGGAATGTTCCAGCTAAACGTAGTATTATTGCCCCGGTAGGTACCAATCGTGAAGCTGCGTGAGTTCGGCTGTGCGGAAGGAGAAGGATTGCTTAATGTTCGCCCGTTAATAGTTACACTTGGTCTGCCATTATTATAAGCCGCAGTAATGCCAATGTTCAGTACATGAGAGGAGGATGCCTGGGCAGCATTCAGATTGAATTGAATTGTTGTCGGTGAGTTCTGACCCCGAAACTGAATAGCCGGGAAACGATTCGTTGCACTGCCCGGAGTGTACATCACAGGCCCCCAGCTTGGATTGCGGCTGTCCGAAGGATGACGAATCGGAATTGTCTGCCCATTCAGGAATTCCCGCGGTGTCCCGTCCCAGTTCCCAATGCGCCAAATGCTGGAGGCCTTGCTTGGATCATTGGTGATCGTGCGGGTGTTCACGGTTGTTGTTTGTCCCGCATTGACGTTCACGTTTTCCGTGTATACGGCAAGTTCACCTTTATATACCGTCATGGTATACGTTCCTGGAATCATGCTATACTTGGCGGCTGCCCCGGTGGAAGAAGCATTCGTCCAATACTGGGCGTTGCTGTTGGCGAAACCGATAGTATAAGCATACCCTGTCTCCATGCCAGAAAGTCCGTTCAGAACCACATTGCCCCGGCTTGCTACCCAGCCTTGCAGATTCAAGCCCGACATCCAGCTGAAATCCGGTACGGCAGGAGTTCCCCCGGTTGTAAATATGAGCGCATAAGGACCGTGCAGACCGAGACGCCAGTTCTCGGTCTGTGCATGTCCCGAGTTCATATAGTTGTAGACTTCTGTTTCAGAACCACTCTGGAACTGAATATCACGAAAGAAGGGACCGCCAGAGCTTTTCTCCCGAATGCCGTAAGCCATAAACACCCCCACTCCATTGCCGGTAACGCCTCGAACAGACAGGTCTTTAGCCTGATCATTGCCGTAGTATTTGGATGCCGTCTGCCCATTCGCGAATCCAAACACATCCTGACTTTCGATTGCTCCGGTGTTGCCCCGATTGTTCGAATTCGCTGGAACACCTGTCAGAACACTTCCATTGCCGCGGAAAATATAACGAAGCTCTCCGATGGACGGCTGTGCCGTAATATGAGTTGCCATATAAATGATATTTTCGCCGCCGCGCGAAGCATAATAATGCGTAAGTGTGCTGGTGGACACGGTGATTAGCACCGTTGAGCCCGAGGGTGACTTATTCCACGTCACATTCGCTGAGGACCCTAACCCTGAGCCAATGTGTGATCCTCTATTGCTGTTCAGCTCGGTTCCATTCATCTTGGCCGAGATGATATCACCATTCGTTTTATTGACCACATACACCAGTCCCGATCCTGTATTTACCTCAATTCGGGAGCCATTGTCAGTAACCTGAATGGTGGCCGCATGGCTCGTGGAGGCAGGGAAAACAAAAACAGAGGCAGTCATGACAATGAACAGCAGCATACTCATTCCTTTTTTAACAATACGTCCAGTCACGTAACGATCCCTCCTAAATATATTCAATTTATAAAGCGCTTACATTTTGATGTATACTCAAACTTTCCACGGTGACTTTCAATCTTTTTCTCACCCTCTTCCCACCTGAATTTCTAATCTAAACATCTAAAATCACACCAATATAATACCATTATATTACATATTTTTACAACAACAATGTCATGCTCAACTTTCTTATTGAGAGCCGTGCCCTGTTACTTGGTTTCCATTACGAGTTTATACTTATCAAAAATCCAACCATTCCGGATATGTTCAGCAGCCTTCCTGCTAATCCGCACCGAGGGGTTTTGTAGGTACAATGCACCTGACTCAGTCACCGAAAACCGCAGCAGTTTTGTTTTCGTTTTAATCTCGCTCAACAGTTCTTCGTACAATTGGTATGCCTGAGGCCGATGCTCCACAATTCGAGAAAATAAAATAACCGAAACGGTTCGTATGTTCGAACCGCCTCGGCTGTGTTGATCAATGATCAAATGATTAAATGTTATGTTGTGGCGAAATTACAATTACAGACCTGCAATCAAGGACTTGATGGTGCTGTCACTTTCCAATGCACGGATGATGATCGTTACTGCTTCAGCGCGAGTTGATTTGCCGTTAGGTACAAACTCGGAATCCGTCAATCCATTCACCAGCTTCGCAGAGGAAGCCAGTTCAATCGCTTGAGCAGCCCAGTTGTCCGATTTGACGTCGCTGAAATCGATCTTGCTGCCTGTTGCAAGTGTATTCAGATCCAGTACACGAGCGATGATGGTAACCATCTCGGCACGTGTGATCGTTGCATTCGGCTTGAAGGAGCCATCTGCGTATCCGCCAATTACACCTTTATCTGCCAGTGTACCGATATATCCAGCTGCCCAGCTTGTATTGGCATCCTTGAAGCTATTTGCCGCTTTGTTCTCCTCAAGACCAAGTGAACGAGCAATCATTGCTGTGAATTCAGCACGTGTTACGGATGCATTCGGTTTAAACGTACCGTTCTCATATCCGTTAATAACACGCAGCTTCAATGCAGCATTGATGTTTTGGTTAGCCCAGTGTGTGGAAATATCACTCATCGTCAGCTGCTCATTTTTGGTTGCTTCAATCGCTGCATTTACGTTTTTCAATACATGATCCTGGCTGGCAACATTTGATTTGAACGGATTTGTCGTTACTGGACCCGGATTTGTAGTATCCTTAACAGAAAGGGCAATACGGTCATTCTGATATACAACCTCCGTTGTATATTGGCTTGGCAGACCTTTCACGTCCACCGATGCAAATTTACCGTTCAGTTTGTTCGCAGCGAAGCTGATCAGTGTCATTGTGCCTTGTGCGGGAACATAGTTTTTGTCAAAATTCACTTGCAGCTTACCGTCTGCATTCACAGCACCTTTGACATCCAGCACGTCACTTGCAGTGCTCACATTCAGCTCCAACGTACCACTGGAAGCCTGAGTGAAGTCACCTTTAATGTTCCATTGACCCTCTACGTTTTCTGCAACCGTACCGCCATTATTCATGACCGAACCAGCACCAAATGCATTCGCTGAATCACCTTCCAGCGTACCTGCCTTAACCTCGGTACCTCCGGAATACGTATTGTTACCTTGCAGATGCAATGCGCCGCTGCCCTCTTTAGTCAGCTTGCCTGTACCAGCGATATCATTACGCCAAGCATCCTTAGCGTTAAATCCACCTTTAGCCGCATCCATAACTACAGTGACATCTGTGTTAAACGCACCGTATCCATCTGCCGCAGCAAACAGGTTCAGACGTCCCCAGCCTTCGGGATCATCCAGCACCGGATAACCTGATGCAATACCTGTTGTTGCCAGCACCGCGCGACGTTGTTGATCGTTCAGGTAAGGCTGTCTTGTTTCCAGCAGCACCTCAGCACCTTTAGGCACCTGTACTGCCTCGGTTGTGGAACCGATCTGCGGGAAGCCATACGTCAAGCGTTGCGTGTATTCCGATTTGTTACGTGCATAATCTGTAAAGCGATCTTTACTTGTACCTGTCTCTTTCAAAAGAATATCATGCGCTTGAGCATACGCCTGCTCTTTCAGCTCTTTGTTATCCGGATCATTCAGTGCAGATGCCGCAAATGCTGTTGCAAGCACACGACCGCCCATTACATCCAGCGGGGAGTGCATGCCGGCTACGATTCGGTCATCACCCATCTCGGAAGCGCGGGTCATAAGCTCCTGATAGCGTTCAGGTACAGCATAAGCCAGAGCAATCGCTGCAAGATAGGATGCATTCGTGTGACCACTCGGGAAGCCTCCATCGGTTTCCGGCTTGCTGCTCTGTACAGCCACCAGCGATGGCACGATCAGTTGTTCACCCTGCCAGCGGAACGGACGCTTATATTGATAGAACATTTTCGCCTGTTGAGTTGAAGCATAATCACCGCGAACCTTGCCGATCAGATCGACCATTTTGCCTAGCTCGGAATTGGAATCACCGGCTTTGTTCGAATCATTTTTATCCGAATACTTGGTTGTCGCTGCATCTGCCGGAATACTTGTAATGGAAGTAAACGTGCCTGACTTCTCACGATACACGCCAGCCAGTTTCCCCAGACCCTCTACTGCGCCATAGGATTGATTCGTACGGTCTGTATAGTATGCAGCATCCTCGTCCGCTTTGGAGCGTGTTTTGGCACGCTGTGCAACATAATCAATGTTGTAGTCCAGCACGGCACTGTTCAGCTTTGTACCATTATCCCACGCACTTCCCGGTGTCCACAGATCGAGGAATTTGGATAGTGTTCCAATCGCCGGATTGCTGCTTACCGTCATATTATCCGGTTTGTTATTTTTGTACGTGTCTACGAAGTAACCCCATGCCGGTTGTTTCGGTAAAGCCACGGTATCATTATTCTGTGCCGCAAGCGCAGCGCCTGGTGCCATGGAACTTGTCAGAACGACCAAACCTAGAGCAGCAGTGAACAATCTTTTCTTGTTTTTGTTTTGAGCAGCTTTTGTTTTCAAATCATGTCGACTCCCATCGTTTAATAGTTGGTCTCGGTTCGGTCTCAATGTAGCATTCGGGCCGCAAAACCAGCAATAAAACAATTTCGTCATTGTATCAATTTCGACGCAATATCATAAATCCTCAACATTTTACACTAAGTTAATATAAATCGTGAACCTTACTGAAATCGAGTAGTGTATAATTTGGGCCGGGAGGAATACATGATGAAAAAATGGAGCTCCGCATGGGCTGGACTAGCCCTTTCCTATGGTTCAATCGTCATCGTAATTGTGCTGCTGATCTGCTCATTTTTCTATATCTATTTCTCACGCAGCTACAATGAAGAATTAAGAAATAAGAATCAACTGATTCTTGAAAATACAGCACGCACGATTGAAGGAACCGTATTAAAACGCGTGCAGCAGCTATATGTTGACCTGTCTCTGGATAAATCAGCGGACATTCGCCTTTTTGCAGACCAGGCCGATCGGAATGGTTTAAATCAGGTGTTGGACCTGCAGGAGCTGCTTAAAGCCAAAGTGGCTGCTAACACCGATATCGTTCAAGGCATTCATCTCTATTATCCAGCACGCAATATTATGCTCTCTTCTCTCTATGGGCTGCGTTATAATGCTGATCAGAGCGAGGGGTCTGTCTTTTATGCGGACTGGCTTCAGGAGATGCGAACCAGCAAACATAACAGTCTCTGGACGCCGGCACGCCAAATTCCAAAGGATATCTTCTCCACTCAGACGAGCGAGAATACCAATGGCTTGTTTACGTATGCACACAGCTACCCTTTCCGCTCTACAGGGGAAACCAGTGATGTCATCATTGCTATTGATGTAAAGGAAGATGCCGTAAATACGATTGTTGAAAATATGATGCCTTCCCGGTATCAGCATACCGTGATTGTGAACGCGGCTGGACATGCAGTCAGCAGGTTGCAGGAGCAAAGCTCAGGCAATGCCGATATATACGCAGCAAGCCTTGGCAAGGTGCTTGATCTGGGGCATGCCAAAGGCAGCTTTGATGAGAAGATTGGCGATGCACCTTATGTTGTATCCTATCAGACGCTGCCCTCCACCGGGTGGACCATCTACAGCGCAACCCCGTCCAGCTACTATTATGAACAGTCCATACTGATCCAGAAGCTTATTCTCGGGATTTGTTTAGCCGCGCTGTGTATTGGACTGATCTTATCCGCAGTGCTTGTCCGGGCTAACTACAGTCCAATTAAACGTCTGGTTGGTCGAATCAAGGACCTTTCTGTTGGCACGCCAAATGAGGCAACGAATGAATTCCGCCTGATCGCCAACGCATTTCTTCATCTCAAAGATAAGGTGAATAACCTTGAAGAGACGATGATGGCGAACAGCCCGGCGGTTCGGCACAAAGCAGTGCTTAACCTGTTGCAGGGTAACCCGGAGCAACGCCCCTGGAAAGAGGAACGAGCCGCTCTCGGAATCGCCAGACTGTACGCTGATTACTGCTGTATGCTGATGAATACAGGGGCTCCTGTTGAGAAAGGCCCGGCCGCAACACCTGAAGCCATTGCCAGATTAATGCATGGGCTGGAATGCCTCTCGCTGCAAGATAGCCGCCTGATTGTGGAAGAACTTCCGGACAAGAGACTCGCAGTTATTCTCTGTACCGACGCAGCTTCAGAAGCATTATTGGACAAGTTCTCACAACTGCTTCTCGCGGAGACACGGCAGCAGCTGCAGCCGGACATTCAGCTGTCTACAGGTTGCTGGGTCAAGGACCTGAGAGAGATTCACCTCAGCTTCAACGAAGCACAGACACTCATGAAATATGCGTATTTCCTGCCTGAGCTGGCCATTCTGAAGGATCATTCCCTGCTTGAGCGGGAACACAGCCTGGAAGAGATACCGCAGCATCTGCTTGCAAGGTTCAGAGACAAGCTTCAGAGCAGGCAGCTTGGCGAAGCCACTAACACTATAGAGCAGGTGATTGAACATATGCGGACAGGGCAGTCCCCTGCCGATTATTGCCATTTCATCCTCTCCAATATGGTATTTATCTATTCTGATGTAGCCAAAAACGTACGCTACAAACACCCGCTGCAGTTCGGGCATCCCGACCTGTACCATGAATATACAAATATGCATGATATTCTGGCATATCGTAGATGGCTGACCGAATCCATCACTACATTTATGGAGGAAACCGAGAATCGCAACAGTGACCGGGCCATCTCGACGATTGAGCTGGCGAAGCAATATATTGAGGATAACCTGTCCGAAGACCTCTCACTTGAGGCAGTTGGCAGCAAAGTATTCCTCAGCCCCAAATATTTGAGCAAGCTTTTTAAAGAAGAGATGGGAATAACCTATACCGATTATGTAACATCCCGGCGGATGGAGCAGGCTAAGCGACTGATCGAAAATCACAACATGACGATAGACCGGGTTGCAAGCTCGGTCGGGTACGGAACAACGGCCTATTTTATTAAACGATTCAAGGAAATGTACGGCTGCACACCAGGCAGCTATGTACGTAGTCTCTCTTCCACAGCAGTATCAGAGGCCAGATCATGAGCATAAGGAGGATGGGCGGCATGACAATGAAGGAACAGCAGCTGAAGGCTGCTTACCGCTATCGCATGTTCCTTACTACAGCACTGCTGACAATGATGAGCGTTGTTCTCGGTGGATGTAATCTGCTGAGCGGACCCAGCGCCATCGTCGAATCGCAGGAAGGCAGCACGAGCACGGCATCCTCTCTTACGGAAAAAGCCAAATACCATATCTCCTGGACGATGCATCAGAATCTGCCTGTCCCGCAAGATGCCGAGATGTTGAAGCAGGTGGAAGAACAGTTCGGTGTAAAGCTGGACATCTGGAATATGGAAAACAATAAATACGAGTCGCTTCTCGATATGAAGCTGGCTCAAGGCAGCATTCCTGACCTGTTTCGCATTCGGCAGCCGCAGGATCTATTGAAATACCAGCAGCAGGGGGTGCTGGCCGAAATTCCGGTGGAGACGCTGAATGAATATGCGCCGAATCTCATGCGTATCATTCATGAACAAGCCCCCGCCTACGAAAAGGCTGGAGTGATTGAAGGTAAATATTATGGCATTCCTGTAATTAACCCTACCAACATTTATCGCACCCCTGTGGTGTATCGGCAGGACTGGCTGGATAAGCTGGGCCTGCCCGTTCCGCAGACACTGGCGGAATTCGAGAAGGTCATCTATGCCTTTACCTTCAATGATCCGGATGGCAATGGCATTCAGGATACGTATGGCTTGTCCAGTGAAGGCATGAACGTGCTGTTTGGGGCTTTCGGTCAGATTGTTTTTGCCGATCAGCTGTACTTTGGAACGAAGGATGGTAAGAAAATGATCGGTGCGCTGGACCCTGAGATGAAGGAGGCTCTGGCCTACCTGCGTAAATGGTATAAGGACGGCGTCATTGATCCTGAATTTGTGACGGGTGAGAATAAAGGCGGTTATAAACATCTGTCCCATGCATTTATCAACGGTAAAATCGGAATGACCTCGATGGGCAACTACTACCATTGGATTCAGGATGGAGATTATGAGGATTGGCGAGTTGATCGTGCAGGGCGTGTCGTGAAAAGTCCCGCGCAAGCTGCGTTTAATGTCAAAGAGCTAACCGCCAAGTTTTCCGGTGCACGGGTCGTATTGGGCAGGCCTTTTGCAGGACCTCACGGACAACGTGGCTCCAAAGGGAACGATATGTTAATGAGCTTCACAGCAATTGGCGCTGATGCGGATAAAGAACCGGGCAAGCTGGAGATGATTCTGCGCATTCTGGACGAGGTTAGTGCAAATCCTGATCCAGACAAAGCGGCAAGCATGTCCTACGGTATGCAAAATAAACACTGGGTCTGGACGCCAACCGAGCCCCGAAACATCGTCATCATGCCGCCGTATGATACCATGTTCGGGTATCAGAATACAATTGGGGCCAATATCGGCATGACCGTTCCGCTGAAGGAAACGGGAGAACGGGAACAATGGGCGGCTACACTGCACTTGGATCAGGACGGCATATACAATGCGCTGGAGGTCGCTACTCCCGCTCTGGCCAAGTATGGCGATGCGTTGATTCGTTTAAAAAACAAAGCCTATGTTGCTTTTATTACAGGTGAGCGACCGCTCAGTGAATTTGATGAGTTTGTACAGGAGTTCATGTCGGCGGGCGGTGCAGAAGTAGTGAAGGAAGCCAATGCGTTGAAGCAGTAGAGCGTGAGCGAAGAAGTGGTAGGCAGGTTAGGTATGTAGGTAGGTAGGTGGGATGGGTCGGTGGATAAATGGTTAGGAGCGTGGTAACGGGTTGGTGGGTGAATGGTTAGGTGCGCGGAAGCGGGGCGGTGGAACGGGGGTACAGCATTAGTAGTGACATGCGGCAGCCTTTGTAGGTTGTGCGGAAGTTGAAGGGCTAATGACATATCAATTCGAGAAGTACAATAGTCTGGCGTGGCTTCTCCATATTCTAACGATCCCCAGAGACCTTATTTCGCTCATTTTCTAATGTTGAGAATTGTAACGATTCCTAGTGACGCTATTTCTGCCAAAATTGCTCGCGAACGCTGATTTTTCGCCCAAAATGCGCAAATAGCGTTTCTCAGAATCGTTAGATTTTCAAACAGGCTAAAATGCTGCCAATAGCGTCATCTGAGATCGTTAGCCACTGCACTGTCCTGTGTCCAGCCACCACTGCTGCGTAAATACTGCTACGCCTGAGTAATGGACGTTTACGCGCCAAGCAAATTTGGCACCAATAACAGCAGCATGCGAAACAACATCACCAGCAGCATAGCGAAACAAACCCCGGCCCAAGCAACATGCTTTTGGGAACGTCTGCGGATTAATTACTTTGCGTATAAAGTGGATAAACAACTATCCGAGCAGGCGACCACGGAGAGAATGACAGGAATATGTTCATATTTCATATCCCTTCGCCTTGGCCACCGTCAAATATGCCCAATCTTCTCCACGCTGGATCGGACTGCTCTCATCTGCTTGAAACCTGATGACGGCATCGTCATACTGCTGTTTCTGCACTTCACTTAGACTCGCAACGTATCGTTGTCTCGCCTTTTCAAATTGTGCATCTGTACCGTAGCGATAGTAAAAATAAGGGCTGAGTATTTTGTCTTTTAACTTTACATAGTTCTTATATTCCTCATATTCTTTATGTTCCTTATATTTTGCCTCTATCACACCTTGAGGATCAGATATAAGCTGCTCGAATAATGGAATCTCGTGCTGTGTAATGTACTCCATCATCGATAGAAGGCTATCCTCGAATGCCTCTTTCCCCAGTAATTCATACCATTTTAGCTCTGAATGCTGATAATAGCTTTCCGGTAGACCCGTATGTGACTTTCGCTTGTTATGCATAACTTTAAAGTGCAGCATAACTTCTATACTCGTTCCCGCTGCATTATGTCTGTTCGCCTGAAAATAGATGGATATCAACAATTCCTTCGTTTTCATCTCGAGGGCTTTGCGGGATTTGACAACCTTGAAGACAGTGAGTGGCAACAAGTCCTGCAATGATTTTTCCATCTTCTGAGCAAGCCAAAAAGGAGCAACCTTACGGCTGCTCCTTCTTGTCAGTATGTGCTCTATGCTTTTTCTTTTTCCCCATGCTCACATGCATCCAGCACATCACAACACCACTTCGGCCCAATTCATTACACGCTGCACCGCTCAGGCCAGATACTCCGCCATAATCTGCTCGATATCATACGGCGTCACACCTTCATCGACCGCATAGATGGTATCGGCTTGTTCCTTCGTATCCACCAGCTCACCTCTCGCCTTGGCATGCAGCATGAACAAGTTATACAGATCGGGTTTGCGCAATGTTGTCATCGCTTTCCCCATCAGCACGATGCCTTTCTGATTTCCCTCTACATTGTTGTTGTAGTCCGGGTATCTCTTCAGAGCCAGATCGGTCCAGATGATGGTACGCTCCACCAAATCCAGAATGACAGGAATAGCAATCTGCGTATCTGCGGTAATATCAATTTTGTTCTCTACCGTAGATGGCTCATAAATTTCGCCCGAGCCGGGCTTCTTGCGCATCATCCAGCCTGCAAAACATTCCGGCAAGTTGCAATAGGGATGGCTGGTGAAGGAGAGAAGTGTTGTCACTACATATCGTCCGCCATAGTTCACAATGGAAGGCATATGCAAATCGATGAATTCGCTTGCCCCGTAAGGCGCGGTCACAATATCCCCGCTGTGGACAGCCTTATATTTAACAGACCGCAGATTGGTATACGAGATATGTTCAACGTAATTCCAGTTCTTGTCGTACATCACCGCCGAAAGGTCAATGTCCACACGTCCCGTCGATGTACCATCCACCTCGCCCTCTTTCCACCAGCTGAAGAAACGAATGGTGTCGCCTTCCCCCATCGGGATGCGGCTTCCTCGCACAATGGTTCGCAATGCTTTGCTTGCGGATCGTTGTGAAAAAGGAACCAGATAATGCTGCAGCCGTTCATCCACATACGTCTTTCCAAGTGGGGGGCATTCAGCAAATCGTGTGATCAAGGCCTGCTCGCAGAGCTGCACCACTTCCTGACATACCCCCTCGCCCACCATAGGCAGCTCATTCGGGATACCGAAAGCCTTCGCCACATTGCCTTTAGGGAAAAACACCCGCAAATCGGCATCTTCATTCCGCTGTGCAAAATGCTGTCTCACCTGTAACAACACGGGCGTGGATACCTGTGCAGCTACCTCGCCAAAGGCCAGCAATACATATTCTTCATCCTCCGTGATACGCAGCATATGATCCAGCTTGCGCGCGAACTCACCCGGGCGCTGAGACAGCAGGTCGATGAGGCTCCAGATATTGCGGTACTGGAATGCCAGCTCCACGCTGCCATTGAAGGTGGTAAACGGCTTGTTGTTCCGCAGAATATCAAAAGCAGCCTGGCTGCGCGGATACCTGAGCTTGTATTCGGATGGGTGCAGAATCTCCCCCAGTCGAATCCAGCGCTCCTTGTAGCGCAGCATATCCTCCGTGATGGAGCCGCATTGCTCCAGCAAGCTGAGGAGCAGGCGGCGCTCACGGCGTTTGAATTTACGAAAAGGCGTGGCTGCTGCCAGACTGACGTCCCCCTCCGACCAGGATACCGCCAGCCGGAGCACATCGCTTGCCGTTTTAAAATAGGACCCGATTCGTTCCATACTCGCTAGCTCATACTTCAACAGCACAGCAACGACAAAACCGACATTCTCCTTAAAGGGAATCTCTGCAGGCAGTATAGTCTCAACATCACTAGGATCAGCATGCTTGAGCACACGTTTGATATCTTTCTTGTCTGTATCAGAAATGGAGCCCTTCGCTTCAATTAACTGACGGATCAGCTTCATGAACGCTTGCTTGCTTCCCAGTTCAATAACTTTCAGCTTGGTTTGCTCCAGTAAAGGAGACCGCATGCCAGCAGCCATGGCTGAAGGCTCGAAATCATCCAGCGTAAGGTGCGTTAGATAATGAAAAACAGCGTTCAAGTACAGGTCCGCTTCGTGCTCTTCCATGACCTGCTCGGGGAAGCCCACGTACATCGGCTGGTACTTGACATGAGCACCTACCATAACTTTGAGGTCTTGAATCAATTGTTGAAACAATGCTTCAAACTGCTCCCGGGGCAGTGTCCGCATGGCCTGCAGCAGTTCACTCGAAAAGGTAAATCCGAGAGACTCTATATTTTTGAGCGCGGTCGCCAGCACTTGGTCAGGCAGTCGATGCTGCCGCTGTTCGTTCGGTTGAATCATCAGTTTTCTGGCTCTACGGACGTAAATACTGTTCATTCTGATATTACTGTAATCCAGATTTTTATCGACATTGGTATTCAAATGGTTCGTGTTACTGTTCATGATATTGTCGTTATTTTTGTTGTTCATGATCAAAGAGTCCAGGAAAGCCATATCCCTATATAACATGAAAGGTTAGGTTTAGAAGGAAGGAATATGATAGCCTGGACCCCTCCTCTCTGAATTGAGATCTTCAGGAGAGCGGCGACCCTGGAATCTCCAATGATGTGTAGAAGGAAGGATCGCCATAGCCTGAAGGCCAAGGATTCGAAGCTCCGAAGTTCGTAACCCGAACCTTTGGTGAACTCATCATCTCAGATTTTGGCATCCATGAGCAGGGCGAAAGTATTACGACATGATTTATATGGAAGGAGTGTTCAAACAGGTGTCGAATAGGATTCAATACTTATATTTGAAATGAGGTTATCTGAAAATGAAGCTCCACACTTTATATAATGATTATATTCGTATTAAGTTCTCCCTCCCCTTGGAACCCACACACAGGAATATGATGATGGCATTTGGTCAATATGAGGATGACAGTGCGGCGTTATTCTTTGCTGATCACCCGGATGAAACCTTCTCAGGCTGGATAACCGAATTACGCCCGAAAGACCCCTACTATGGATCAAAGCCGGACTGGAAGCCCGTTTTAGTGGAAAAGTATGAGCAACTTGATGTATATGATAAGATGATTCTGTACTACCTGTTATTTACGATCAATAGCACGCTGTCTGTTAATATATACAACACCTACAGTGCCATGAATGATTTTATGAAAAACTATAGCTTTCTCCAGCTGTCCCATCTGCACGACATATCTCGGTTAGATGATGGACAGAAGCAGCAGCTGCGTGATTTTTTCTTCTTTTTCTACCTCTACGCACACCCGGTTAATGATGAAACGTTACACGCCTGCTCATTCCAGGCACAGCATTTGATACATACAAAGACCGGCATTCCTCTCAAGGATTACTTCGCCGCTTATTATGATCACTACTCCAGTCATCGAGACAAATACGGCGAACAGATTGTGATCTCCGCCAAAGAAATCCTAGCATGCAGACATCTTACCCTGGAGCTATTACGCGTCCTTGAGGGACGATCAAACAGGCTGACCATGCCCCTTGAAAAAGGTTTGGAACCTGCCATTCATCTCATCAATGACGTTGATAACATGCTGAAGCTGTATGCGGATGATCCCGCTGCGCTGTTCCAGATCATGAGAGACCTGCTCGCAGGTATCACTATGCATACAAATATTAAAACGAACGACGATAGTGATGCCAACGATAGTATGATCAACGCTCCATCTGAGGACTCTTTGGAGAAACCTGTATCCTACCGTGATCACTGCTTTACCCTTTTGCTGCAAAATTACGCTTCGTACGTACTGTTCTTTGATTTTGAAGAAATTCGGAGCGTTGTGCATGCTTTCCAAGATACCCCGGAGGAATGCAGCTTTATCCTTAGCAAAATGTTCACAGACACCATCTTCCTTCAGAGAATGATGAAAAAGCAGCAGATTGATCTGGCCCAGTACCCGGAGGTTACGCGGTTCTTCAATGAGGATGCCAAGCAGTGGTATCTGTAAATAGAAATAAATACACTACCCAACTTTTTTGCACAAGAAAAAGCCTTTGCTGACCCCAAATGTCAGCAAAGGCTTGTCTATTTTCCTTAATGAAGGCAATCATATAAGCATCTCTTTTACTCACATATTTTTATTCTTCCATTCCTGATACCATGACTCCACTTCATGACCAGGTCGTACACCGGCATCTTGTTGTAATGCTGCTGCCAGTTGATTGTATTGAGCAATCACCGGATCTTTATTGCCTAACCGGTCATAAAGCTTCATTAAAGAAAGGCTGACTTCCTCCAGCATCGGATCAAACTGCTGCATCTGATGATACAACATCAGGGCCTCATTGGGGTGACCCGATTCAATGTAATAATTCGCAAGCTTCAATGCATGATTCTGCCAGAGCGCATGCAAACGTTGACGTTCCAACTCTGCCCACGCGTAGTCATCTTCACCGAAATATTTCCCTTCATATTGATCCGAAACATATCGATGTGCAGCGAGCGTGGATGGTGATAATGCAGGCAATCGGTTAAGACGACTCTCCCACTCTTCCGCATCAATCCTGAATTCACCGGTTTCCAAAATATAACCAAATTGTTGATAGCGAACCGACATCCGGTCTTCACCCATAAATTCGTTCATCATTCCGCGTATACGATGGATGCCACTGTGCAGATTGGTTATGCCTTTCCTCTCATCCAATTCCGGCCACAACAGTTCGAGCAGTGTGTCTCGCTTAATCGATTTATTGCGATGATGGAGCAAATACGCAAATAACTCTCTAATTTTGGTCGTTCTGAACTTCAAATGTCTGGGCGGCTCATTCGGATGCAGCTGCACCTGAAGCATGCCCAGGCAGCGGATCAGCATGCCTGCCTCTTCCTCATTTTCGGCCACATTAAAGTGTGCAGGTACAGCTCTGCGTTGATACATCTTCATCGTTTTATCCAAACGGCTTCGCGTTACAGGCTTCATAATATAATCCAGCACCTCCAGGCCATAGGCCGTCAGTGCATGTTCGTTATATGCTGTTGTAAAAATAACTTCCGTCCTCGGGGAAACCTCGTGAATTCGTTCGGTTGCCTCGATTCCGTTCATTCCCGGCATATGAATGTCCATGAAAACCAGGTCAGGCAGATGCTGCTTGATTTGTTCTATCGCTTCTTCAGCCTTCAAAAAAGCACCGATGACCTCGCAATCCTCTCTCTCGACTAACAATTTATTTAACCTGCTAAGAGCGAGATTTTCATCATCTACCAAAATCACTCTCATATGCACAGCCCTCCGACTCGCTTGATCATCCTTTAATCTATAATTTTACCATAAACTCAAGACTGGGAACGCTATCAAATTGTTAATCCAGTTTAAAATTTCAGATTAAAAAAGGCCCCGATTGAACACAACGATGCAGGAGTTGGGTGAAACGTGTCGAAAACTAAATCTGCCATGAAACCATTATCCTATTTGAAAATACCTAGATATGTCGTGTTGTCGCTAATATTTTTAACCGTTCTACTTAGCTTTCGCTGGATATGGTCTACCGCTTTTGCTATACCCGATCATCCAGAACCTGCTCGAGGGGTGCTGGACCTTCGCGGGTGGGATCTTGCCGATGCTTCACCGATTTCGCTTGATGGAGAATGGGGGTTTACCCCTGATGCATTGATCTCTGGCGGAGAGGATACCAATACGTATTCCGTTATGGGGTCGGGTACGCCCTCAACATGGATTCAAGTGCCGGGCGACTGGCGTAATGCGTTACAATCACGATCTACTTCGTCGTTCGGATATGGAACGTACCAGCTTCGCATACTCCTGGATCCTTCGGTAAAGGAAGTCTCTCTATGGGCTCAGAAAATCCAGACTTCATCCATCATCGAGATCAACGGAACGGTTATTGCCAAATTCGGTCAACCGGCTAGCGATGTCGATACCTATCAACCGGAAAGGACTGCATTTGTAACTACTTATACCCCAGGCGAGTCGAGTGAACTCACTTTACTTGTGCAGGTAGCCAATTTTGATGACCCGTTCAGTGGAGGAATCACGCGTTCTCTGTACTTTGGTTCTCCTGAAGCTATAGGCAGTGAGCGAGGTTTATCTATTGATTTGCAGAAAATCACGTTTGCCATACTGTTTCTGCACAGCCTGTATGCTTTTGTCATGTTTTTGTTTATTCGAAAGCAGCGGGCGCTGCTCACCTTTTCTTTATTAACACTGGTAACAGCCCTGACGGTTGTATCTGACCATGACAGTCTGCTACTAACCTGGCTGCCCTTAAATTTCACCTGGATGGTTAAAGCTAAAGCGATGTCCTATTCATCGTTTGCCCTTTTCCTTCTCATGTTGGCGAGAAGCTTCGCGAATCCTACTCAAGGGCGTAAACTCTTTCTCACTTATGCAAGCGTGGTGTGGGGATATCTATTATTTTTGATAATTGCTCCGGTAACGCTTGTATACCAAGCACTTCATACCCAGATCCCTGATTTCCTGTATTTGTTTGCCATTGGCTGGTCTGTGTTCCTGTTCTTCAAAATGGCGGCTGCAAAACAAAGTGACGCAAGCTTTTTGTTGTTTGCAGCAATGAGCAGTTTTTCCAGTGTGCTATGGGGCATCGTGAATTCACACAATGAAATCACCAATGTATATTATCCGATTGATGTCATTGCAGCCATATTTGGCTTTGCTGCCTACTGGTTCAGGAAATATTTCCGCAATTCCACTGAAATTGAAGAACTGTATGAACAGCTCAAAGTGGAGGATCAGCAGAAGGATCAATTCCTGGTGAACACAGCGCATGAATTGCGGACTCCCCTGCATGGGATCATCAACATTGCCGAAAGTATTGCGGTGCGCGAACAGCGTCAATCCGGAGGACAACATACAGAGGACATGAAGCTGCTCGTGAATATTGGAAGGCAGATGTCACAATTGATTGATGACCTTCTGGATGTCATTCGTCTGCGGGAAAAACGCATCACACTGCAGAAAAAGCCGATATCCCTCGCCTCTGTCATATCTGGCGTCATTGGCATGTTCCGTTTTATGGCGGAAGGCAAGCGGGTCCAGATCATCGTGGATACTCCTGAAGGATTACCGCTTATTCAGGCGGATGAGAGACGACTTGTTCAAATCCTGTACAATCTGCTGCATAATGCACTCAAATTCACAGATGAGGGTGCCATTACCGTATCGGTCAGAGCAGATAAAAACAGCGTCATCATGCAAGTATCGGATACAGGCACCGGAATCAGCGAAGAGCTACAAGCCCGGATATTCGAACCCTACGAGCAAGGGACAGCTCAAGCGCGTTTGAGTGGAGGCATTGGACTCGGTCTAAGTATCAGCAAACAGCTCACTGAGCTTCATGGCGGTGAACTCACCGTGCAGTCGGTGCTTGGACAAGGATCTGTTTTTCAAGTCTCGCTGCCTCGAGAAGAAACATCCGCCATATCGGCCATATCCGATCAGACGGAGCCGCCGCAATGGGGTACTCAACATGATGAGGAAGTTGCTGTGAGTGTGAGTGAACAACAGCATCCTGTCCTGCATGGGAAGGCCACGGCCACGGCCCGCATCCTCGCTGTAGACGATGATCCGGTGAACTTACGCGTGCTCATCTCAATGTTATCGAGTGAATCCTATGAAATACAATCCGCAACTTCAGCGTTAGAAGCGCTTGAGTTGTTGAATTCGCAATCATGGGATTTATTAATCGCGGATGTGATGATGCCTCATATGTCCGGTTATGAACTGACAGAGAGCGTACGCAAGCGTTACTCCGTATCCGAGCTTCCCATCCTGTTGTTGACAGCCCGAAACGAACCTGCTGATGTTTATGCCGGGTTCATGGCGGGTGCTACCGATTATGTGACGAAGCCTGTTGATGCCGTGGAGCTGAGACATCGCATCGGTTCATTGGTTGTGTTGAAGCAGTCCATTGATGAGAGACTGCGCATGGAAGCCGCTTATTTGCAGGCACAGATCCAGCCTCATTTCCTGTTTAACACACTCAATTCGATTATGATGCTCAGTGAGATCGACACAGATCGGATGCAGCGTCTGGGAGATGCCTTTATCGAATATTTGCAGACCAGCTTCCATTTTGTGAATTCGGAGAAAATGGTGGAGATCACCCATGAGATAGACCTTTCGAAAGCCTATCTCTACATTGAGAAGGAACGATTCGCGGAACGGCTCACCGTGGTCTGGGACATTCCGGAAGACATCGATGTGATGCTGCCTCCACTCACCATCCAGCCGTTGATTGAGAATGCCGTTCGCCATGGTGTCCTCAGCCAAGTGGAAGGTGGGACGGTATGGATACGCATCGCCACCCAAACCGCCGGTACACTGATCGAGATTGAAGATAACGGCTCAGGCATGCAGCCGGAACAGATTGAACGGGCTTTGGCATGGCCTAAACCCAGTCCGTTAGAGCCTGGAGGCATTGGTTTAACCAACACCCATCGGCGCTTGAATCAGCTCTATGGCCAAGGTCTGACAATTGTCAGCTCTCCTGGACAAGGGACGAAGGTTTCCTTTTTCATTCCTGACCCATTAGACTCTGATTCGTTTTAATCTGGAGCGCAAACAAACCACAAAAAGCTGAGCCTGGACTTGATCCGGACTCAGCTTTTTCGCTTTATTTTCTGGCTTTATGTTGCACTTTATCCATTACACATGCAGCGTCTGCTTCTCATTGGACAATCCCAGCGCCTTCGCTGTAGACAGGTTGATCTCACGCAGCAGCTCCACATTCTCTGCAAGGGAGATGCCGTAAGAAGGAATCATTTCTTTGATCTTTGGCTCCCATGCCTTCATATGCTGCGGGAAGCAGCGCTCCAGAATCTCCAGCATAACCTGAACGGCTGTCGAAGCACCCGGGGATGCACCAAGCAGAGCCGCTATGGAGCCATCGGCCGCAGTAACGACTTCGGTTCCGAATTGCAGCGTGCCTTTTCCACCTTGAACGGTGTCCTTGATGACCTGAACACGCTGACCCGCAAGCACCATATCCCAATCCTCGCTTTTTGCGCTCGGCACGAAATCGCGCAGCTCCTTCATACGCTGCTCCTTCGTTAACATGAGCTGTTGAATGAGATACTTGGTCAAGGAAAGCTCCTTCACCCCTGCCGCCAGCATCGTTAACAGATTGTGCAGCTTCACGGATGCGATAAGGTCTGCATTTGATCCGGTCTTGAGGAACTTAGGCGAGAAACCGGCGAATGGTCCAAACAGCAGTGACTTCTGGTTGTCGATATAACGTGTATCCAGATGCGGCACCGACATCGGCGGTGCACCTACCGAAGCTTTACCGTATACTTTGGCATGATGCTGCTCAACGACTTCCGGATTTTTGCACACCATGAAAATGCCGCTTACCGGGAATCCCCCGATATGCTTGCCTTCCGGAATGCCCGATTTCTGAAGCAGGTGCAGGCTTCCACCGCCCGCACCGATGAACACAAATTTCGCCCGGTGGCGCTCAACGGCTCCGCTCGTCAAATTTTTCACAGTCAATTCCCATGATTTATCGCCCTTGCGTTTCAAACTTTTCACGCTATGTTTATAGTGGACTTCCACCTTTTGTTCCTGTAAATGTTTCAGCAGCATGCGCGTTAAAGCACCAAAGTTAACGTCCGTGCCGGAGTCAATTTTGGTTGCTGCAATCGGCTCGTTGCTTGTACGGTCTTTCATCATCAGCGGCATCCACTTCGCCAGCTCTTCCCGGTTGTCCGAGAAATCCATGCCTGCGAACAGCGGATGGTTCGACAACGTGTCATATCTTCTTTTCAGAAACTGTACATTGCTTTCTCCATGCACATAACTGAGATGGGGAATCGGCATAATGAAGTCCCTCGGGTTACGAATCAGACGACTGTTCACCAGATAGGACCAAAATTGCTTGGAAACCTGGAACTGCTCGTTCACCTTAATGGCTTTGCTAATATCTACGGTTTTGTCCGGCCGTTCAACAGTATAGTTAAGTTCGCACAGCGCAGCATGCCCCGTTCCGGCATTGTTCCACTCATTCGAGCTTTCTTCTCCTGCGGTGGCTAGCTTCTCAAAAACCTTAATATTCCAGTCTGGTGCCAATTCTTTCAGCAAAGTTCCCAAAGTTGCACTCATAATTCCGGCACCGATCAAGATTACATCTGTACTCGTTTGTCCCTGGCTCATGTTTACCGTCCTTATATCCTATATTTGCCAAAAGGATGTAAGCGTTATCGATTTGGCATTGGCTGCAAGCCCACTTTTCACGGGTTTACGCCTTGTCTGAATGAATATAACCTTGAACTAGTGTATCAATAATAGTGAGCAATTTAAATATGCAATTTCAAGATATTTGCTATTCCTTCAGTATACGCTAGTTTGCCGCGGTTCGTTAGCCCGGTTATAGGCCTGAAAGATTTATTTGTTCAAAGCAAAGAAGGAACTCTGTATATGTTAAAAAAAACCGAAAGAGCCGTATGCACAATCAATCTCGCATCACGGCTCTTATTATAGAAAGAAGTCAGCCCGCAGACGTATACAAGCTGTGTCCTCAAAATATCGAGATGAGCTCCTTCGTATACGGATGGCGTTCCTCGGCGAACAACGCATCTGCGCCAAAGCGGTCCACAATGCGTCCCGACTGCATAACCATAATTCGCTGACTCATCCGGTGCACCGCTGCCAGATCATGCGAGATGAACAGGTAGGACAAGCCGAGTGAAGTTCGCAGATCAGTGAGGAGCTGCAGAATCGATCCCTGTGAGATGACGTCCAGACTGGCGGTCGGCTCGTCCAGTACGACAACATCCGGCTCTATGCCGATGGCTCGCGCAATCGTAACACGCTGCCGCTGCCCGCCGCTTAATTCATGTGGGTAGCGGCTCGCCAGTTCACTCGGAAGCTCTACCGCCTCTAGCAGCTGGCGGATATAGGCTTCCTTCGATGTATAGGTGAAATACGCGAGTTTGGCGTCCCGGCCTAGCTGCTCATAGGGGTCGATCAAGGACGCACCGACGGTGAGCTTCGGATTCAATGCGGCGGAAGGATTCTGGAAAACGATTTGAATGCTGCGGCGGTGAGGACGCAACCGGCGTCCATCCAGCCGGGCTATGTCATGCCCGCCAAGCTGGATGGAGCCGTGATCTGCATCCTCGATGCGCAGCAGACAACGGGCCAGTGTGCTTTTGCCACAGCCGCTCTCTCCGACAAGACCCAGGCATTCGCCACGGTTCAGGGTGAACGAGATGTCGTTGATGGCTGGGTGTTCCGCACCAGCATAGGTGCGGGTGAGCTGTTCCACACGCAACACAACTTGGCTGTCTTGGCTCCTCACTCTGCACCAACCTCCTTCAAACCGGACTTTAACTCGTTACTCAGCACAGGAGCTGCTTCAATCAATTGGCGTGTATATTCATGCTGGGGATGATCCAGAATACGATGTTTGCCGCCTGATTCCACAATCTGACCTTCCTTCATAACAGACAAGCGGTTCGCATATCGTCGCACGTGCCGCCAATCATGTGTGATGAACAGAATTGCGCAGCCCGTCTCGGCCTGTTTGCGTGCCAGAAGCTCCAGCACGCGATGTGCGGACATGCTATCCAGCGCTGTTGTGGCCTCGTCAGCAATGAGTAGCCGCGGCGAGAGCATCAGCGAGGTTGCGATGGATGCCCGCTGCAACTGACCTCCGCTTAGCTGGAACGGATAACGACGCAGCAACTCCGGGTGGAGTCCAACAGACTCCAGCGCTTCTGCGGCACGCTTTTTGCGGATAGATGCCGATTTCTCTCCATGCACCTTCTGGTATTCATCAAAATGCCCCCCAATACTGCGGAACGGGGTGAACGCTCCCTGATAGTCCTGAAAAATATACGAGATATCGCGTCCACGCAGTGCACGCATCTCCTTCGGCTTGCGTTCGAGCAGATTGCTGCCCTCGAACAGGACACGTCCAGATGCGAGCAGATTAGGCGGTAGCAATTGGCCGATGGCCTGCGAGAGCAGACTTTTGCCACTGCCGCTCTGCCCGACGAGCGCCATGAATTCCCCCTCGCGGACGGCAAGGGACACGCTGTCCACAATCGTCCGCTCGTGGCTGAAGATGCTCAGCTCCTCAATGGAGAGAATCATGACTGCACCTCCTTTTTCACATCAAATCGGTCTCTCAGGTAGTCGCCCAGCATATTTGCCAGCAGCACAACCGATACAATAGCCAGACCCGGGAAAACCATCAGCTCAGGTCTGGATTGGAAGTAAGGACGCGAGTCGTTCAGCATCGCTCCCCATTCGGGTGTTGGCGGCTGTGCGCCGAGTCCGATGTAGGATAAGGATGAGATCAGCAGAATGATTTTGCCGAGATCCAGACTCGCCAGCACCAGCACATGACCTGCAATATGCGGCAGCAGATGTTTGGTCATGATCCGAGCATCGGACAACCCGTTTGTCCGTGCCACACGGATGTAGTCCTTTTGCGACTCGGATAGAACTGTACTTCGAACCAGACGAGCGTAGCTCACCCATTTCACGATAACAATCGCCAGCACCAGATTGCCGATGCCCGCTCCCAGCAGACCGCTTAGCACAATGGCAACAATGGTATCTGGAAAAGCAAGAAACGCATCTGCAATACGCATGAATAACTTGTCGATCCAGCCGCGTTTGTAGCCTGCGATCAGGCCAAACGGAATACCGATGAGCAATGCTGCGCCGAGCGCAAGCAGGCTGTACCCGAGCGTCTGACCGCCGCCGAGAAGCAGACGTGTCAGTACATCACGGCCCAAATGGTCGGTGCCGAGCGGGTGGAGCGCACTCATCGCCTGCAGCCTGCCGCGCAAGTCGGTAAGCGTATGATCATGTTTTAAATATACAAAGGCATAGAGAGAGGCCGCGATAACGAGCAGTGCAAAAAGCATGCCGATGATGGCCTGCCAGCTGTGTTTTTTTGTTTTGGCAGACAGCATGTGCAATGGCATTGTTTTCATCGGAGGGCCTCCTTTTCCTTCAATTTCATCTCGGGATTCAAATAGCGGTACGACAAGTCAACCACCGTATTTACAAGGAACACGATAATGGCCATGATCAGGATGTATCCCTGAATCAATGGATAATCGCGCTGGCGGATGGCATCGACCACCAGCTTGCCGATACCCGGATAAGCAAACAGCACTTCAATCACCACAACGCCGCCAATCAGGCTGCCCAGACTGACCCCAAATACCGTGATCACTGGCGGCAGACTGTGTCTGAATGCATGCAGAAAAAAGATACGCCCCTCCGACAGCCCTCTGGCCCGGGCAGACCGTACAAACTCCTGACTCAGCGAGTCCAGCAGACTGGAACGCAGCAGACGCACATAAACGCTGGAGATGGCAAGTCCCAGCGTCAGTGATGGTAGTACAAGTGACGTGAAGCCGCTCCGGCCCATCGTTGGTAAACTGCCGAATCGTACCCCGAACAGGTCGATCAGGATCAGACCCAGCCAGAAGCTGGGCACTGCTGCACCTGCGATGGACAGGATGCGGCTGCCCTGATCGATCCAGCTGCCCCGATATAGTGCCGATAAGGAGCCTAGCGGGATGGCCACGATCAGCATAACTAACAGGGAACCGATTGTCAGTTCTGCTGTTGCCGGAAGTGCACGCATCAGCGTCTGCATGACCGGCTGGCCTGTTGAGTAGGACACCCCAAAATCCATTTTCACAAAATCAACCAGCCAGCGGCCAAACTGCACCGGAAGCGAGTCATTGAAGCCCATTTCCTCCCGCAGCGCTTCGACTTGCTCCTTGCTGACGGATAGTTCTTCAACGTTCAAAATGGTCAATACCGGATCACCGGGAGCCAATCGAACGAACAGAAAACTGACAAACATAATGAAAAGCAGGAATACAAATACCTCCAGAAACTTGCGAAGCAAAATGCGAAACATTACATCACATCCAGCTTGTTCGTAATCATGTAATATTCACTGCGCGTAGTAACCCAATTCTTCACCTTTTTACCGTTATAAGCAACAATCGTTGCCGGATGCAGAACGAAGGAGTTCAGCACGTTGTCATGTACATAGTTGGCTGCTTTTTCCGCCAGTTCCGCGCGTTTCTGCGGTTCAACCGTAAGATTGAGTTCGTCGATGATCTTGGTCAGGGCCGGGTCCTCTGATCCACTGAAGTTCAGCGCACCCTTTGGATGGTAGGTTGCATTCAAATAGTAACCAGCATCCCCACGCGGAGCGGTCAGATTACTATAGGTGGCGATATCCCAATCCCGATTGGAAGCCATGTACTCTTCCGGCGTATCAATCTGGCGAATCTGCACATCAATGCCAATTTTCTTCGCATCGGACTGGAATACCTGGGCGATCAGTGGCAGATCCGCGCGTGACGAATAGGTGAGCAGTGTCAGCTTGAGTGGTTTACCGTCTTTGCTCATCACACCGTTCTGCTGGGTATAGCCAGCTTCACCAAGATATTTCACAGCGGCATCCAGGCCCGTTTCTTTTGCTGTATGTGTATATTTAGGTGCAAACGGCAGCGATGGCAGGAACGGACCAATGGCAGGCTCACCATAACCAAGCAGAATCGTATCGACGATGCCTTTTCGATCAATCAACGCATCCAGTGCACGGCGGACATTCACATCCTTGATGCTCTCCCGCTGCATATTCATCGTTAACTGATGCACGCGGAACGTGGATGTGGACTCGACTTTTAACCCATCAATCGCTTTGAGGGATTCCAGGCTTTCCACTTCCGGGCGGTAGACAACATCGACCTGTCCAGATTTCAGGGCAAGTGAACGCGCATTGGCATCTTCATTAAACGAAAACGTCACGGAATCCAGCGGCGAGGCCCCGTCCCAATATGTATCATATCGTTCCAGCTCCAGCTTGCTGCCTGGTGTAAAAGATGTCAGTTTGAACGGCCCTGTACCGACAGGCTTGTTCACGATGTCCGGCTCACTGACGTCAATAACCGCCGTGTTCGGGTTAACCAGCTCGGAGGCAAACTCCGGGAAAGGCTGAGTGGTTGTAATCTCAAGCTTGTTCCCATCGGCTCTGATCGTATCGATCTTCAGTGTGTTCTGGATGGCTACGTTCTCTTTCAGTACCCGCTCCAACGATGCTTTAACCGCTTCTCCCGTCATCGGTTTCCCATTCTGGAACGTCACATTGTCGCGCAGGTTGATCGTCCAGTGCTGACCATCTTTACTCTCCCAGCTCTCGGCAAGCCATGGCGCAACCGTCAGATTGTCCTCATCCAGACGCAGCAGCGTTTCCGTAATACCCGCACGCAGCGGTACATAACTTGAATCCACATGTGGATCAAGTGAACTAGTGGAGAAGTTATATAGGAAGTGAACGTTTTTCTCGGCTGTGTTATTCTTGTTATCCTGCGCGGCAGGACCAGATGTGGATGTCCCACAAGCACTGAGCAGCACAACTGCACTCAAGGCCAGGGAGATTATCGCCAGCAAAGGCTTCTTTTTCTTAAACAAGGTAATACCCCTTTCTCTTCATATAAATATCAGCCTCAATATTAATCGTAACAATTACTATTTAAACAATGATTATTATCTTATCGTAATGATTACGTTTTGACAAGAGTTATGTTGGTGATTGGACGCAAAAAATCCGCCTCTCTGATGAGAGCGGATTCTTCATGTTACCCTGATGTGATTACTATTTTTATAAAGCTGAAAACTGGGTCCGTACTGTCTAGTATTATGTCAGTGTGTAAAACATATTTTTAATTACTTAGCCCAAACTATTGCACTCGACGTGACAATCCTTCGATTTGAAAAATACTCAACAAGATATTATGTATTTTGTGATTTATTCCTAACTACATTTTAAAAGCTACTCTTATATCTTGTATCAGATCATAAAAAAAATATAGTATTCTGAAAAGAACCCTCGCCTGAGCCCTCTTTTAAAGTGTTCTGACTAAGGGTATTAAATATTTCTTTACGTAAGTAAACTTAATCATTTTACAGTTCTCCTTGCATAACAAATTCCAAGAATTCTGTTGTTATTTCTGCAACTGCTTCTTCATCAGGTAAATAGATAAATTTACTCAGGCGCTTAATATCATCTTCAAATAATTCAATCAATTTAATAATAGCTGTAGAATCATGAGCTTTGGCTGCAAGAATTAGTTCAGCGAATTCATTGTCTGGAATAGTTGTTTGAGCATCTTTTTTTTCCATTTGTTCACCGCCTGTTGACTCATATTTAAATGTTGTGCAACTTCTGCTTCAGTATGACCTTCAATGTAAACCTTATTTAAGATAGTCTTGCCTTGAAGAGGTAATGACTCCAAGAGTTGTTCTACTATAATTTTATTCTCCAAATTTGTTGTGAAGTTCCCCCCAAGTAAATCAATATCATTAATAGAACACTCGCGTTGTTTTACTTTTTTAGCACGATACTGTACTCTCCAGCCAATACGATATACCTCTGTCTTATAACGTTCGTATATTGTTTGTGGTTGTTCCATTCTTCACTCCCCCTTTTACTATTTTGATTTTTTCTACTTATATATAGGGAAAAACAAAATTGAAATCACAACCAAAAACAGAACACTTGTTCCTGTTTGATTATAACATCGTTCAATGTATCTAGAAAGCTATAAAATCCAATTGCTAGAATTATAGATAGAATCCTAGAATGTAATTTCAAATAAATTTAGACCTTATGAAATAGATATACGTATCCTTATCTTTCTATACTCTAAATAATTTGATCCTAAAAGAGATGATATGGTTGTATAAAAGTATTTTAAATTCCCCTTATATGTGAGAGGCAATCTTGGCCAAGAGGTCTTATCATAAACAAAAGGTGGTTAATTATATGAGTTTAAGCGGGAAAAGTTTTATTATCGATCCAGGACATGGTGGTAAGTATGACGGTGTAACTTCTGGTAGTCGTAAAGAGAAAACAGTAACTCTTAATTTTAGTAATATCCTTAAGAACAAGCTTGAAGCAGAAGGTGCAAAGGTATATATGACTAGAACTACCGATAAAGATTTTGGTGGGACAAATGCTGATGATGATGTTAACAAACGCGTTAATTATATCAATCAGAATATGCCGGCTGTATCGGCCTTAATCAGTATTCATGTCAACACTTACAAAGGAAGAATCGGTCCATTCTATCAAGAAGGTACAGTAGCATCCAAGGCATTTGCACAAGCCATTGCCAAAGAATACGGTACAGTAGCGCACGAAGGAAACTTTGCAGTACTGCGAGATACAACACGTGCGAGCCAAAAAACATTAATTGAGATTGGACAAATCATTGAAGGTTGGTTGGATAATACCAAGGATCTCTCAAGTACGGCTGATTTTGTTGTTAAAGGAATCAAAACGCATTTTTAAGTATTAACGTATTAAAAAGCGAGGCTTCGGCTTCGCTTTTTCTGTGTTTTAAAGTTCTAACTTATAATATAATGATCTTAGTCGGATTTAGATTTAGTGTAACAGATAGAATTATAAATTAATTATGAGGGAGAACGTTGATGATTATAATAAGTGCGGTATTGCTGGTCGTAGGCATTATTTTTATTATTCGTGGACGAGCTCTGGAAATTAGTAGTCAAAACAGAAAAACAATGCTCTGGATTGGCTCTGCTCTTATTGTAATGACCGTATTTCTAGTCATTATGGGGATTTTACAAATTACAGACATATCAACCAACGAGCAAGGGCATTGAGTAAGCTTTACGTTAAGGCAATTTTGCTTGTACTGCCTGTATAAGAGTCCCAATTTTTATAGCTTAATATCAATTAATTTATCTAATCTTCTTACTTGTTAAAAAGCGACAACAATCGATAAACTCTGAACAGAGTTTAATCGGTCGTTGTCGCTTTTATTTCTAGAAATCCAGAGTTGAAATATTAGCACTGAATTTTAGTTTATTCTATCATTCTCGCACTGTAGCTTCTAACCATTTTGTTGCATCGCAAATTCCCTCTGTCAACTCATTTTAAGTTGAGGACTCTTGCTCTATATCGGATAACTTCTTATTCATTCTTGTAACATTCTCACTTTTCAATAGTTTAACATTGAGATTGGAGATGAAATCCTGAAAATGATGTGTATTACTTATGATTTCTTCAACAAAGGTATGCAAATCTATAGTAACCCCACTCCATGTTGAGTATCTGAATTCCTCAAACGGTTCAGTAATAAACAAGTCCAAAATAACTTCACGATCCGTATCTTCCACTAAACTAACTTGCAGTTCTTCTCCATGCACTTTAAACTCTAGCCATAGATTAGCACTATCAGGAATTCGATAAGCAACATACTGATTTACTTTCACCATTTGAGCCACCGTCAGTAAGTCAACAAACCATCTGATTAGTCTTTCATTGCCGAATGGGCAATCATCAAAAAACATACCATACTTGCTTCCGTTGAAGTCCAATTCAATCATGCCATCAATATCTTGTTTTACTTGATCAAACTGCTCTGCAGACATTTGCTTTATCGCATCCAAATCATCTATTGCTTTAAATGAAATCTTGAACATCGTTTGAGCCCCCTAGTCTATTAAATCACTAATTTTATATTTATGTGTACCATATATTGAATCTACATTATCATTCCGAATAAATACTTTAATTGGTTCCTCAAACACCGTGACTGTATGCAAACCATCTTTTACTCCTTGTTGTTTCAATTGATTTACCGCTACTGTCGAAGCATCTGTTATTTTTTTATCAGACCACTCTTTATTAAAAAAGGATTTCCTGCTCAGCATTTCATTTATTTGATCATCTGACATCTTCTTCTGAAGAAATGGGAGTTGTTGTTTGGTACTATTAACAGAATGTCTATTAATAACGTGGTCAATCAGATTTTGACTCAATTGAACAGGTTGATCTTTAATTACAGGTTTTTCTGCTACCTCTCTCTCTGTTACTGGCTTCTGGTTCTTAGTCTCCTCTAAATTCTTCTTCATCTTCGTCACAGCCGGATGAGAGGACGGCAAATGAAACGGCCCCTTACGCCCTGGCATATTCCCACGAACCATCTGAAAAGCCATAAATATCTGACTGAACTTCAGAGAAGTCAGCATGATTTGAGCATACTTGTCGGACACAGGCTCGCCTGTGAAGGGATGGGTTCTATTTTCCAAAGCTTTAATCTGCATGTCAAAAATATCTTTCTCCGACTCTTCCCCATGCCCTGCCTGCATCCGGTCGATATTCACATTCCCCTTGTCCTTCTCATAAGCCTGTACGGCTGTATAATCCAGCTGACCGTTCTCGTTCACGGGTACCCACACATACCTACCATAGACATCGACTTTCTTCATCTGGTAGCCCTTATCTCCCGAACCCGCATCGCTTGTTGAACTCTTCATCATCAAAGTCGCACCCACAGCGCCGACCACGCTACCAAGGGTGCCCTTCTCAGCATCTGCATTTTCAAAACGCGTAGCAATATCCTTTAGCTCTTGGGAAGTATACACCATGCCTTCAAGCGCCTTCTGCAATACAGGACGTGACCGCGCAAAATCATCATAGAAACGCTCTTGTGTTACACCCTGCCACATTTCTTGCAGGAACATGATCTGCCTGGAGAGATTTTCCCTTATATGCTCCAATTGTTGTCTCGCCTGATCCACCTGGTGCGCCACATGATGTAATTGTTTAGGAGTCACTTTGATTGTACTCATATGCTTTCTCCGCTCATTTGAAATAGGATTACTCTATGTTAGCAGAAGTTTAATGGCAATATCATCCGGCTAACATCCTGAATTGAGCCATCAACGAGGCATTTATCAAGCGACTCATCGGTGCTATGGTCCTACATGTTTATACCCAAATCCAAGCATATCCTACTTTTTTAACCCCCCTGTTCTCACCCCTACTTCATTCCCTCCAAAATCGCCCGATACTGCTCAATCTGCTCCTCCGTCGCGGCTTCACGCAACGATTCCAATACCACAATGCATCTGATCATATGCCTCTCCACGCCCCGCCCGTCCACTACACGCATCGCCTTTAAAATATATTCCACAGCTCCCTGCGATCTCCCCATCCACTGCTCATATAAAGCTCTTTGATAATAATATCGATACAAATGATCGTTGTTTGACGAACCAAAATCCTCATCTAACCCATCAACCTGTTCCTCAAGCATCTGTATGATAAAATCAACCCGCCACCCATGCCGTACCGCGGCCTCTGTGATCACAGTCAATCCTGCCAAACCTTCCTCTCGGTACTCCAGCAAAAGGTTCACATACCGCTCCAGCAGCTCAACCTGTCCCGCCTCAATCTCAAGGGCATATCGGTTTACTTCAGCCTTGCGCTTAAACTCCTGTACGATTTGCATCTCTGCTTCATCCATTTCTTCCATGCATTCCAAATTTGCATATCGACAGATACATGCTCGCGCCTGATCGATCTGCCCCATCCTCTGATAAGCCACACCCTGCATCGTATAACTTCTTCCTATGTAATAAACGAGCGGTCTTTCCGTTTCAATAGAAGGCAAACGCGCTCCTTTCCCCCGATCTTCCACCTGATCTTCACGAATACACATCACACATTGGTACAGTACATCTGCCGTTTCCAGCACCTTGTTCCAATTTTCAAAAGCCACAGCCATCTCTAACATCTCAACGATAATGTCCGGTTTCAGCGATTTCAGAATCGATGGTCGCAAAAAGGTGGCCTCCCTTAGTAGTAAAGATAAGTTAAATTGATGACTTCTCAGGAGTGATGGTTAACCCTAATTATACTACTTAAAAAACGTAATTAAAACCATTATTGCTATATATTATAGCCTGACTTTTCTACCTCATCTTATCTAAGCTTAATACAGAGGTGATTCAAATGTCAGTTTTACGCCAAATGATAGGCACACGAATTAGAGCTATGCGAAACGCTAAGGGACTTACACAACAAAAGCTGGCTGATATCGCAGGTTTAGATTATAGATACATTGGGGCATTAGAAAGAGGCGAAAGAAACTTCTCCATCGATACCTTGGAAAAAGTTCTTAACGCCTTAGATGTAGACATTATTCAACTTATACCTAATGAATTGAAAAATGAAACAAACATAAAACAAGAAGCCATTGACAGCTTCATTTTTGGTTTAGGAAATCTATCTAATGATCAGATTAAAACTATACAAAAAATAAATACTGATATATTTAATTTACTTTAGGTGTTAGCCGGACTGTCAATTGAATAATTTAAAATATCATGAACTGATATTCTGAATGACTTACCATTAGCATTTATTCCCCTTAAAAAAATATAAGAATAAAAATCTTCTGATCTTAAAATTTCTTCGGCTTCAAATAAACTCTTATTAGAAATTGAAGTAATGTAGAAACCAGAATAGGGGATAGTATCTTTATTTGCTCTATAGGCTTTAATCTTATTTGTTATAACTGAAGACATTATTAACTTATCCTGATTTAAATAAGCTAGGGCCTGACTTCTACCATATTCATACCATTTTGCCGACTTATCTATTTTTCTTTCTTTTAATTTTTTTTCGTTTTTCAATAGATAAGCATAGGCTCCAGGATACTTGTAGGAAAATTCCTCCTCATCATATCTTATAAGTTTCCCCTCGTTAGAGTATGAATAAGGAAATATGATATACTCTTCACGGTTTAATGCATAGCCTCTAGAACTTGCTGCGGGCCGTAGTATTCCTTTTTCAATTATATAACCATCAAGTTCAATATAATTTTTACCTTGAGTTAAGATATCATCTTGATTAATAACAAACGCAGAATTAAGTAGTGTCGCTACACTGTTAGAAACTTTGAAAAAATCACCAAATTTATGCTGTCTTATCTTGTTTTCAATACTCTCATTAGAATTAAACAACCATTTGTCTCCTAACGATGACTTATCTATTACTTTAAATATCTGATTGTCGATATCAAAGTAATTCAAAGCAGGAGACTTTTGGTTTTTATTTATAAAAATGATTGCAGGTGAAGTTAATACATTATCAAATACGGTACTCTCTTTATAATCATATATAACTTCTAAAGAACTTAGCATTATGTTTCTAAGCTCTTTTGCGTATACATTTTTAAATATACTATTCGGTATAATATAAGACATCTTTCCATTCAAACTAAGTGAATGAATGCTCTTTTCAATAAAAGCATAGCAGTAGTCAAATTTCCCCTTATTGCAAGATGTGAAGTTTTGTTTTAAATAAGCCCTTTCATCCTCTTCCAACCTTTGGTACATAATATATGGGGGATTACCAACAATATAATCGAATTTCTCCATTGACGCTTTAAGATAATCAATGTTGTGAATATTCCAATTGACTTTTTCAATTCCATATTTTGCAGTAATGCTATTTAAATTATTTAAACATACATCAAGAACTTGAGGATCAATTTCAAAACCTGTAATATACTTTTCTAAGTCTAAAGTTATTTCATTCAAGGAATAATTTTGGTGCAATGCAGCTTCAATATATCTTTTAACAACACCAGCCAGGATATTCCCATCTCCACATGAGTTTTCCAATATAGTTTTTTTTAAAATATTTTCTCCGAAATATTCGATTGTATCTAATAATTTTTCAACGTATACACTTGGAGTAAACACTTGACATCTTTTATTCATAATACCCACCGTTCAATGCCAAAGTGAAGATTCAATAAATCTTCCTTCGCTTGCTTTCAATTTTATAAATAAGCCTTTCAACTTCACCTATTATACTGTCCCCCTCATATTTATCACAAAAATCTTTCATTTCCATCAATAGGTAATCAAGCCTTTTCAATTGGCTCCCTAACTTTAGTTTTCCATAAAAATCTTTTACCGCCTCATTATTTTTATATTTAGGGCTAATCGTTATTGAATATTCTTCAGTGCGTTCAAAAACCTCTCGTAAATGTTCATTATCTGGATGTAAGATTATAAAATCTGTTTCTTGACAATAAAAATTTGTTTTTGCTCTATTGCACATCTGGCAACTGCTAACCAAATTCTCAATTGAATTCAATTTATCAGCTGTGTGTCCCAGATTTAACTGTATAACTGATATTGGTATTACATGATCTACTTCAAACCTCGAAGAATCAATTACTTGTGTACTTAAACCACAATAAGCACATTTCTCAAAATATAGTTCTCTAAAAGTTAGATTAAATTTATTGGATCTATTCTTTATATGACTATATATGTTTCTTACCCTAGGGTGCTCTAACCTAAGTTTTTTTAAAAACTCAACTTTCCTTTCACCTATAATGAAATCATAGTCATTAAGAGATGTGTTTCTATAATCTTTGATTTTAATTAAATTAGTCTTCATATCTAATTTTTACCTCATTAAATAGTTTAATAAGTTCATCTAAATCATCTTTTTCAAACAACGCAGTATCTCTTAGACCTAAAATAGTAGACTGTATTGTACCAACAAGAACAGAATCAACCTCTTCTTCCTCTTCTAACTGATCTATTACTTTGTACTCTTCGATAAGAGCTGTAATATTCTGTTTTATAATAGGTTCTAAAATTTCATTGTAATGATCTTTGAATTTTATATCAGACCAGTGAGATTGGTACTTCTGAACCGTTAATGAATCTTCATCAGAAAAATTTTGACTGATCACTATCGTTTTAATGAAAGGGAGAATCTGTTTTAAAATCACTTTGAATTGTTCCCCAGTAAACTTACTTAAATTAGAGTTTTCATTTTCAAACAATCTAGAATCAATAACAATAATATTTGCCTTATTTATTGAATCGTTATTCAAAAGAGTCTTGTAAGTATCTTCTTTTTTAAATGTATATTCATCATAATATAAACTATAATCGCTAGAATTCATTTGATTGTATTCATCACAATATTCATTTAGATACCTTGCCAATATAGGGTCAATTCTATCATCAATGTAGAAAATAGTTATGCACCTTTTCATATGTTCATCATCCTTTTAAATTAAAATAAATATGAAACCCATTATCACTGCGGATTTCTATAACGTTTCCTCCATACATATGTAACGTGTTATTGACGATCCACATCCCTAAACCATGTCCATCTCTTCTAGAAGTCTCATGTACTTCAAGAATCCTTTTAGGATCTTTTATATATTTTTTATTTAACCCTGTCCCATTATCATTATACTTGAACTGTAAGAACCCATTTGACGAATCCACTTCTATCGTTATAGTGAGTTTATCCTTCATTTCATTATGTTGGATACTATTTAATATTAAATTATCAAATATAACATCCAAAACATCACTTGATATTTTATACTTGTTTTGAACTTCATTTTTAGAAATCACATTAATTGTTAACCAATCATACTCTTTAATCCATGTCTTAACTATTGTGTTCAAAGCACCTTCGATAGAGTCGATTTTAGAGTTGAACTTCTCCTTTTCTATTTTATTCAAAATTACATCCAAGAAGGCTATTAATCGTTTATTTACTTCTTCAAGATTACTTAATGTCAGAGGCACATTTTTATAAGAAATTCGCGTGTACTCTTCTGAATTCAACTCCTCCCAAAAACCAAATTCTTCAAGTGCATTAACAACATCTTTGTATCCAGACTCGAGTATATTTCTTTTGTTGTGCAACTCGTGGGAAATTGAACTTGCTCTCAACCCTTGAGTGGCTAGAACATTTAAAATTCTTACATCATATTTGAATTGTTGTTCATTTTCCTTATGTTCCTTGGCTTTCTCTTTTACTTCTCTTTGAATATCCTTTATCTCCTCTGCTAAATGAGATAACTCTTCATTAGACATCCCTATTGCTCTTGAAGGTTTTTTCAAGAATTCTCTTAGTTTCTTTTTCTCTTCATCTTTATCTTTTTTTGCTTCATTCTGTATTCCATCTATTTGTCTAATAATATCTTGACGATATCTTTCAAATTTACTTATCCCAAATAAAATTATATATCTAAATACTTCGTAGTACTCATCTTCTTCTAAACCTTGCCTGTTAGCCATATCCTTTAAATTTTTATTTTCCTCTTTATCTATTACCACTTCCCCAAAAATTTGATTTTTTCTAATTCTCCAACTCCCTGTGCGATGTGTTGCAGCCGCTGGCGATTTTAAAGCTCTAGAAGCAATATCCAGCCAGTCTTTTTTTCCTTCTAGAGATGAAATACTAAAATTATTTCTATTTAATATTATTCCTGTCCCATCATGTGATAAGTTGTTATATTTGTACATGTATTTTTCAAAGGATTCTACTGGAACCTTATCTAATGCAAAGTATAATTCGGCTGAGAAACTCCCTATTTCCGATAAATATAATTTAACATCCTCTATACTACTCCCAAATTCCTCTTCCATATTAAATTTATTAAAATATTTCTTAGGGGAGATAGGACTAATTAATTCGACTACTTCCTGCTTGAATTCGTCAGAATCTATATCAACTGTTAGCTCCATTCGCTTGTTGTTATATTCTAATTTTATTTTAGTTGAATAGTTTTCTCCCTTTTTCAAATTTTCAAATATAGGTTTTATAATATGAGCTTTGCCCTCAAAGTATACGGTAACAGACATTTCCTTACTCTTATAGGCTCTTTTAAAAAAATCCACCAAATTATTTATATCATTCTCGCGCCATTTATCTCTTAATTCTAAAATTTCTATAGTAGTTCCTTTTTCGAAATCAACTTTAGTAGTTGCTAAATTAGAATAATTCCAATTTGTTTCCCAGAGTACTGCCACTCCCCCCTCTACTTTTGAAGTGACTCGTGCCTTATTACCAAGTCTAGCTAAAGCAAATCTCCCTACACCTTTTGAGCCAGTAAATACCCTATCTTCACCTTTACGCTTATATCCCTTGGTACTTTTCCCCACATGTAACCATTTATTTTGTACATCTTCGTAATTCATACCATCTCCATAATCAATAATCCTAATAAAATTAGAATTTATGTAAATGTCACAAACTGCTGAACCCGCATCATAGCAATTTTTCATAAGTTCAAACACAGCTGATTCTTTATTGCTAAAATTTTGCCTCCCCAACAATTCAGCAAGTTCTCTATCTTCAATCGTAAACTTAGTTTCTTCCATATCAGCCACCCCTTATCCTTTCTAAATTATAAAGAAGTATTTATAGTGAAATAAATTCTAGTGCAGATTTAAAATTTGATTATAGTTTAACATAGTAGATACATCTTCAATAATCCTTTTATTTTTAACGGGTTCCCTCACACCACACCCCGCTCCAGCATCCCGAATTCCACCCGGTTACGGCCCTTCTGCTTAGCCTGATACAGTGCCTTGTCTACCGCATCAAAGAGCTGGATCAAATACCCCTCGCCATCCTCGGGCACATGCTCATACGCAAAATCCTCAATCGACAAAATACCGATGCTGATCGTAATGGATACACTGCCGCTCTCATGGTTCACCGCCATACGGTTGGACTCCACCGCCTGCCTTACACGCTCCGCAATCTCAATCGCAAGGTCATGCTCGGTATGCGGCAGGTAGATCATGAATTCCTCTCCACCATAGCGGGTGAGAATATCCGTACTGCGTACAGAACCACGGACTGCTTCTGCGGTACGTACGAGCACTTCATCTCCAATCACATGACCATAATGATCATTGATCGCCTTGAAATGGTCGATATCCAGCAGCATCAAGGAAAAAGGCGTTTTATATTGCAGGTTGGTGAGCACTTCATGATTCAGATGCTGCGTCAGGTAGCGACGGTTGTAACACTCTGTCAGACTGTCGGTGAGCACCAGCTCCTCCAGCTTGCGATTAGCCTCGGACAATTCCTGGCGAATCCGGTCAAGCGCCTGATTCCGTTCTTGCAGCGTCTCGTTCTGCCGGTGCATCGTTCTGGCATAGAATCGCTCCTGAGACACATCCTGGAACGTTAGCAGATGTCCGATCGGAACCAGCGCAGCATCCACAATCGGAGACGATTGCACGATGAAGTGGCGAGCTGCCTTCCCCTGCTCCATGACCACTTCGATCTTGGAGAATATATTTTTTTTCAACCGATATTCATTCAGAAACAGCTCTGCTTCTACCCGATCCTCAATATGCACCCCGGCCAGAAATTCCTCCATATTCCACAGATCGCCCACATACCGCTGGATAAAAGACTTGGAGGCCTTGTTCACCTCAACAATGACTTCGTTCTCATCAAGCACCAGGATGCCATACGGAATCGTATTAATGACGTCCTCATGGGCGATAGAGACAAGGTCGAAGACGTTATACCTTTTGATCACATATACAAAGAACAGATTGGACGAGAAAATTCCCAAAGACGTCAGGCCCGGAATAATCGGCAGCCAGCGGCTCAACAGCACATTAAGGACTGCATCCAGTGTCGCAAACATAGCCAGAACGAAAATGCCCCAGAGGGTGATCTTGACCTGTTTTTTAATCATCGAAGGTGTCTTGGAAGAGAATACGGCCCGAAACATAATCACCAGCGACGTCAGGAAATAAGACACCAGAATAGACATGACAACCCAGAACCATGGGCCATAAGCACGCTGAATATACCCGCCCTCCAGCGGCATGACAAAATCATGCCACGGATTCGCCACAACCCCGATCGCTCCGATCACAGCGGGCACAAACAGGAGAGCAAGCCTGGAATTGCTCAGCCTTTCTGCATAACCCGTAATAAAAAGCGTCAACAGCAGCCAACCACTGCCTAGCAGAGAGACGGCGACAAACGCCAGCAAAACATAAAACAACTGAAGGCTCGGATTATCGGTTAACGTTACCGCAAACTGACAGAACGGCCACATCATCATCAAACCGTGAAACAAAAAATAAACTTTATGTAAGTTGGTAATTCTAGCCGTAACAAACACATACACGCCCACACCGAACAATAGCACGAATAACGAAAGATCATACCACACTAATGGGTTCACGAATCTTCTCCTTCTTGGATGCGACAATCATTCCATGTTTAATCAGGAATCATTTCGACATGCTGCCAAACGTCGATACTTCAATAAACAACTATCTATATGGGACAAATCTGCTGTGCTTCTATTTTTCCGATGGTTAAATTACCCATATCGTACCACACCCCTGATACGCTGAGTAGCCCATTCACTGGAAGCCCGACCAACCTCTGATTGAAATCACGATCTATTTTGCACTATTATGAAGGATTTTGAAGGCTCTATGCCAAAAAACGCCCAGCTTCAACTGAGCGTCTAGTCCGTAGCGGGATACGTAATCTTTTTTATTGAAAAGGAGCTTCACAACCAGCGTTCTCTCTTACTTCTGTGCGGCTTTTATTTTTATTCTTAGTCCGTTCATGACTTGCTCATGATCCATCAAAGATTCATTAGCAGTAATCTGTTTCTCCGCAACGATTAACCTAAGCTGAAGTTCATGTCTCGCCTCAGCCACCCCATTGTTTCCATCCCATTTATTAAGAGACTGTTTGTTTTGCATAGAAATTCAGGTCTCCCTTCTCTTACAAGAATACCGATGCGTTACTTCTACTTCACATCCGGCAGTGGCTCATTGTCCGAGAACAGATCCGGGTTTTCCCTCAACATCTCCGTAAGCACCTCGGTTGTTCTGGCGGCATCACATACACTCGCAACCGCGTCACCGAAGCTGCCTTTGTGCATCGCACCTGCTTGAACTAGAACCTCATCCACCTTCCAGAAATGCTCTGACCAGGATAAACCGCAATGTCTGCGCGAAGGTACGGAAATTTTAGTTCCATCTGGCAAAACGGTATACAGCATCTCATGATCATCGGTCATTCTGCCAGGAATATCGACCCATTCCTCAATACCATGGATAAACGTATTCCGTTTCAGGTCAACGCCTACCAGAAGAATCGACGCTTTGCGATCGAGCAGCTTGCCCCATGCAGAACCACGTGCACACGGCGTATCGAAGAGATGATCGTCCTGTGTGAACGCCCGCGCACCTTTGCCTAAAGCGGCTACCGAGTGAGTTGGATGCCAGGAACGGACGACGTTAGCACGTTTACGGAATAATTCCGGCAGAATGCCAACACAACAGGAAGAAGTTTCCACGTGGAACATTGGGTTGTCTTTGTTGATGGTCGACCACGTATGTGTGGGCAGCACCAGCAGCCCGTCCTTCATATAGTCGCTCAGCGCATCCAGCACGGTATCTGCCCCGCCTTCCACATCACCCATGCTCTTCATGGAAGAATGCATCAGTAATGTGCCATGGCGATCTATGCCCAGCGCCTCCAGCTGAGCCGTAAGACTTTCATATGTATGTGTCATGTTGAAATAACCCCCTTTAGAATAGAACGATTCGCCGCAAAATAAAACAAAGGACCGAGATTATCTCTCGGTCTCTGGATATGCATTTTTTATAAGGCAAGTCGCTGCTCGCGCCATAGTCGTATATGACTGGCAAGCTTCATCTTGTTATAATCTGATCATACTTCAGGTAGAAAAGGATTACAACTTGATTTAACCCGTCATGCTTCAAATGGAGTTAATAAATGATGACTCTATCCGTTCATATTTCCTTCTCGATAGAACTATTTAATTACAACGTACTCCAGATTCACCAGCTTCGCATACGTGATGATCTGATCTGTGGTCAGGTTCAAGGACACAACGGTGTGGTGTCCACCGCCGTTTTCGATCCAGGCTTTAACGCCGTCCTGGAAGTTCGGCTTCACTGTCCACAATACACGTGCAACTGGCAGATTTGGTGCTGGTACCGTTGGTTCAAAAGCCGATACTTCGTTAATCAGCAATTTGTAATGCGTACCGAAGTCTGCCATGGATACCACGACACCCTCACCGGCTTTACCGTCAAATACGAGACGAGCCGGGTCTTCGCGATCGCCAATACCGAGTGGAGACACGATGATTCTTGGTTTCGTGCTGGCGAGTGTCGGGTCAACCTCAAGCATGTGCGATTGCAGAATTGCTTCCTGACCTGCTGCCATTTCATATGTGTAATCTTCCATGAAGCCTGTGTTTTCATTGTGAGCCATAATTTTCAGCAAACGATCCAGTGCGGCTGTTTTCCAGTCCCCTTCACCCGCGAAACCGTAGCCTTGCGCCATCAGGCGTTGTACCGCAAGACCCGGAAGCTGCTTCATGCCGTGCAGGTCTTCAAAGTTGGTTGTGAAGGCTGTGTAACCGCCGTTATCGAGGAACTTTTTGATCGCAATTTCATAGCTTGCTTGCACACGTACGCTGGCTTCCCACGCTTCTTTGCTGTTAGTGCCATAATCGAATTCATACAGTTCTGCATATTGCGAAATCAGTTCATCGATTTCTTGTTCAGTTACAGCGTTCACGTACTCTACAAGATCACCAATGCCATAGTAATCTACCGTCCAGCCAAACTGGATTTGAGCTTCGACTTTATCCCCTTCGGTTACGCCTACGTTACGCATGTTGTCGCCAAAACGAGCGACTTTGATATTAAAGCTCTCGTTGTAGGCAACCGCCACGTCCATCCAGTCTGCAACCTGCTGCTGTACTTCCGGACGCTCCCAGTAGCCTACAACGATTTTATTTTGTTTTCTCAAACGAGCATTAATGAAGCCATACTCACGGTCACCGTGCGCTGCTTGGTTCAGGTTCATGAAGTCCATATCAATTGTCGCCCATGGAATACTCTCGTTATATTGCGTAGCGAGGTGAAGAAGCGGCTTCTGCAGCAATTTGGTACCGCGAATCCACATTTTTGCTGGTGAGAAGGTGTGCATCCAAGTGATTACACCCGCTACTTCGTCACGATAGTTGACTTCTTTCATAATGCTGGTGATTTTGTCTGCACTTACAGCCAGGTCTTGCAATACAAGCGGGTAAGGCAGTACGCCACTCGCATTGAGGGCATCTGTAATTTTCTGCGCGTTTGCTTTAACTTCACCAAGTGCTTCTTCTCCATACAAATGCTGTGAACCGACAACGAACCAAAACTCTTTTGCTGCTGTTGCTGACATGGAATCATCCTCATTTCGTTAGATTATAGTTGGATAAATTGCGTTACACCGGGTCACTTCGATTGCTGTACCATCTTCCGATCGCTGGTTATCCTCGGATTTCTCTACATTCCCCTCTAAAGGGGAAAATCCGATGATAAACGCGAACGCTTTGCTTCTTCAGATTGGTTCTGCACTCTCCGTTAACGGTGTAAAAAGGTTATACAACTTCGGGTTGGGCACGGTAGTTACACCGGACAATGCAAGTGCAGCTTCCCGACCTCTACACATCAGATTACTTCTGGCCGTAGTACGCGTCCTTGCCGTGTTTGCGCAGGTAGTGTTTATCCAGAATGCCTTGCGGCAGTTCTTTCGCAAAGTTGTTCAGCTGACGTGCGTACAGGTTCATTTTGCACACTTCCTCCAGCACGACGCTGTTCACCACGGCCGACTTGGCATCCTTGCCCCATGTAAATGGCGCATGACCATGCAGCAACACAGCAGGAATCGCCATTACATCCAGTCCACGCTGTTCAAAGGTTTCAATGATCACGCGTCCTGTCTCGGCTTCGTATCCACGGTCGATCTCGTCCTGAGTCAGGAAGCGGGCACAAGGCACTGCTCCGTAGAACGTATCGGCATGTGTTGTACCCATAACAGGCACATCCAGACCTGCCTGTGCCCAGATGGTTGCCCATGTGGAGTGCGTGTGCACAATCCCGCCGATTTCCTTGTAGTGTTTATATAATACAGCGTGGGTTGCTGTGTCCGAGGAAGGTCTCATCTCCCCTTCAACCACGTTACCGTCGAGATCAACGACAACCATGTCGCTGGCTTTCATTTTGTCATAATCGACTCCGCTTGGTTTAATGACGAACAGGCCGCTTTCCCGATCAATCGCGCTGACATTGCCCCAAGTGAATTTCACCAGTCCGTGCTTGGGCAGCTCCAGATTAGCCTCGTATACCTCTTGTTTCAATTGCTCTAACATGTTTAGTTTCCTCCGTTCTCTACCAGATGCTCTACAGCGGCGTGCTCAATGGCAAGTCCGTTTCGGTAGCGTTCGATAAATGCTTCAAATCCCTTCACATCAGCTGCTTCCGGTGCCACTTCGACCCCTTCCACATCCTTGAATACCTTCTGCTCCAGGAAAACGTCCAACGTTTCTTGCTCACCTTTATTTTTCAGGTACGACGCGAGCAAAGCCATTCCCCATGCCCCGCCTTCTCCAGCGGTAGACATTACAGATACCGGAACGTTCATAGCGGCAGCCACGATTCGCTGTCCCACCACAGGGGTCTTGAACAGACCACCATGCGCCAGAATGCTGTCGATCGCCACCTGCTCCTTCTCAGTCAGAATGTCCATGCCGATCTTGAGCGCGCCGAAGGCACTGAACAGATGTGTACGCATGAAATTCGCCAGGTTAAAATTGCTTTCCGGGGAGCGGACGAACAACGGACGCCCCTGCTCCAGTCCTGTAATATTTTCGCCGGAGTAGTATCCGTAGCTGAGCAATCCGCCCCCATCCGGGTCGGCCTCAAGTGCCTTGTTAAACAATACGCTGAACAGCTTGCCGGAATCGGCCTCCATGCCCATCGCCTGTGCGAATTCGCGGAACAATCCGATCCACGCATTCAGATCACTGGAGCAGTTATTAGCATGCACCATACCGACCGGGCTGCCATCCGGCGTGGTTACCATATCAATCTCGGGATATACGCTGGACAGCTCCTTCTCCAGTACGATCATGGCAAATACCGATGTGCCCACCGAGATATTGCCTGTCCGTTTCCGCACACTGTTCGTGGCAACCATACCCGTTCCGGCATCCCCTTCAGGTGCGCACAGTGGTATTCCTGCTGTCAGCTCTCCTGACGGATCAAGCAGCCTCGCTCCAGCTTCGGTGAGTGAACCTGCATGATCCCCTGCGAGATACACTTTAGGCAGCAAATCCTCGACCTTCCACGGATAACCTTTGCCAGCAATATGCTCATCGAACTGTCTGATCATTGCTGGATGATAACTATGTGATGTCTCATCAATCGGGAACATACCCGATGCATCCCCAATACCGATGGCCTTGTTGCCCGTCAACAGCCAGTGGATATAACCCGCCAGCGTGGTCAGGTAATCGATACGAGGTACATGCTCTTCTTCATTCAGAATCGCCTGATACAGATGCGCAATGCTCCAACGCTCCGGAATGTTGAACTGCAGCAGCTCTGTCAGCTCGCGTGCAGCCGCACCCGTCGTTGAATTGCGCCATGTGCGGAAGGGTACAAGCATCTCCCCTGCCTGATCCAGCGCAATATATCCGTGCATCATCGCCGAGAAGCCAATGGAGCCTACTGTCGTCAGCGAAGCACCATACTTCTGCTGCACATCCTGCTTCAACTCACGATAAGCCGTTTGCAGCCCAGTGATGATATCCTCCTGATTGTATGTCCAGTACCCATCCTTCAGCTGGTTCTCCCATTCATAACTGCCCGAGGCAATCGTTTCAAAATGCTCATCAATCAAGACCGCTTTAATACGCGTTGATCCAAGCTCAATTCCAAGCGAGGTCGCACCCTTGGCGATCGCCTCTTTCACATCCACCCGACTCGTCACTTCCGCATATCCCCTCTCTGGTCGCCATTTACGTCCGAAGAATGGCATCTGATCAGCTGCAAACTGTCGCACAGCGCAGCTCCACTTACGTTCATGGCTATATTCTATTTCAGCATTCCAAGAATGCGCTTTCCTGTTCTGACAGCCTTAGTATATTTTTTGTACGTACATTTGTCAATGAAATATACAAGTTATACTCACAATACATGGATATGATAAAATATATGGTTACATCAATGAATTTTCGTAAATTCGCACTGCAATTATGTATGGTCTAATCCGACAAAGTGCATTCTGGTTGTACGTATCTATTGGTAAAATGTACGGTTTTACTTGCAAGTAAAGCGAATCATGCTAGAATATGTACGTACAACTTGATCGTTGCACTCAGGAATACAGCGGCTCTCCCTATTGTTCTGTGATCGGAGTGGTTGTGCCGTACTCTTTTAGTTCAATATATATAGAAGTTACAACGAAAGAAGTGGACCTTGTGAAGCCTAAATACCAAGTCATTATTGATGATATAAAAAGCCATATTCTATCCGGCACATACACCGTTGGTGAACAGATTCCTACGGAATCGGCATTGCAGGACAGCTATAATGTGAGCCGCCAGACGGTACGGAAGGCCATTTTGGAGCTGTCCAACGAAGGGTTTTTACGCAGCGAAAAGGGATCGGGCACCTATGTCAGTCATCAGTACCGCTCACGGACGGGCGGCAGCACTTCCAAAAAGACGATTGGTGTCATCACCACCTATATTTCGGATTACATCTTCCCATCCATTATTCGCGGCATCGAGCGTCGTCTGAATGAGGACAACTACTCTCTATTGCTCGCCAGTACAAACAACGATGTCGCGCAAGAAAAAAAGGCACTTGAAATGATGCTGTCCTACGGTGTGGATGGTCTGATTGTTGAACCAACGAAGAGCAATCTGTACAACCCGAATATTGCGTATTACCTGTCATTTAAGGAGCAGGATGTGCCATTTGCGATGATTAATGCGTTCTATGAGGAGCTCGAGGTACCCTTCTTCTGTCTGGATGATGTGCAGTCCAGTTATCTCGCGACCCGGGAGTTAGTCTCCAAAGGTCATACCCAGATTGGCATCATTGCCAAAATGGACGATCTGCAAGGCAAGTACCGAATGAAAGGGTACATTAAGGCACTGGGCGAAGCAAAACTGCGGTTCAGCCCTGAGCATGTGCTCTCGTTTGATACCGCATCGAAGCCTGATCTGTCCGCGAATGTGACTGCCTATTTACAGGAAAATCGGGATGCGCTCACCGCGATTGTCTGTTACAACGATGAGGTCGGGCTGGAGGTGGTGCATGCCTGTCGGCAGCTTGGCATTTCAATCCCGGAAGAACTGTCGATCATTGGTCAGGACAACTCCTACATTGCCAAAAACGCCAATATCCGGCTCACCACCCTCACTCACCCCCAGGAGCAGATGGGCAGTGACGCTGCCGATTGGGTGATCCGCAAGCTGCAAGGCAAGAAGGACCTGCCCAACCGAACCTACTATCAGCCTGAACTGGTGGAGGGTGAGACGGTGAAGGAAATGGAAGTAGAGTAAATTGCACCATAACAAAAAAGGCTGCCGATTGGCAGCCTCTATACTTTGTATGTAGCGCGAAATCTCTTAGCTGCATTACAAATGCATACACAACTAATCTATCCCCCTTCCATTAAAACGACCTATCTTCCTTTCCATTAACCATCTGCAGCCTGAAATGTAAGAATGACTGTCGTCCCCTCTCCCTTCTCACTCTGATACTTGATGGAGCCACCAACCTTCTGCACAATGTTGAAGCAGATCATCAGGCCAAGTCCGGTTCCGTTCGTTTTGAGCGAGTAGAACGGTGTGCCTAGAGCCTTGACCTCTTCCTCTGTCATGCCGCAGCCTTGATCTATAATTTGGATCTCCACCGTTTTCTTCACACGTCTTGCGTTTACATGCACTACGGCTCCCGTATCCGAGGCTTCAAGAGCGTTCTTGATCAGGTTAATGATGACCTGTTTGAACTCAATCGCATTCATGAGAATCGCACAGTCCTCTCCGGCCTGAATATCGATATGTTTGTTCGATAACGTTGCATACGAGCCCAGCAGACTCGCCACGCCTTCGAGCACCTCTCGTACATCCACCCTCTCCACTTGCAGCAGCTCTCGATTAGGTTTGGCAATGGACAGAAATTGAGAGGTAACCTGCTCCACCGTATTCAGTTCATCAATCATTAGCGCAAACTTCGATCTATCTGAAGTGTCAAACGCAGGGTTTTCGCGGTACAGCTGCAGGAACCCCCTTACGACCGTAACCGGATTCCGAATTTCATGAGCTACCGCTGCGGTCAGATGCGCAACCATTTTGAGGCGTTCCGATTGTTGAACCTGTTCCAGATATAATTCCTGCTTCCGTATACGATCAAAAGTCAGATAGAAAATTAGAAACAGGAGCAGCTGACTGGCTATAATGTTAATGAGATTGCCAATCAAGTCTGTATGTATATAAGCGTACGTCCCTTCTTGCTTATGAATATAAAATGTCACGATTAACAGCAAGACCACATTCAGACCTAGAGAGATATAAAACAGCTTGAAGTCATAGAACAATATAGCGAGTGCCGGAAGCAGACAGATCATAATGTATGTGGACCACGTCTGAGGATAGGCTAACGCAAGTGTATAAAAATAGACAAACCCCAGCATTATAATGCTCAATCGAAAAGCAAACGTCTCATACCGGGGATATATGATTAAACATACAGGTATAATTACAACGCATAATAGATGGATGACATAGCTGGTTGTGACCACCTCAAGCTCTGTCGTTGACAAGACTAAACCAGCTACCATTAGCGTGATCATCATAAACATAGATATGTAATACGTTTTGCGGTTCACTGGACTGTGCAATTCTTTCATGCATTCACCACCTTTGTTCATGAATGATTACATATATAGTATTGTAGCTTATTTCCTATATTCTCTTCCATGGATGTGAAATATTTTATTTTAAATCATGGATCAACACAAACAGGCCACATGGACGATCAGCCCACGCAGCCTGTGTATAGATCTGTTTTTACTAAAATTCCATTAAGGCTTCACCACAGAGAGAAGTGATTCATTGCCCTCCGAAATAACCGTAACTTCTGGCGCGAACGTTGCATCCTGCACATGAAGGGTTTCCCCAAGCTCCATGCCGCTAATATCAAACTCCACCAACGCTGGCAAATGACGAGGCAAAGCCTCTACCTCTATCGCAGCCAACTGAATCTGTACAACCCCGCCCTGTTTCGTACCCGCTGGTGTTCCATTGAACTTCACAGGAATTTTCGTGCGCAGCACCTCATCGGTCTGTACCTGTTGAAAATCAACGTGAATCAAATCCTTCGTAACCGGATCACGCTGGAGGTCCTCCAGCAGCACGGTAAGTGAAGGCTTTCCTTCAAACTGCAGCTCAATGAACCCGGATGCACCTTGCTTCAACCATTTCTGGAATTGAATTGACGGAATGTGGATCATCTCATTTGCTGTGTTTCTACCAAAAACAATGGCTGGCAGACGGCCAGAATCACGCAAATTCCGAAGTCTGGACGGTTTTAATTTGATGCGGGTCTCCGCCTGGATATAAGTAGTCATGCTATGTTCGCTCCTCTGTTTTCAATGATATTGAGTATACTTTTTAACAACCACCGATCCCCTAAAGGGGCTAAAGAGAGAAACATAGCATCACCACCTCCACATTACACTGATTGGTTTTTTAAAATACATTAAATGTAAAAATCCCATAATATACAGTAAGGCACTCTACTGGAAATAGTAGAATGCCCTTGGGATGCCTACAGCCTATCATAGAAACCTGTTTTTGTCGATTCAACGACCAGATGACGGACAAGATTTCTTCACTTAACAACCCGATAGAAATGGTATATTATAGAATTGTAGCAAAATATAAGAAGAGAGGAGTTTACACTTTGAAAAAGACACTCTCCATGGTCATCGTCCTGAATCTGTTTCTTACCTTTGCCTTCGGCTTCAACGCTTCAGCTAACAATGAAACTGAAGAAAATCGTTCGCAGGAGGAACGCATCACAGAGCAGGTGGTTCAGCCGGACAAGGAAATTATCACCGAACTGGCTCAGACCCCCACAGCACTGGATTCTTCCCCGTTGGTGAAGCACCAGTTCAAAGCTGACGTCAACCTGAATAACAGAGCTGCCACTTCCAAAATGCAAAAAGAGCAAGGACTGTTGTCCGCGCCACAATCGGTGAGCACTTCAGCGGCAGCAGAAACCACAACTTACACTGGCTACATACAGGAGGAAGGAACCTCCGCCACCTTATATCCTGTCTATGTGCAACCCGGACATATTTTACAAGTTCAAATGGACAATCCGGCTTCTGCACAGCTCGATTACGATCTTTATCTATATGAATTCGATATGTCTACCGGCAATTTGAATCCAAATCCGATTGATTACTCCATCTATGGAACGTATCTGATTAATGACGGGAATGGAGCCAGAACTTTATCTGAAAATGTAGGCACGAAGAACAGCACCTCCAGCGCCAAGGCTTATTTGATCGAAGCCTATGGCAAGGTTGGAGGCAGCATTAACGAGCCGTTTATTCTGACCGTCTCCACAAGCTCAACGTATGATACCTATGAGACAGATGAGAATGCACTGCATGCCTATCCGCTCACGGTTGCTGTTGGCGGCTCTACACTCGCGACCCGCTCCATTAATTCGGAGATTGATCAGGATTGGTACAAAATCACCGTTCCTGAAAGCAGAAACTATGATGCTATGCGCATCACGCTGGATCAGGCCTCTACCACAAACGGATACAAAGCAGAATTATATGGTGCATTAAGCAACAATCGCATGGCCCTGATGCCTGTTGTGAACGGCAATGTGTCTCTCGGAACAGGCACTTATTATCTAAAGGTCTATACAACCGATACTTATTCAGATAACAACTATTCATTACATCTGCAGCCTGTATTACGTGCAGATAAAGTGGTCATCACAGGCTACAACTCCAACGGGGGGCCTAATGATTATCCGACTTACGCTTATGGCCGTTACTACCGGATTACAGGGAACAGCTTCACGGTAACCGGTGTTGCCGCAACCTCCGATAACTACGCTGTAGCCAATGCAGAAGTCGAGGTCATCTGGATCAATGATGCCTGGTCCGAAAGCAGTAACAATCGCTATCGAAGCGCCAAGGTAATGACCAACAGCAGCGGGCAGTTCACGGCAACCTTATCTCTTCCGCCTTCTGCCGGAAGCCTCAGTCAATACTTGCCAGGAGCGATAAGCTTTACACATTATTATGATCTCTGTGCTGTAGTCGCCAAGGTCACTGATCGTCCAAGCGCCAATGATTCGGATATCGTTTATCACTTTGCATACAGTATCTACGGCGGTTAGATCGAAACGAAAAGAGCAACGAGCGGTTGAAGAAACCGTCCGTTGCTTATTTTTGTCCATATCTATTCAATTTATGGAATATTATTCCGATAACAAGAAGAGACAACGTTGATGTGGACATGAAATTTCGAAAATCATTTTACGAATAGGGGTGTTCATGAATGAAGGTTCAACATACAACTCTGTTTGATCTCAAAGCATACACTCAATCCAAACCACCGACAGCGCGCGCAGATCAACCAACCATGGTCACGGGGAAATTCGACTTGTCCCATGACACAGATACCGTAGAGATCAGCACGGCTTCCAGACAGCTGGCCTCGTCTGATATCGTGAATCATGCGGCGCGCTACTTTGGCACCGTTCAGATCAATGAATCGCTTGAGCGATCCCTCCAGGATCAGTCTCCAGAGGTGAAAGAGGCGGTATACGGCATCATTCAGTCCAATTTTATTACCGATGTTCCAGAAGAAGACCAACGATCCGCTTTACTCGAACTGGGTCTTGCACAAGCCAAATACATAGCGGATAAATACATGAAGGGCGATCAGGCAGCAGCTTTCATGGATACGATTCGTCAGATCGGGGCCATCTCCACAACAAGAACGATCAACCCCGAAACCAAACAAATCCAATACGACACTCCGCCGCAAAGACCTGTAGGTGCACCAGGAGACTATGTTGACCTCAATTACATGATGCGTAAGTTCCAGCCCGAAACTTATAACAAACTTCAGGACGCCATAGTAAACGGGAAGGACTGGAGTCGCATTCTTACCGATTTTGCGAAGAAGGCTTCAACCAATCAGGATTGGTTGAAGGAATATCATGAAGCAGCCAATCAGCCCTCAGGCAGCCTGCCTGCCCAGAACAGATTTGAGCATGTGGATACTTCTGGCTTGAGCTCGTTTGCCAATACAGTTCAGAATATTATCGCTCAGATGGATTCAACAAACAACACGTTTCTGACAGACAACTTACAGGCATTTATTCGCAAGCTCGGGTCACAAGCAGATGTGACCTAGCAGAAGCAAAGCATAATAAAGGCGCTGCTCACGATCCGTGAGTGCGCCTTTATTTATTACTCCCTCTAGCCATGCTGCATGGCATAGACAGAAATTTTATTTTCCCCCATATTCCCTATTCGATGACAACTCCCTATAGAAGCTTGCGCTCACGTCAATGTCAGCACAATCTGATCACCGGAGCGGGTAATTTTATAGATTCCTTTTTGCATATCAATGCCGTAGTGTTTTTTCAGCAGCCATTTGGCGTTAAGATCGGTCTCAACTACCACCAGGTAATCGTAATTACTCAGCAGATTGTCCATATTATCCTCATAGAACAGCACGATACCGTCAACATTCGGTGCGTACAGAAAATATCGGCCGACATATTGCATGTAATAGCTGGTCACCTGCTGATCGCGGTCTGAACCATAGAACAGATATCGACTCATATCTTCTTTGCCGCCCGTATACCATCGATCTCCCGTCACCGCATGGACCTCGTAGGGCAGCGTTTTGTCGTATGTTTTAGTAATCGAGATCATACCGTTATATTCCGACAAAAGCGTAGTAGCCGCGAGTGCCGTACAGGCGATAATGCCCTGCTGGTAGCGCCTTTTGGACTGCACTGACTTGAATGCCTGATAATCGGGCACCTCACCGATGCGATAATGAAACGTACGCTCGATGTCAACAGCGGTACAGAGCACCAATCCGCCAGCAAACAGCACAACAATACTTGATGCGTAACGTTCAAACCCGGCCAGCCGGATCGCTTCATCCAGCGGCATGGAGAACAGATACAGCGCCAGAATACCGACATAATACAGGACAACCACCACATCCAGTGCAATTAGTGCTTTCCACAGATTCCACTTCTTCTTCAACACCACATAGGCCACAATGGAGGCAGCAATTGCCGCGATCTGAAAGATAACAAGCCCCAGCACAGGTCTGGTCGTGATATCTACACTGGATTTCAGGAAGAGCACCAGAATCTCCCACTTCTGCTCTGCCGTTTTGCCTGCTTTAAGCGCTGCGGAGGCCCCTTCAAATTTATTGTTCACCCCGTGGAATACAGTTGCCATGCGCCAGCTCCAGCTGAAATAGGGCAGCAGTGACCCGGCAATTGTACCCAGTACAGCAAGACCCACCTTCCAGTTGAAGCGCTGCTTATGGGCGAGCCACATATATACGAGGAACATCAGACCGATAGCCGCAAAAATAATACCGGTGCTTTTGATGATCGTCAACATGCCTGCAAGCGGAAGAATGATGATACAGGCACGGATGATATCATGACGATACTGATATACAGCCGAAATAATCGCCAAAGCATAGATCGGAAGCAGGAAATCAACCAGCAAATTGGTGATACGAATCGTCAGGTTGAAAAAAGATAAGGTAGACAAGCCAAACCCCAGAAAGGCATACAGCAGAAATCTTTTTTTCTCCGACACGATCCCGAACATCGCATAGAAACACGAGAAGATCAGCAGCCCCTGCGCCAGCAGCATGATCGGTTGAGTATGCCCCATAAACCGGCAGATGTAATAAATAAATGATGAGGTGCCGAGCGGATAGTTTTTAAACTCAATCAGATCGGAATCCGGCGTAGGAAACGCATTGGTGCTGAGCATATCCTTCACGACAATCGCCCAGTGTGAGAAATTATCGTAGTGTGTCAGTTCGGTGTGAAACAGGATGATCAGAAAGATGAAGATCCCGCCCAGAAAACTCATCTGAAATAACGAAAAGGATAACGACCCTTCCCCCCGTTTGTTCTGGTACAAGGCTCGAATCACTCTGCCTCTGAACAGCAGCAATCCCGCCACCAGCACAACAATACTGCCCGTAAACAGCTGCCCGGCCAACCCGGCAAAATAGACGATACAGGCAATAGCCGAGAACACAAATATCGGAATGAACTCCCACCGGATGGACATCACTTTACGGACAAACTGCATATAGCCGACCATCGATACGATGAGTAAGATGCCCATCACTAGTTGAAGCAAAAACAGCATGTCTATCTCTCCTAACCCTCTTTGGTGAACCGCTCGGTTTGTGGACGAATCAAATCACTCAGCAGTTGATCAATCAATCCACGCCCCAGGATCTCGTCTATATTCTCTACGGAGAGAAGCACTTCACGTTTGTTCGCCGTTGTTTTTCCCGTATGTTTCAAGATCACTTCAATATTGCTGTCCGTATAAAAGGTAACCTCTGACCCCTCTGCTATATTACCTTGCAGACCCGTCGCAGAGAAGAAACGATAGTTAAAGCTGCGCAGTGTGCAGCTCGCATGGTTTGTGAACGTCACGGGAAGTTGAAGGGAAAGCCGCGGCATCTTCCGCTGATCTGACTTCTGCCGTACAATCCGTTTTTTCACATTGCGCAGCATATCATCATATGCCGTATCCCACAGATTCATCTGCTCCGGCAGCGAGTGCTTCCGATCGTAGATCAGCTGCATATACTGACGATTGTCCGTCTCATTAATCGGTCGTACCGTTGCTGAATAACGCCAGCCGTCTCCATCTGCTTTGACATAGACGATCACAGCATCGAGATTCGCCTCATACCGTTCCGATTTAACGACCAGAGAGATCGTCTTCTGCTCCGGTAAATAGATCGGGTAAGGCACATAGAAGGCAATGCCGTTCTCCGATAGATCAACGGTTCTCCCCTCATAACGCAGCGTACTGTCCGGATAACCGATCGTTACATTCTCTTGTGCTCGAATACGTTCGTTCTCCCTGTACGCCCGGCGTCCAATCATGAAGAACAGCGCATAGAGCAACGCAATCATATTGTGAACGAGCCAGAAAATGATAATGCTGCTGAAAAATAACGCGATACCGTACTTGCCATTCACATACCGGATAATGGCCGCGATCGACAACAGGAGCAGAAAAATATGCGGCAGCGCATATTTCATCGAAACAATCCACTCGCGTCCGGTGGAACGACTTTTGTTCGTTACCTTGAATTTCCGCTCACGGATGCCGACCGTTTCCAAAATTACTGGCCAAATGAGATAAGGCATGAAGATCGTATCAATTACCTGACTCCAGCGCTGATTCCGTATGTTGCTGGACAGATAACGCATCGACAGGCTGTAGAAGAAATAGGACGGCAGCCAGAAGATCAGAATCTGCCAGAAGGTCGTGTTAACGATTTGAAAATCAAACAGCGCAAACAAAATCGGAGACAAAATAAAGATCAGCCGATTAAAAAACGACCACCAATATAAAAAGCTACTCACATACGTTACTCTCGTCCAGAAAGGCAGCTTTCTGGAGAACGGTGCACGTGTGTTCTGCAAACTTTGAATAATGCCCCTTGCCCAGCGAATGCGCTGCTTGATCATGCTCGGAATCGTGGTTGTCGTCTGACCCGCAGCCTGCACCTCCTGCGTGGCGTATGTAATGTAACCTTCCTGCTGCAGACGTATGCTTGTCTCAAAATCCTCCGTGATCGTATTCAGCGGGAAACCTCCGATATCCACCATGCCTTGCCGGGAGATCACCGTATTGCTGCCCGTATACGCTACCGCATTGGACGCATTGCGCAAAATGTTAACCTCACGCGAGAAGAAATCCTGCTCATTCGGAATCCCCTGCTCCGCATACAGATTAAACTGGAACAGGTCCGGATTATAGAAGCTTTGCGGTGTCTGCACCAGTCCAAGCTTGAAGGTTGGGTCCATCTCGTGCTCACGCCGAAGCCGCCATTCTCCATTTTCTTCGATAAACGTGGAGAGCAGGAAATAAGGGACGGTTTTCATCAGAAACGTGTGCTGCGGGATCATGTCCGCATCAAAGGTGGCAATCAGCGGAGAAGACGTCTTGCTCAGCGCATTATTCAGGTTGCCCGATTTGGCATGCTTGTTGCCAGGGAACCCCAGATATCCTACGCCAAACTGCTTCGCCAGCTCCTCCACTTCAGGTCTGGCACCATCATCACACAGGTAAATGTGTACCTTGGATTTGTCCGGGTAATCCATAAAGGTGCAGGCATTCACCGTTTTATATAAAAGATCGACAGGTTCGTTATGTGTGGCAATAAACACATCGACATGCGGATAATATTCATCCGGGATGACCGGGAAATCGAGCTGCGCCCGTTTCTTCTGCATCTTTTGAAAAAATAATTCAAATGTCGTGCCTACCGTGACCGTCTCTGCAATAATGAGCAGCATGCCAAAAATAACATTCAACACCCCTTCTCCCCAAGGGAGAGTGAAGAATGTACGCCAGATCAGATAGATCGTCATGAGAATCATCGTAATGATGAAAAAAACATTTTGCCTTTTCTCGTTTTGCACTACAGCTGCTTCCTCCTTGCTGCAAATACCCACCTCCGCTGCAGTTGAAAGCTTAACAGGAACAGAAGAGCATCACAGAAAAACTTCGCTGCTTTCTCGTCAACCTGGAATAGGGTATGGAATAAATATACACCTGTGCTCGAAAGTATAATAATGAGACCACACAGCGTTAGATAGCGCCATAGGCTGCCCCTGCTGTCTTCCTTGCGAAACACAAAATGTCTGTTCAGTACATAGTTCACAACGATGGATATCACACGTGCAATTACGGTAGCGAGCAGAATTCGTAAATAATGCTGATCGCCCATCATCGGACGCAGCGAATCAATCAGAAACCAGGCAATGCCCAAATCGACCACCGAGCTGGCCACTGAGGATGAGATGAAGCGAAAGAAATTCGAGAACAGCACTCCCATCACCCGTGCACTATCCTGAATGGCTTTGAAATGCGTGCCTGCGTTACCGTTCTCATAGATGACCTGAATGGGTACGGTATGAATGGCGATACCTGACTGAATGCAGGAGATCAGCATTTGCAGCTCATATTCAAACCGCTTGCCGTGCACGTCCAGCATAAAGGACAGCAGCCCTGTGCCAAAGGCGCGAAGTCCCGTCTGAGTATCGGACAGTTTCTTCCCATACAGCAGGGCAAAAATAAAGGAAGTCATCCGATTTCCAAACAACGACTTGGGCGGAATATCGCCTGCACTGAAATCCCGCACACCGAGCAGTAGATCATTCGGACGTCGTTTGGCTTCCTGTGCAATGCGATACACATCCTCCGCAGCATGCTGTCCATCGGAATCCGCCGTAACGACATAGTGAGCATCACCGTAGTGCTGGGCAATATAACGGAAACCCGTCTTGAGCGCCTCACCCTTTCCCAGATTCTCTTCATGATACAAGAGAGAGCATCCAATATGTTCTAAATTTTCGAAGATGTGCTTGTAATTTTCCCCAGATCCGTCATCCACGATAACCAATTTTGTAAAACCATATTTTTGCAACTGACGTACGTAGGATAAAAGTCTATCATCTGGTTCCAGAGATGGAATAAAGATGATCGTTTCGTCCTTTTCTTCCGCTATAATCATCCAAAATTAGCCCCAATTCGCCATATTTTGATCCAACATTTGCTACATTTTTGTATCGCTATCTTCTATGAATATAGGAGAGTATACCACTGAAAAGGTAGAGCGTAAACGAGCAATTTTGTAATCTACTGGTAAAAAGGTTATTGCATTTTTATACATATATTCTAGTCATAAAGGACTATGCTGTTCTATTAAATCAATCTTTGAGACGCAAGCATAAAAAACCACCTGTCAATTAAGCAGGTGGTTCGGATTTTCAGGGTACAACGTATGTTTTCTGTCCTCCATCAAGCCATCACATTAGGATGTTTAATTGTCTTGTCATCCCGACGTTTAACAGCCCATTTGTATACAAATGTAAGAATGAATCCGGTCAGTCCACAGATGGCCGCAATAACAAAAGCTCTCTGGTAACTGCCATCCGCACTGTATACATTTCTCATAATCGATGGTCCGAAGTATCCAGCAAGTGCAAAGCCGATAAACATAATACCGTAATTCACACTGTTGTTTTTGGCCCCGAACTGATCGGCGGTAAAGCCTTGGGAATACACCCATGAGTGCCCCAAAGCTTAAACCAATGATAGAAATCCCCATATAAAATGTGACTACACTATTCTCTCCGGATAAATATAGCAGAATTAACCCGGCTACAGATAACAGAGACGTAATGGCGAGCGTATTGATGCGACCAATTTTGTCTGAGACATACCCTGCCAGAATCCGTCCACCTGTATTAAACAACGCCAGAACAGAAACGACGGTTGTTGCAGCTGCAGCCGATAAACCCACCATCTTCTGTGCGATCGGCGAGGCTTGAGAGACACACATCAGTCCGGCAAACGCCCCGCTAATGAGCAGCAAAATCATTACGTAGAAGATCGGGCTTGCCAACATGCCTCTCCAGTTCTTATCTTCTCTAAGCGCTTGGCTGACATGAGCAGTTTTTGGTGTCCAGCCTGTTGGAACAAAATCAGCCGGGCATTTCTCAATAAAGAACGAGGCCACACAGATAATGATTAGAAAGGCAGTTCCAATAATAAAGAAGGCCGAGGTTACACCTGAACTGCTGATAAGCATATTAGCAATCGGAGGAATGATGACTGAGCTTAAACCATAAGCAGCTGTAGTCACGCCCCCAACCAATCCACGTTTGTCCGGGAAAAACTTGATAGAATTGCTGATGGTGCAGCCATAGATCATACCTGTTCCGAGTCCAAGCACGATTCCGTAAGCAAATACCAGAAAGCCTACAGACGTTGCGAAGCCGGATAGAATCATACCGCCCCCAAATAAAATTCCGCCAACGAGAATGACTTTTTTGGGCCCAAATCGGTCATTAATCCATCCACCCGAGATCATCGTAATTGGCCCGACTGAATTACAAATGGTGAACACAATTGCCAAATCCCCCGGTGTTAAGTTACGCCCGATAAGACCACTTAAATAAGCTGCCATTGGAGCAGCAAAGCGATTTTGGTAAGGGATAGACGTGCACAAGGCATAAAAAGTGTGTTTGTCCAACAACAAAAAACCTCTCCGCATTATGGAGAGGCTTCCTGTCGATGATATCATATTCTTCTCTATTTTCACCTTAGAATTAGTTGATTAATATTTTTGGCTGTTCATTGGCAGGCCCTACGATCGTGTTTCCGCCGAAACTGAGATGCTGTCCATTCTTCTCTACGATAAAGCTGTTAAACGATCCATCTGCATTCATTGTCGCTATGACTGTAGGAGCCCCTTTTTTGCTGAACGTCATTTGATCCTTATCCCATGCATTGGTTCCTCTTGCTCCCTTATATCCCTTCAAATCAAAATTGATCATCGCTTTTGCATCTTTCACTGCGTTCTTCATTAATGTATCTAACGTCAGCTTCTTGAGCTTTGCATCTTTTGCTTTTTCTTTCTTCTGGAATTCGTTATAATTATCTATTCCTTCACCATTACTTTGAACACTTGCCTGGAGTAGTTCCAGCGTTTGATCTTCAATGGAAAAGCTCACATTGATCGTTTTTGATTTATACTTATATTGATACACATTCGGTTTGCCATCAAGGACAAACACACGATCCAACTTTTCTCCTTTCTTGACCTTACCATTGGTAAGCTTGGATAATACCTGGACAGCCTGCTTCTGCACGCTTGCCGGGGCATCGTCAGGTGCATAATTTACGCCATGTACACTCCCATCATCTTCCGTATAAACTTGTTTATTTTGTTTGGCATTCGATGAGATTGTACCCACACGGTAGATAGACTCGGAGATACTCACGTATTTGGGTTCTTCCCCCGGGAACAACGTTTCCCATGTTTCCTTCAGTTTGCTTTGATATTTCCCACCGTTTAAATCTTCATAATTGATTGTGATACCGATATCATCTAGCTTTCCATTCTTTTTGTAGGAAATAGTATCGTATTTGAAATTCTCTCTTTTAAAACTCACAAAATCTTTCATGGCCTTTCCCTGAATTAACTTATAGGTATTACCTGTTAGCTCTTTCAGTTTATCCTGAGCCTGCTGCATAAGCTTCTGTTCCGCCGTAACATTCTGTGAAGCGTTGATATTTACCTTGTTAGCCGAATCTGCTTGAACAGGTGCCTGGCATCCCAGCAAACTTCCTGATAATAAAGCAACCCAGATCATAGGGAAAATTTTCTTTTTGTTTTTCATGGTTATAAACCCCTTTTCAGTCAATTAACAATTTGAGTTCTTCATTTGGGGGACCTTGGATGGTCATTCCGTAAAACTCGATTTCCTGATCATATTTATGAAGGGTAAAGCTGTTAAATGATCCGTCTTTGTTAAATCTGGCACTAACTGAAGGCGCCCCTTCTTTGGTGAACGTCATATAATCCTCATCCCATGCATTTGTGCTTCTTTCTCCCTTATATCCTTTCAAATCCAGATCCAGCATCGTTTTTGCGTCTTTCACTGCGTTCTTCATTAACGTGTCCAATGACAACTTCTTCATCTCTGCACTCTTTTCATTTTCTCGCTTCTGGAATTCTTCGTAACTGTCTACACCTTTACCATCCTTGTGATATACATCGGCTTGGAGCAGCTCCAGCGTCTGATCTTCAATGGCAAAGATGACATCCATCGTTTTGGATTTATACTTATATTGATACACATCCGGTTTACCATCGCGGACATACATCCGATCCAACTCAGCACCTTGCTTGACTTTTCCATCGGTGAGCTTGGAGAATACCTCAGCAGCCTTCTTCTGTACGCTTGCCGGGGCTTCGTCAGGGGCATAATTCACGCCATAAATATTTCCATTCTCCCGCATATAAATTTGCTTGTTTTGCGCAGCATTCGATGAGATTGTACCCTCATAGTAGATTGATTCTGAGATACTCACATATTTCGGCTCTTCCCCTGGGAACAACGTTTCCCATGTTTCCTTCAATTTGGTTTGATATTTCCCGCCATTTAAATCTTCATAATTGACTGCAACACCTATATTATCCAGTTCACCATTCTTTTTATAAGTAATGATGTCATATTTGAAATTCTCTCTTTTAAAACCCACAAAACCTTCCATGGCCGTTCCCTGAATTAATGTATACGTATTTCCTGTCAATTCTTTAAGCTTATCCTGAGCCTTTTGCATAGGGGTTTGCTCTGATTTAACACCCTGCTCAATGTTTGAAATTACGTTGTTATATGCATTAGATTGATTCGATGTATCAAATCCAAGCAAACTCCCTGATAATAAGGCTGCTCCGACGATAGGAAAAATTATTTTTTTGTTCATATGAATAAACTCCTTTATTTTTTTATTTACTTACCCACAGTTTTTAACGGAACGCTTCAGCCACATTGAAATAATTCTATGAAATCAGCAGTCATCACCCCCTCTCATTGCATGAATTAGTCCGTTCCTTTCTCAGATAACTGCCTTAGATCAATTTTAATAGAATAGATCGTTCCTTTAGAGGTGTACACCGCCGTCACGTCTGGAGAACCCGCTTTGGTGAACGTTAAGGTATCGAACCGGTATTCAAGTTTGGATACGTTATAATCAGCCAAGTCCAGATTCATCCACACTTTAGCTTGTTTCACGGCTTCTTCACGAATCTTGCTCAGCTCAATCGCTTTTGTTTTCCCAACCAAGTCACGATATTTATTTTTATTATCCTGCAATTTATTGAGTTGATCCGACAACGGAAAAGCTACAATGCTTGTGATCTGATTCGTATTTTTTTGTACATCAATGAGGATTGAACCCTTGTCGGTGTTGTACACGAACTTATATACCGGGTTTTGATTGGGTCTTAGGATCATTCGACTCACTGACCGTTTACTCTGTTTAAAATCTCCCATTTTATTGAAAATGTGATCCGCTGCATCTTTTGCAGCATCTGGAACCTCGTTCTCTCCAATCGGTTGTGCCGCATAATACCAGTTACCTTTGTCAAATTGGATGGATCGGTTTTCGTTTCGCGCCTCTATGTGAAATTTGTCCTTCTCATATTCGTACATAACCACATCATCAATTGCTTCTCCCTGGGGAAAAATCTCATTCCAAACCCTCTGCAGCTGGCTTTTGAACGCTTGATCCTCAATGTCATCAAAGCGAATCATCCCCGAATGGAATTTTTTATTCCCATCCAAGCCTTTTACATAAAGTGTATCCGCCTTCTCATTTGGATTTACTTTCATTTCTTTGGCAAACGGATTAATATATTCAAGCAAGGACAGCCGCTCTATGGCTTGAGCCATGACAGGAGTTAGAGACACACAAAACGCAATCGATGCCGCTGCGATGATACCCACTCTTCTTGTGAAGAATGGCTTTTGCCTTGACGCTCTTTTGGATTCAAGTTTTTCTACAATCTGTTGACTCATGCTTTGCTCTGGCGTCTCCGTATCTCGAATCATCTGCTCCAATTGGTGAACACTTAATTTTTTAGACGGATTTGGTGATCGACGCATTCACTGTCCCTCCTTCATTAACTTCCTTCGTCTGTATTTTCTTGCGAAGGCGTTCATACTTTTTGCGCACAGTAGCGGGTTTCATATTCATAATTTCGCTAATCTCGTTAAAGTTATATCGATGAATCGCACGGAGAACGATTATATGTCTCTCTTCGGTAGTCAGTAAGTTCAGAAAATCCTTCATTGTCGTTTGGCTATCTATTTGCTGAGGTGAAGGTTCAGGCTGATCATATTTATACCGATCGAGAAAACGAAACCACCTTTTTCTGCTCCTGATTTGATTCAGACTGTAATTGTAGGCAATTTTGTACAGCCAGGCCGAGAAAGTCATATTGGGGCGATACTTATGTATCTGTTCATACACTTTGATAAATATTTCTTGCAGCGCATCCTCGGCTTCTTCCTTGTTTTTGAGAATATGATAACAATAGATATACATTGGTTTTTCAAAGTTTCTTATAATTGAAGCAAAAGCTTCCTTATCACCAAGTTTAGTTCTTTCAACCAGCATCTCAATTTCTTCTGAGTTTGATTTATGTTCTCTATAGTCTCTTTCCAAAAATCTTACCCCCTCCCGCCTACACTCTTAAAACACCAAAGCAGCTTATTTTGTGACAACAGCGTTAAAAATAATATTTGGTAAAATCATCATCCTCGAAATGAGAAAACAAAAAAACACAACCTATAAAGAAAACAGCACTCTTCCAGATAAACCTTTCATAGCTCAAATAATGAGAGGTTTACATGAGTAGAGTGCTTATTCCCCATAAAGTTGTGTACCCTGTCTTACAATAAAATATAAGTACGTTCTAGATTATGAAGCTTTCGCTGCAACTGCTTTCTCAATTAACGCTTTAGCATCATTCGTAGAAAGACTTTGCTTAGGCTCCAGCATTTTTTTGTCTGTTGCCGTGAAGATGCCTTTATCAATCAGTTTAGCCATCGGTTTGACTGCATAGGAAGATACCGCTTTGTTATCTTCAAAAGCTGCCATAATCGTTGCCGCATTGGCCTCGGAAGCCGGGCTGTTCACCAATTTTGCCAAAATGGTAGCTGCCTCTTCCCGAGTGATATTACGCTCAGGATAGAAGTTGCCGCCGTACCCTTGAATAAATCCGGCTTTGGAAGCTTCTGCAATGGCATCGGCATATGCAGCATTAGCAGCAACATCTTTGAATGCAGGTGCTGTAGATACAGCGTCAAGCTTCAACATATCCACGAGTGCAGTTACAAATTCAGCACGAGAAATAGGCTCATTGTTTACTGGTGCTGGTGTTTCTGTTGGCTCTGTAGCTGCTGCGAGGTTTGTGATACGGCCTTCATTTTTGGCTTGAATCTCGCCGCCTTTAAATGTATCTACCATGTACTTGTAGAACACATCCAGATCAATCGGGCCTGCCAGGGATGACTTTGCATCCAGCAGCACTTTGTAGTTATCTCCACCTGCAGCCATAAAGTTGTTGACTACAGCCGTATATGATTTGTTCGGATCAACAGGAGTGCCATCTTCGAGGCTCAGGCTCGTTACACGTTCAGCCACCGGTTTGCTGAAATCAGCTGTATATTTCAAACCGGCAATTTGCAATGTTTTAGTGTTCGGTGTGCCGTCTGCATTCGTACCCCATTGCTGTTGCAGCAACGTTTTCACTTGTGCACCCGTCAGTTCCAGCTTCACCAGTGTGTTCCCGAAAGGCTGGATTTTAGCCAGGTCTGCAAAGGTCACATCCCCTTTTGGCAGGTCTGCACGGATACCGCCTGGATTCATAAAGGCAAAGTCAGCCTTGCCTGCTTGATCTCCAAAGTCCGCTTGACGCATCGCATCTGCAATCAGATTGCCCAGTGGAGCTTCGTTATTGTAAGCATCTGTTCGCAGTACAGAGCCATCTGTTGTACCTACTGGCTTGGTCAGCTCCGGATGCTTGTCCAAAGATTTTTTAATAATAGCGAGTGTCTCAGGATCTTCTTTAACACCCTCTTGGAAGGTTGTAGTCACGGTGGCCGATTTCTCGGTTACATCCCCGGTGGCAGGGTCAATCATCAGTTTGATATCTTCAAAGGCTGTACCATAGGAGTACGCTTGCACGATCAATTTTCCATTCACTTCACCGTTCGCCAGAGCGTGGTTATCACCAGCAACGATGACATCAACAGGAGAGTCTGCTGGCAAAGCTTTTGCCAGATCAGCAGCTTCCCCGGTCGTTACACCTTCTTTGGTGGAAGCTGGGTCATGCGCCAGAACGATGATCGTCTCTACACCTTGATCCTGCAATTCTTTTGCATATTTATTAACGGCAGCAACCTCTTCTTCAGCACTCAGGAAACGCACGCCTGCAGTACCTGATGGAGAAACTTTATTTGGCGTGGATTTGGTTACAAGTCCGATGAATCCGATTTTAACGCCGCCGACTTCTTTAATGACATACGGTTTGATCAGGGGTTTGCCTGTGGACGTTTCAATTACGTTTGCATTCACATAATCGAATTTAGCCCCGGCATGGGTTACTTTACCTTCTTTGGGATCAAGACCGCCGAAGATTTGTGCCTTCAATGCTGCGATCCCTTGGTCGAATTCGTGGTTACCCAGCGATCCCACATCAAAGCCCATCATATTCATCCATTCCATCGTAGGCTCATCGCGGTCAAGGGATGAGACTGGAGCAGATGCGCCAACAGAGTCTCCGTTGTGGAACAGGATAGAGTGCTCATATTTCGCACGAGCTTCTTTGAGATAGGTTGCTAGAATTGGAGCCGATCCTGCCTTTTTGTCACCAACGATAGACGTTGTATCCAGCTGGCCGTGAAAGTCATTGATTCCAATCAAGTGTACTTCTACATCTTTGCCTGCGGCAGAAACCGAACCTGCTCCGCCAAATATTTGTGTGAGTAATAATGCAGTAGCAGCCACACGAATGGTGCTTTTCCCCAGAACTTTTTTCCAAGACATGAGTAACATAACCCCTCTCCAATTTCGAATCCTGAGATATTTTACCATAGTTCAATTGCCAAAAGTCATAGATTCTATAAAATTGGTGTAAAAATTTCAAAAAAAATGATAGAGAACATTGTCCGCATTCTTTAGAAAGCTTTATGCTAAGAGAGTTTGTTATGTAAGCTCTGCCATGCACATGTAATAAGGCAATTAAAGACACCCTCAAAGGGTGCCTTTACCTAACAACTGTACAATTCTGATGGATACATCTCGTTTATTTGCTAATCTGGTCTGCCTGTCCCAGCATGTTCATTATTAAAACAATGACTTCTGCGCGAGTTGTCTGTGCACTCGGTTTAAATTCGTTTGCACCCATCCCTTTTACAATGCCTCGTTCCTTCAGGACCATTGCTGAAGCTTTTGCCCAAGAGGGAATCGTTGTCTCATCTGCAAAAGGCATAGCATCATGAATTTCTGTAGATACATCAAGGGCGTTTGCAACCATCTTGGCCATCTCGGCACGTGTTAGATATGCATTCGGCCGGAAGCTGCCGTCCTGATAACCGCTAATAATGCCTGATTGTACTGCTTGTGAAACAGCCGTTTTGGCCCGTGCTCCAATCTCTGTTGTATCGGTAAACGGCAGCTCGGCTCCGACTTGCTTTGATTTCAATGCGCTCATCAGCATGACCATGAATTCAGCACGCGTCACGTTTTTCTCCGGTCTGAACGTTCCATCTGGATAACCTGTGATGATGCCATACTCTGAGGCCTGTTTAATTTCTGTCTCCGCCCAATGCCCCTGAATATCATTGTAACTACGCTCTGCTGTCGGCGGAGTAGGCTTGCTTAGAACGGGTTCACCGCTAGTCTGATCTACCGCAAGGACTGCAAATTTCGTAAAATGACTAACCTCCACTGAAATTTGATCCCCTTTTACAATCCCACCGTTTACCTTGATCCAGGCCTTGTTCATCTCATCATAATAAAATACAGCAGTCATTTGGTCACTTTCAAGACCTGTCGATTGGAATGCAAATGTAATTTTTACAGGCTTAAGAAAGTTCTGTGGAGAGTTCTTCAAAAGCTCGAAAACCGGGCTGATCAGAATCTCACCATTCGCAAGCAACGTTTCAGTGCCGGGCACTTTATCAATGGATAGGGTCAGCTCTTGTGATGATACCCCTGCTGGAATCGAGATTTGAACCTCCTTGCCCAAGCTAACCCTTCCTGCCTTCCCAGGCGGAACGGTGATTTTACCCGTTGTAGAAATAACGGTATGATCTTCAGGCGAAGTTGAAATAGAAGGCACAGCTTGCGATCCCGTTGAAGGGTTCAGTTCGGATCCTGACTGTACTGTAAACACAGAATACGGATTGGAATTCGTTGTACCTTGTCCCGCATTACCATCCGCGTTGCTTACACCGTCATTTTGAAGAGTGATGTAGTTGACCGTTTTATTGACATTAACCTGTGGAGTTAGCATTGCTGTCCATGTCACACCATTATCAGCTGATTGAACAGAGCTCAGTGTGCCATTCGAAACCATCAAATCCCCATTGGTAAAACCCGTAACCGCCTCCGAGAATGTGATTATCACCAATGATGTTTTACCGATCGTAAGTGAGGTGTCGGCTACAACAATTGTTGCCGTTGGTCGAATCGTAGTGATTGCATACGTATTGGAAGATGTTGTGCCTATACCCGGATTGCCTGCAATATCACTGATGGCTGTATTATCAAGTGTGATGTAATTGTCCGCTTTTTTGATCCCTGCCGCCGGGGTCAGCGTTGCGATCCATGTAAGACCTCCATCGGACGAACGGACATCCGTCAATGTACCATTCGATACCGTCAGAGCTGTATTGGTCAGGCCTGTCACGGCTTCGGAAAACGTGATCGTAACCTGTGATGTTTCTCCTGCAGCAAGTGTCGTATCAGACACCAAAATGGATGCGGTTGGCGGGACTGTATCAATAGCATAGGTATTGGAAGGTGTTGTACCCATTCCTACATTGCCTGCACTATCCATCACACCTGTATTAACGAGCGTAACCACGTTCGTTGCAGCAGTTATGTTAGCAGCAGGAGTCAATGTGGCGGTATACGTAATGTTATCAGAGGTGACTAAATTGCTAAGCGTCCCATTCGAAACCAACAGATCTGCCAAGGTAAAACCCACTACAGCCTCGGAGAATGTAATGGTGACTTGTGAGGGTTTCCCTGCACCGATGACCCGATCGCTCACTGCAATCGTTGCCGTTGGCCGAACAGTGTCTATTGCATAGTTATTGGACGTAGTGGTGCCCATGCCTGGTTCTTGGGCCCCGTTCATTATGCCCGAGTTGTCAAGCGTAATGAGATTGATCGCGTCCTGTACACCTTCATTCGGTGTAAATGTTGCTTTCCAGGTAACGCCTCCATCAGAAGATACAGGTGAAGTCAAAGTACCATTTTCAACGGTTAAATCCCCAGTATCCAGCCCTTGTACCGCTTCGGAAAACGTGAATGTAACCTGTGATGTTGTCCCGATCTTCAGTGATGCATTATCCATGACAATGGTTGCGGTTGGAGCCGCTGCAGATACCTTATCCAAAGGCTTAAAAAGCAACAGTCCTGTAATAAGGGATATAAGAGACAACATTAAGACCATACTCCCTATCTTTTTTCCAGACATAAGATCCTCCTCTTAACTTTCTCCTGACTATCAAGCGCCATAAACCCTACAATGATTCCTCTCTTTTACTTCAAATTCAAACTAAATGAATTCATTCGACATAAATCTCCAATTTCCTATATCCACAAAAAATAAAAATCCGACCACTCCAGGCTATTGCTATATTGAAATAAAATGTTATATATTTTCATTGTAGTCACTTTTCTCTTCTGTTAAATGAACAAACCTCTATCAATATACCTTCCTGCAACTTCTACGGTGCATGTTGAAGCACACACCATTTATACTCTAGCATTCTATTTTTCTGCTGATTCTTGCCTTTGCCGTACCTGCAACAGCTTCCGCAGGTTATCTTGGTGATAAACTCCTGATCGGTCAGAGTATGCAAAGAGGAGACTATCTGCTGTCTCAGGATGGTCGATTTAAAGCCATTTTCAGGATGACGGAAATTTTGTAATCTATAAGAACGGTTCTGCGATCTGGAGCAGTAATACCAATAAGAACGGAATCACCACATTTACCTTTGAACAAGAGCGCGGGAAACCTGTGATCCATGGATATGGATCAAAATGGCAGACGGTATATCAGTACGGCTATCGCTGGGGGCTCAATCCGGCCAACGGTAAATACGAATACTATTGGGGATACGGTTTTGATAACGTTCTCGTATTTGACGTCACTAAACAGGTAGATGCCTGGATTGCCAATACAGAAGCATGGATTCCAGGCCATCACGGAAGCACGCTGCCCGTAAATACATCAGGTGATACTCTCGTCATGCAAAGTGATGGTAACCTGGTGCTCTATAACAACACCCTGACCAACGAATATTATCCGAATAGCGGAATTCCAGTCTGGGCTTCTAATACGAACGGACGTTAAGTTAAGCGGACTAGTTATAACCAGATAACTACATGTCAGGCGGCAATGAACAACACAAAACGAGCCTTGGAATAAGCTGATAGCTTCCAAGGCTCGTTACATACATCACACAGATCAGACCTGCCCCTATTTTCCTGCTTTCTGTGCATTAGTGCAAGGGTGTTTCTATTTGTTACCTGCTTGCCCGCGAAGCTTCAGAAATACTTGATAGCTGCGCTCGGCACAGGACGAGATGGAAACGGGGTCAAACCCGACCAGATCGGCATAGAGCGTGTCATGCAGCGGAGCAGTCCAGGACTCTGGCAGCTGTGCTGCACCGAGACGTGCGCCCATGATGGAACCTACTGTAGCTCCATTACAGTCCGTATCCATACCGCCATAAACAGAGGTAACGACTGCTTTCTCAAAATCATTGCCTGCATACACCAGCGATGCTGCAACCAGCGCCGCATTGTTGTTCGTGTGCACGGCATCATAATGGCTGAACGCATCCCAGATGCGGCTCACCAGTTCCCGCTCACTGCGGGCCTGAAGGCCAATCTCCACACCTTGCAGCACATCTGCTGCCAGTCGGCTTGTTTGTGGAATTTCGCTCAGTCCAATTTCCACAATACGCTCGCTGCTATTTTCAACAAACGACGCTGCGATCATTGCAGCATTCAGCATCTCGCCATAAATGCCGTTCTTCACATGGGAGAAGGAGGCGTCCCGCCAACCGAGTTCAGCAGCCAGCTCAGGCCGCCCGGCTACACCGTAGGCCAAGCCATCAGCGCGAATGGCAGCGCCAATCCACTCACGGTATGGATTAAGGTGCATGCGTACATGCTCCTGACGCTGCGCCCAATCGACAGGTTTATCCGATTTCAGATGCGAGGTCTCCTGGGCAAAATTCATATAGCTCTGTGTCTCAGCCGTACACACCTGACTGTATGTCAGGCGGCGATGCCACAGCTTGCCAATATCCCACGTGTCCCAGTCCAGCCCCTTTTCCTCCAGCAGAAGAAGGCCCAGAAGGGTATAACGGATATCATCGTCACTCTCCATAAAACGGATTTTCTCTCTTACACTCAAAGGTCCCAGCTCCGTCAAGCTCAATCCATATTCCTGCTCTGCGCTTGAATGCTCAGGAGTATAACCTTGAATCGGCCAAGCACCCGCTCCCTTGAACCACAGCTCAATATTTTCCCAGCCCGGACGACCGTCCTTGCCATACAGATAATCCGGGTGCTCCAGCGGTTTGCCGAGTGCACAACCGACACTTCGCCCGAGCCATGCTCCGTAGAACTTGTCCCGCCATACCTGCTCGCTCCAGTTCGCCTCAAGCACACGTGGCCCATCCGGGCGTAAACGCCGAATATCCTCAAGACTTGAAGGTTCTACATAAGGAAAATCAGCCGACACCGGAAGCTCCATGAGTTCTTGGTACAATAACATTAGCTTGCTCTCGTCATGCGCGGCTGCTTCCCACTTTTGCATAAAACCCTGCGTATCACAGCCCTCTTCGCCACGTTGGATTACCTCCAGGCGCACCGTCTCACGCAGGTCTGTCCAGCCAGCCATCCTAAGATTCTCCTTGAGACGCTTGTTGTACATATCGGGCGTCTAGAATCGCGAGCGCATCAAAGAGAAGACGAATAAAGGCCTCACGGTCAACATCCATAAGCACGTTCACGTTAGGCTGCCGATCGGTCTTCATCCGCAGGTCGCCCACCGTCATACCGCGTGTATACGTTCCCTGTGTCTCAACCGTGACATCCAGCATTTTGCACTGGAACAGCTGCGGCTGCAGCAACCAGGCAATTGCGCACGGATCGTGCAGCGCATTGCCGTGATATCCCATCTTTTTGCCGAAAATAGAATAGAAGTCCAGCAGCTCTCCCACCAGAACTGAGACCGGGCCGCGTGTTTTCAACGCCTCAATCTCATCATCGAAAATAGCCGCTTTATCCGTCACATCAAGCCCACTCATCGTGATTGGAATACCCGATTCAAACACGATCTGAGCCGCTTCCGGGTCCACATAGATGTTAAACTCCGCAGTACGGGTCACATTCCCGTAGGCAATGCCTCCACCCATCATTGAAATGCCAGCAATACGGGACTTCAGCTCGGGATAGGCACGAATTAATGTTGCAATATTGGTCAGCGGTCCAATCGGCACAAGGGTAACGGGCTCATCCGATGCGAGCAGAATCTCGCGAATAAACTCAACCGCTCCCGTCTCTATGGGACGAAACCGGCTTGGCGGCAGCGCAGGGCCATCCATTCCGGATTCCCCATGAGCCTCCTCACCCGTCACCAATGTGCCAAGCAACGGCCCCTTTGCTCCCTTCGCTACCGGGATATCCGCGTCTACAAAGCTGAGAATTTTAAGCGCATTATTCGTAATTTTCTCTAACGTCTGATTCCCGCCTACGGTAGTAATGCCTTTGATCTCCAGCTGCTCCGGGTGAGCGAGCGCCAGCAGTATAGCGATAGCGTCGTCATGACCCGGATCACAGTCAATAATAATAGGTATCGTCATAAGTCTCTCCTCAGTTCGTTTTTTGGGCAAGCTTGCGCCGTTTTTTGCGTGTCTCGGCAATCGCATATACGATCAGGCCGATAATCGTAGCAGTATATGGCAGGGTGCCGATAAGCTCCGCCGGAATTTTAAGCACCTGCAGTGCATTGGCCAGTGCCTCCGCTCCCCCGAAGAGCAGTGAGGTCAAGGCTGTGCCTACCGTTGTACTGCGTCCCATAGACTCCGCTGCGATCGCAATCCAGCCTCGCCCCGCGATCATATCTCTGGTGAATAGAGACAGATATCCCATCGACATGTATGCCCCTCCCAGGCTGGCAAAGAATCCACTCAGCAGCAGCGCAGAGTACTGGATTTTCACAACACTGACACCAACGGATTGTGCTGCGTGCGGATTCTCACCGACTGAGCGAATCTGCAATCCGAGCGGTGTACGTTTTAACAGGTAATACACAGCAATGACAGCCAGTATGGATACATAAGTCAAAATATGATGTCCCGACAGGATCGGACCAAGCACCGGAATGTCCTGCAGCAGCGGAATATCTATGCTTGGCAGCACCTTGCTCGGCAATGACGTAGATGATCCTTTGTCACCACTGAGCAGGTAGAGCAGGAATACCGTTCCGCCTGATGCAAACATATTGATCGCCACACCGCCGAGAATAATATGGGTTTTGAATTTTAAAGTGAAAAAAGCAAGCATCCCGGCAATCGCCGTACCCGATAACACTGCACCAAGCAATCCGATCCAGGCATTAGCCGTGTATGAGCTGACAACAACCCCCGCCAGTGCGGATACCAGCATAATGCCCTCCATACCGATGTTAATGATTCCTGCCCGATTGGAGATCAGGGCACCTAATGCCGCAAACAGGATTGGTGTCGTTACCCGCAGTACGGAGAATGCAAAGTCAGTCGTTAAAATAACGTTCAGCAGGCTATTCATGGAGCTTGGCCTCCTTCAGCAGCATGCGATTTTTCCAGAATTTCAGGAATTGCTCCGCAGAGATCAGCAAAATGATAACCGCTTGAATGATCGATATCATCTCTGACGGCACATCGGACAGACGCGCCATCAGATCGGCCCCGATACGGATGTAGGCCAGGAAGAGCGCTGCTCCGATCACGGATAACGGATTGTTCTTCGCCAGCATGGCAACCAGAGCACCGTCCAGTCCATAGCCCGGCAGTGCGGTCCATTGGAAGCGATTATACATGCCCAGCACCTCGACCGAGCCCCCCATACCCGCGATAAATCCTGCGATCAGATGCACCAGAACGATAACCTTCGCTGTCTTCATGCCGGAGTAACCTGCAAAATCACGGTTGGCTCCTGTCATTCGCAGCTCATATCCCCATTTGGTGTGATACATAAAATAATGAGCAGCAACAATCAATACCAGTACAATAATGAGTCCAGTATGCAGACGTGTTCCCGGCAGTATTTTCGCGAGCTGTGCGGTCTCGGCAAATTTATAGGACACATTGGAGAACGCCTTGGCATCTCTCAGATGATAATTGAGCAGGTACAGACCAATGCCAAAAAAGATGCTGTTAAACATCAATGAGGTAACGAGCTCATTGGCATTCCACTTGGCTTTCAAATAACCCGGGATCGCGGAGAGAAGCGCACCGACAATAGACCCCGCCCCGATTGCAACGATCGGATGCATGATTCCATTCATGCTTAGATGAATCGCCAGCACTGCCGCCACGATCCCTGAAATGTAGAAGATTCCTTCTGCACCCAGGTTAAACATGTTGGTTTTAAACAGAAGGGACACCGATAACCCTGTAAACATAAGCGGTATCGCCATTTCCACCACGTTACCCATACGGCTTAACGTTGACAGCGGCTCAAACAGGAAGATACGAATCGTCTCCACAGGCTGGCTGCTGACGAGCGAAATAATAATAAATGCAATGGCCAGCGATATAAGAATAACGGCTGCCGTACGGTATACTTCAAAATACTTTAATCGCATCATGGGGATGCCTCCTCCTCATACTGCTCCTGCTGACGGCGAATACCAAGCATGTAAAGGCCCAACTCCTCTTCACTAACGCTGGAGGGTGAGTCCAGCCGTGCTGCAATTTCGCCTTCATACAGCACGAGCAGTGTGTCACTCATCTCCAGAATTTCATTCAAGTCTGCGGAGACAAGCACGATTGCACATCCCGCATCACGCAGCTCCAGCAGCTTCTGATGTATAAACTGCGCCGCTCCAATATCTACCCCGCGCGTAGGTTGTTCTGCAATGAGCAGTAACGGCCCGGTGGAGCATTCACGTGCAACGACCACCTTCTGCATATTGCCACCAGATAACATGCCGATGGGCTGTGACGGGCCGGAGCACCGAACCTTGAATTCCTCGATCAGCGAACTCGCCAGCTTCTGAATGGATGACATACGCAGCAGCGGCCCTCTATTCAGCGACTTGGATCGATACTGGGTGGAGATCAGATTGTCCGCAATACTTGCCTCACCTGCCGCACCCTGCCGCATCCGATCCTCAGGAATATAAGAAACACCAAGACCGCGAATCTCACGGATACCTAGAGCCTGAATATCTCTGCCATTTACCTCGACCTTGCCGCCCGCCAAACGACTGTTCAGACCTCCGGTCAGTGCTTCCACAAGCTGGCTTTGCCCGTTGCCCTCTACACCCGCAATTCCGACGATTTCACCTGCGCGAACGTTGAAGCTGACGTTCGACAGCAGTGACTTGCCTTCCGCATCGACTGCGCCCAGCTGTTGTACCGACAGGACAGGCTCTCCATAATTGTTCTGCGTTTTGTCATACTTGAGCACAACATCCCGTCCAACCATCAGCCTTGAGATTTCCTGCTCCGACACATCTGCAATGTTGAATACACCTTCCGTGCGTCCACCCCGCAAAATTGTAATGCGATCGCAGATTTCCTTCACTTCCTTCAGCTTGTGCGAGATAAAAACAATCGTATGTCCCTTCTGCTTGAGCAGCTTCAGTTCCCGGAACAGCTCCTCCGTCTCCTGTGGAGTCAGCACAGCCGTAGGTTCATCCAGAATGAGTATTTCTGCACCGCGCAATAGCGCCTTCAGAATCTCGACCTTTTGCTTCATGCCAACGCTTAAATCCTCTACCTTGGCGCGGGGATTAACGCTCAGGTTATACTTGCGGGCCGTTTCCTCCGTCATACGAACCGCTTCTGCGTAATGAATGCCGACTCCACGTCTTGGCTCCATGCCAAGCACCATATTCTCGGCAACGGTGAAGGAGGGAACGAGCATAAAGTGCTGATGCACCATACCAATTCCAAGCGCAATCGCTTCTTGCGGATTTCCCAGCTTGATCTGTTTTCCTTTTAACAAAATCTCGCCTTCACTCGGCTCCTCCATGCCAAACATCATCTTCATCAGCGTAGATTTGCCCGCACCGTTCTCTCCCGCAATGGCATGAATCTCTCCCTCCTGCAAGGAGAACTGTACATTTTGGTTAGCGACCACCCCATTGGGGTATACCTTCGTAATATTGCGCATTTCCAACAGCGCGCCGGACATGGACAGACAACTCCTCTCTACTGGCAATTTGCACAAAAAATGTACAGCGGAGAATGCAGCATATTACATCACTACATCTCCCGGCTGTACAGCATTAATGTCAAATATCTCTCATTTATGAAAATGGAAAGCTTATGGCTTCACACTATTACGAATCGCTTCAATCTCGGACGTCTCCATACCCATTGCATTGGATACGTTAATCTCTTTGTTTTCAAGCTTCTTCTTGATCTCTTCAACTTTAGCCTGCAGATCAGCAGGGAATACACTCTTATAGATGTCATTCTCTGCAATGCCTACTCCGTTCTCGACAAAGCCCATTACCTGACGTTTTCCTGTCTCCAGCTTGCCGTCCTTAGCCTTGGTTACTGCTTCGAGAATGGCTGTGTCAATCTTTTTAATCGCGGAAGTAAGGATCAGGTTAGCTTTTTCAGGGTCTGTATCTTTCAACAAGGCAGCTTGGTCAGAGTCTACACCGATGGCATATCTGGATTTTTCCTTCGCGGCATCAAAGATACCCAGTCCCGTACCCCCTGCTACGTTGAAGATCACGTCGACTCCCGAGTTGTATTGGATAAGCGAAAGCTCTTTACCTTTAGCCGGATTGACGAAATCTCCCGCATAGGACACCGCAACCTTGATATCAGGGTCTACGTATTTTGCACCTTCAATGTAACCTACGAGGAAAGCGTTGATGCCCGGAATGTCCATGCCCCCCAGAAAACCGATGACGTTGTCCTTATTTGCATTAGGCATGTCCGATTGGGTAGCAAGTGCGGCAACTGCACCTGCCAGGAAGGATACTTCGTTGGTAGAATAGGACATATTATAAACATTGGCTGGAGCTTCTTCGATATCGGTATCATAGTTAATGAACGTTTTGTCAGGGTACTGCTCAGCAGTCGCATTGAACATCTCTGTAATCTCCGAGCCGCCAGATATAACAATGTTCCAGTCCTCGGCAGCAATATCGTTAAACGTTGGCTCCCACTTTGTTTTGTCTGTACCCATCTCAATGACCTTTGTCTGGGCACCAAGCTCCGACTTGACCATCTCCAGTCCATGATTGGCAGCGTCAAAGAAAGATTTATCACCCAAGGTACCTGGAATCAACAGCACAACCTTCAGTTGATCAGTCTGTTCGCCGCCTGAGCCAGCTGTACCCGTTTCTCCTGTTGTTCCTTTCGTACTACCACATGCAGACAGAAGCAGTAACATGGCGACCATACAAATTACGAATGCATTCTTTTCATCTTCTTTACTCACACCCCTGTTTGTTGTTAAAATCATTGATAATCTGTAGTGCTTACAGCCTAGCTTTAATAAATTGGGAAATTCACAACCTGATTTTGAATTGTAATGCGTTTTCTTTACTGCAATAACCGAACGTATAAACGTTTAATTTCGTTTAACATTCGTTTATGAGTATGATCATAACAAAATTCAGCGTTGATATTTATCTGATTTCGGTCACTTTTTTGTACGATTCGGCTAAATGTCGAAATTAGGGGGAAAGCAATAATGGATCAAGTTCTATATGTTGTCAGAGCCGAACATGCCAGGTTCACGCATATCATCCCTCATCACCATGAATGTTATGAGCTGATCTACTATTTTAAGGGAAATGGAACGTCCATGATTGGAGAGCACAGCTACCATTTTCAGGCTGGTACGTATGCGCTCATCTCTCCCCATCAGCAGCATGATGAGGATCACCGCGGGGATGCGGAGGTGCTTTTTGTTGGCTTCCAGACCGATCTGTCTGAGATTGGAGAGCTTCAAGGTATGCATCAGGATGACCGGGAGCACAGCATCCACAACTACATGCTGCAGCTGAACACCGAATATACGAGACGTGGTGAGGGTGCACAGGATTACCTGAACGACCGCCTGCATCATATGCTGCTGCACCTGCTGCATCGGGGCGGTAACAGTATGTATCCACTGTTCTCCGGGGACAGGCTCCAGCATGTGCTCGCTTATATGAACGAGCATTTTACACAGCGGCTCTCCATTGAAATGCTGGCAGATATGTCGGGCTACAGCTACGATCGCTTCCGGCACCTGTTCAAAGAGAAATATGGAGCCTCTCCTTCCCGCTATATGCTAATCAAACGCCTGGATTACTCCAAGCACCTGTTAGCCAGCACACAGATGTCCATCTCAGACGTCTCCGCCGAGTCCGGCTTTGTGAATGATGCCCAGTTCTGCAACATGTTCAAACGAGAAACCGGCATAACGCCGCGCTCTTATCGCAAAAGCTTGCAGCTTAAAAGCAATTAAGCGCCACCGGAAGGCAAAAAGCCGAATGCCCCCGCCAAGGGAACATTCGGCTTCAACATCGGCACCATCTTACCTAAGAATAACTCGTGGCAGGCTGTAAACTGTTCCATGTCCAATTGATCAGCACTAAACCCATTCGGCGTAATACACACTTTTTCTGAAAGTGTTGATCTAATGATACTGTCCTTTAATTATTCTATCTTTGGATAACGGGTATCCAAATCTCACTCCTGAATTTGGGAGATGACACATCCTTGCCTTCATTCCATAAGATTTCGGGCCCCCTCGCTACTTCGTAATTTGCAGAAGGAAACCACTCCGAATAGATTTGGCTCCAGACCTGTTGTAACGTTTCGGGAAACGGTCCTACAGCTTCAAAGACGGCCCATGTCAGTGCGGGGACCTCTAATTTGGAAAAACCCTTGGGGCATTCCTTGGATGTAGCTACACCTATATAGTGATCGAGTTCTCCCTGCTCCTCCATTCGCCCTTCAGAAAAATTAACCGAAGCAGAGATTAACCCCTGCGGTTCAACATTAGAGAGCTGTTTCAATCGGTCGATATCCTCGCTGGTCAAGCTTTTCCACATGGAGGCGATCTCTGGGTTTACACCCTCAAATTGAATAGGTACTCTTTTCATAAAACCTGCAATACTGAACGCTTCCTTCTCAACAATACGATAGTTCATTGCATTTCCTCCCTGAATAGTTAATTGGAAGGTCATTCGCGGATAGGCTACTAAAGACGGCGCATGAGATCTTACTGATGAGGGAGTTATCCCGTGCAATGCCTGAAAGGCTCTGGAAAAAGCGTCTGCAGATGTATAACCGTATTTCACTGCCACATCCACAATTCTTAAGTCACCGGCCTGAAGCTCAAATGCCGCGAGAGTCAGGCGCCTCCTCCGGATATACTCCGACAGCGAGATACCTGCAAGGAAGGAGAACATTCTTGAGAAATGATAGTCCGAACACTGGGCTAATCGCGCAGCTTCTTTCACATCGATGTCTTCCTCAAGATGGTCTTCAATATACTGTAAGGCCCTATTCAGATTAGCCAGGGAATCCATTGAAATGACCTCCTTTCAGGTATAGAATATCAAGAGCGGAACGTTCACATCCGACATTTGATGCACAGATTTGTAGGGTTAAATCTAACGGAGAAACTTGCTACGTCCAACTTAACGAACAAAAAACGCCCTGTCTACTGATTTATTGAAAACCGTAGCAAGACGTGAGCTGATTTTTAGGCGTATATTTACGGGTCAATGTCTCTGATTAAATCTTTGGATCGCTTCTTCGGTTACCGGTTCAAAGAAGTTCACCAGGTTGCCATCCGGATCACGAAACAGCATTGAGCGGTTTCCCCACGGCATTGTAGTTGGTTGCTGCACCCAATAATGAATATATGCGTTCAGGCGCTCATATTCCGCTTCAATATCGGCAACATGGAACTCCAAAATGACCGGATGATTCGTGGCTCCGGCTGCATTTGCAGAGTCGGTTCCAAATAATGCTGTGGTCTGGGTGTGCCCGATGGCAAGCGTGCATGATGGTAAAACAAATTGTGCAAATACAGGTGCAGGGCGCTCCGCTGAAACCCCAAGAACGTGCTCATAGAAAGCCACCAGGCCATCTACATTGTCAGTAATGATACGTACAGAAGCAAAATTCACAACAGATCATCCTTCCTAATCTTCTTCATTATTTCCCCTAAATCTTGTTACTTGCCTGTCTCCTTGCTGTACTGATCTGATTATAAAAAAACGCCACTGACAACGTTATGTCAGTAGCGTTTATAGGTACTCTCTGGATTTACGTTCACTCTTCCTTTATCACTTACGATTTTCGTCTATTTCGCTTAAGAAATTCGTCTATTTTGCTTAAGAAAACTGACAGAAACCGGCTACAGGGTGTTGTATTTCTGTACCCATTTTGGCGAAAATATATAGCGAACCAAAACCAAATGGATAATCTCCATCCTCTCGAATCAATGTATCGGGATAACCATCTTCTTCGACTTGGAAAAAGAATGATAGTGACTCTTTCTTGAGCGTTGCGAAATAATAGTCTTCATCCTGAATCAGTCTCGGATTACCACCCACCTTAATCAGGAAAGGCTGCTCCATTGATATTTCGTCCTTGCTTCGTTCTCCGTTTGAGATAGAGTGTTTTATCAGATCCTTATGAGTAAAGGATTCCTGCGTACTTTCCGGTGAAACAGGATGTTCAATCACCTTGATTGGGCAATGAGGATAGATGTTATTTTCCAAATAGGTTTCACGGTCTTCAGGGATAAAGATCGAAATCATGCGCTCTGGTTTGAAGGGGTGGTTAAGGCTCAGATAAAAAGCATACTTTTGGTTACCTTCGTGGATGAGCTCTGATTGGTCGTCGAAAAACTCTGGTGCATTTCCGCCGATCCAGCCTGCTCTATGTTCACTGGTTAAGAACGGTTTGGCATAATAAAGAATAGATTCTACTCTAGTCGTCAAAATATCCGCTTGATTCTCTATCGTCACTTTACAACTCCCTCTCCAGAATCTGATATTCACTTGTTTTATTCGTATATAGCACTCATCTCCATTATAAAGAAGACTTGGCTTTAATCTACCTACATTCAACCTTATCCCTGGAACTTCATTAAAAGTCAGGAGACAAAAAAATCGCGTCCTCTAAAGAGAGCACGCGAGATGAAATTAATTCATTTCGTGTTTTGGCATCGACCTTAACGCTTTCTAGCAACTACCGCTAGCCGGCCATTTTCAGTCGAATATTCACATGTGGACAGTACAACAAGTTTATCACCATACCGAGCTGTGACACCTGTGTCATAAAGAGCGAGTTTTTTGATATTCTGAACATATGCATCGAACTCGGCAGACGTCTTTACATTCTCAATCTGATAGTATTTAAACACGTCATCTGATTTACGATACACTTTGGATAGAATTACAGCAACAATCTCATACTTCTCCTGTTCGTAAAGCGTGCTGAACTCAAATGCAGCGTGCTCTTTATAAAAGCTTTCGCTCTTGTATTTCATTAGATCTTTAAACATCCAGCCACTTTTCATGTGATGTCCGTGAATCAGCAAAATATCTGAACCATTGATCCGGCTATGCTTGTCCAAAAAAGGAAGGCCGCCTTGGGTTTGCTTCTTATCGAAGTCATGATTGAGATAATACTCCGCATCCTGTGGGTTTTGCATGACCGGGTACTCAATTCGCGTGCCGTTAATCTTCAGCCAGCCCACAATGTCCGAGTTCCGCTCGTAAAGGGCTCGAAATTCAGGGAGCATAACTGGATTATTCTTCTTCCTATTTAACAAAAAAGAGGGGATTTCATCCCCTCCGTTTTTATTCGACCCTTCCTCCCACATGCTCGCCAACTCATCTATTTTCTGTTGCTCAGCATAATCTCGCAGCAGCGTTCTCGAAATCGCGATGAGGGAAAATACCAGCACAAGGGAGGAAATGGCGATAAGAATTTTTTTCGTTTTACTCATGTTCTTACCGCCTTTCCGGTCATTAGATATGCTTTTTCTTCTTGTTACCGAGCAGACAGAACGTGATCGTGATCAAGGACATCAGTGCCAAAATCATATAGAACATTGGCGATATACTGTTGTCTCCTGTTTTCGGAGCATCGTCCAACTCGCTGCTGGCGTTATCAGTAACATGGTCACCGTTGTCGGTTCCACTGTTGCCAGTGTTGGTTCCGTTGTTACCATTGTTCGTTCCTGGGGTACCGTTATTGGTTCCACTGTTGCCGTTGTTCGTTCCTGGAGTACCGTTGTTGGCTTCTGGAATACCATTATCGGTTCCACTGCTGCCATTGTTCGTTCCTGGAGTACCGGTGTTGGTTCCTGGGATACCGTTATCGGTTCCACTGTTGCCATTGTTCGTTCCTGGAGTACCGGTGTTGGTTCCTGGAATACCATTATCGGTTCCACTATTGCCATTGTTCGTTCCTGGAGTACCATTGTTGGTTCCTGGGATACCGTTATCAGTTCCACTATTGCCATTGTTCGTTCCTGGAGTACCGGTGTCGGTTCCACTGTTGCCTCCGTTGTTGCCGCCGGAGCCACCACCTGAACGGATCGGTTTCATTGGCACGTCGTATTTGACAATGTCAAAATCTACAGAAATCGTACCGCTTGTGTGCGTTTCGTATCCGTCCTTCGTTACGACCAGATAGTAATCCGCTTCTGGAAACACCATGTACGCGTAGAGTCCATTGGCATCGCTATCCTGCTCTGGACTCTTGTTGTCGTGCGGCGGGAAATTGGGAACCGCTGGAAGGGTTACTTTTGTTCCCGGAATGCGGCCTTTATCTCTATTCCGCTGTGTATCCGCATAATACAGTGTAACTTTTGCTCCTTCAATCTTCTTGCCCGTGCTCGCATTACCTGTGGTTTCATCATAGACCGTACCGTAAGGGTCAACTAATTCCTCAGAGATATTCAGCTCTCCGTTAGCTTTCACATCAAGCTGCGTCACTTTGAGGAGCAGCTCCTCACCAGTCTCCACTTGATATCGAACTTCCATTGTGTACTTCTGTTCACTTAACCCTTCTACTGAGAAAGTTCCGTTCGAAGCCATTGGAAAAGCCTTAGGACTACCATTCTCCGTAATGTAATTACCGTCCCTGTCCTTCAAGTAGATATACATATGGCTGGTATACAAGTTGTTAAATAGCTCTGTTGTTCCATCCATTTGTTTGAGCAGAATGATACCTACAGCCGTAATATCCGCTGGAATGGTCTCGTCTGTAACACTGCTGTTCACATTCGCTTTTTGTGTAAACTTGACAGGTACATCTTTGCCGCCTACCCGATACACCTTCGTATATGTGATCGTGTAGTCCGTGTCAGCTACGGCTGGGACCGCATATTCACCCTTCTCGTTCGTCTTAATCTGAAGCTCTTCGCCTGTCTTCAGATCGGTCACTGTGATGGATGCATTCGGAATGATTTCCCCTGTATTGTTGTCACGCAGTACACCTTCCAGATAAGGGCGAGTATTTTTAAATTTAGCTTCAGCCACTTTTTTCTCCAGAATCACACCCGTGTGAACAAAACGTTCAGGATCCGTTACATAACCATCTTTCGTATAATCGTCCTGGGTTACCGTATACTCGAGAGATGCTGGCAGTCCTTGCACAACAAGTGTCTGACCATCGGTAAGCTCGAAGTGATCGCCGTTCTTGATCATGCCCTTGCTGCCATCTGACTTCTCATAGGCGTAGGACTCATCTGATCCCTCACCTGTGAAGGTGACTGTATACTTAAACAGCTTGCTCTTATCTTCGTCTTTGCCTTTTACTGTGTTGCTGATGAGTAGTCCGCCCTTCAAGACGCGCACGTTCGTGAATGGAGCTTCTTGATCTATGCCCTTCATCACTTCAGTATAGTACCGTTCATCAGGAGTAGTCATATACTCATCGGTTGTGTAATCTTTTTGGCTAACTGTGTATTTCAGATGTTTAGGCAAACCTGAAATATTCAGTGTCTCTCCGTCCTTGAGGCGGAAGGTGTCGCCAGACTTGATCGTACCTGCACTACCATCCGACTTCATATATGAGTAACTTTCATCTTTGCCTGTATTCTCAAAGTGAATGGTGTACTCAAACTCCTTCGTCTTATCACCACCGTTGCCCATAACCGTATTACTGATGGTCAGCTTGTTGACGATTCGTTCGTTGATGAAGTCCGCTTTATGATCACCTTTGTTCACAATGGAGCCGGACAGCTCTCTCGTATCAGGTGTGGTCGTATAGCCATCAACAGTCGTATAATCGTCCTCAGTTACGGTATAGACCAGATTCGCAGGCAAAGCGGGAAGAACTACAGATTGCCCATGCTTGAGGAAAATCTTGTCTCCACTTTTAATTGTGCCAGATGTGTTATCCGACTTCTTATATGAATATTCTTGGTCATGACCTTCACCCGTTAGGGTCACGGTGTATACAAACTCTTTGTTCGGATCACTGCCGTTGCCTTCTACCTTATTGGTAATGGTCAGCTTGCCTTGGGCAGGTGTAGGCACAATCAGCGGTTGATCCGAGGTTACTTTTACTCCGTCTACCCATAGAGGTTTCCCCGGTGTATTTCCTACGTATACTTGGTAAACTCTTGTCGTTGGTAACCAAGTCGTCGTATCAATATACGTTTCCTTCAGCTCATAGTAGCCTGGGTCAGGGAATAGCAGATTAAGTTTCCCTCCACTATCGGTTTTCCCTTTGGTAACTGTAGTTCCGTTGTCTTTTTTATAGAGTGTAAATTCTACGTCTTTCAGCGGATTTCCATTCGGATCTACTTTTCTCAGAGGCAACAAGGCATTCGAGCTTGAACTACCTGCTACGTCTGAGCTGTCCAGTGTACTTTCGCTTCTGGCACTGACAGCACTCAGACTGTCATCGCCCTCCAGTTTTACCTCGTTGCCCATTTTGTCTCCGGCTTTCGCTGTAGAGGGATCAACTTCTGTCTGGTACACAAACTGGTAAAACTTATTAGGATCATTCATTTTGAATTTCAGAACCGTAGTTCTTCCTGCACCTGGTGCAACCTCTACTTGAACTTCGCTATTAGGGTCGCTCAGGTCAAGAGCTTCACCTCGTTCCAGAGTACCACTGGCCGTTAGTTTAGCAGGATAGACGGCCATACTAGGTGATGTCAGCACAAGCTTTCCGTTTTCTTCATAACGCAGGTTCATGCCTGCACCCAGAGTATCCTCCAGATAAACGCCCTGCTTCATGTTAAATGGCGGAGTATAATTTACCGTCCATTCCAACACACCTGGAACAGGTTTAGTTACCGACTTGCCCAAAGTCTGGATCGGTACGATAATCTTACGCTGTTCGGAGAGAATCTTTTCTACTCCACCCCAAGACATATGAAGGTCAGCTTTGTTATATAGCACCTGCTTGTCCGTGCCACTCGTCGTATATTCGTCCAAATATTCCTCTAGAGCTGCGTTAGAGGGTCTTGCCTTCACCAAGATAACATAAGGACTTTCCAATTTAGAAAAATTGAACGTTCCTACGTTGCCATTATGGGTGAAGGAGCTTATAACATGAGCATCTGTGCCTGGTTCAATTATCGATTTGGCGTCGTTTCTAACACCATACTCTGTACCTGAACCGTTGTCGGAAAATCCTTTCCAAAGCTCATAATCTTTACCTTCAGAAAAAGGAACAAACTCCCATCCTTCAGGCAATGTGTCCACTAGCTTCACATTACTAATGACTCGATTACCGCCGTCTTTAGCCATTTCTTCTGTGTTATACCCAGGCATATTTACCCCTAAACGGAAGGTAACCGTCTTGGTTGTCCGGTCATAGGCAGAAATCGTCCATGCATCATTACTATCGTTTCTAATGTAACTGTTAACATTATTTGGGCTAACATTTTCAAATGTGCCATCTACTTTCAATGGCCTCGAAGCAAAGAGCATATCCTTGTTCAGCATACGCAGGTGTAGATTGGCGCTGTTTTGCGCTTGTCTTACACTTTCGCCATCAATGAGCAAAGCACGATTCGAACTTGTTTTCCCTACGTTGATGTCCTGTCTAAAAAGGATGTCCGGGTTGGTCTCCAGTGCACGGAAGCTGAAGGATGCGGAATTTTCCGTATATCCAGTCACCTTAATCAAGTCCGCCACCACTTTACCGTCCACCGTTAAAGGAATCGCCTTCATGGTCAGATTGGCTGCACTCGTCTTCAGCGTTCCTGCCTTATACTGCTTCCAAAGCTGCGCGGAAGTTACATTTGCTTTGATCTTCGCAATGGTTTCTGCACTCACTTCACCAGTTACATCTACGGCGTTGTCCAAGACGTCCAAATTACCACCATGCACCAGCACATCATATACTGCCGCATTCGGCAGAGCATATTGTGGAGCAAGGTTGACCGTCCACGTGATGCTGCCTTGATTATAATCCTCTATTGAAACAGCACCTGACTTGGTGAAATCATGCGCACCGATGTTGACGATGGCCTCGTCCGTTACTGCTGCAGGTCTTACACCCGCCTTCACATCGTTGTTCTGTATACCAGCCGGTGTATCCAAATTCCAGTTGGCACGAGGGTCAATTCTGAAGCTGGAGCCACTTATTACTTTACTTTTAATAAATAAATCCACTTTACCGTTAATATCCCCAAAAGAATACACGCCGTTTGCGTCTGGTGTAATGGGTGTTAAACCAGATTCGGTGCCATCCTCTTGCCATTCAGCCGATAAGAAATTCAGCCCGGCAGGTAATACATTGGTAATCGTAACGTCCTTCAACCCATTTTTGTTATACCGGTTAACCGTGACTTTCCAGGTAATCGTTTCACTTGCATGATCATAAGAGGCACTGGATTGAATCCAGTCGGGGGCAAAGGACATCTCCAGCCCGGCCTGTACCAGCATGCTATCGTCTTGTCTCAGTTCCACTTTACCAGTCATATCCCGGTGGCTGCGTCCCAGATTGCTTGGTGGATTCCGATACTCGTAATAATACGATTCCTTAGGAATCCAGGTTTTATATTCCACTTTCGGTTCGGGACCTGTTCCCTGTGGAAAAATATAAGTCAACGATCCATCTGCTCCAACGACTGGGGATACGTTCTGATCATTAACTTTGAACGAGCCTTCCATATAAATACCGCGTGAATTTCCAAAGCCCGTATTATAGGTTGAGGGATTTGTATAGAATGTCTTCCCGTCTAATGGCAATTTGATCGTTTTATCAAACTGATCGGAAGCAGATACGGTTGACTGCCAAGTAATCGCACCTTCAATGAATTGAGCCGGCTGAAGCCCGCGATAACTATACTGATCCCATCGGATCATTCCAGGCGAGGTTAACGTGATACCGTACTCTGCTGTAACATTTGGATTCTCTAGCTGATATGTACTACCAAAGATGTTGATAGGCTTCTTATCGCCATAATCCAATCCCGTTACATCTGCATCAGCTGTCGTTTCGAAACTGAAGGTAATACCTCGTCCTACACCATTGAAAAAGTTATCATCACCGTCAAAGACAACTCGAATGCTATTTGGAGTAAAATAGGCAGTACCTAACTGTTTGGTGCCTGAGTCAGTCTGTGCATACAGGGGTCTCGTCGCTGTCGGAAGCACGACTTCCTTGAAGTAATCCTCTCTTTTCAGCTCAATCCAGTCACCCTTTTGAATGTATTTCTCAGGATCTGCATTCGTTGGATTGGAATCATCCCCATTGACGGGTACCTTGAGCCCTTCCGATTTGAGCGTAAATGGTTGTCGTCCCTGAATAATACCGTTCAGATCAATAACCACATTCCCTTGCTTCAATTCCAGCGGAAAAGATGCATTAGATTCCATAAATACAGATGTTTTATCCATTGGAACTGCTTCCATCATGATGGAATTGTCTGGTACATCTTGTACTTCCTCAGATACTGAGGACGGTTCATCCACAATCGGTGAGTCGGGCTCACTAACCGTTTCCTCAGACGGTTCGTCCACAATCGGCGAGTTGGGCTCGCTAACCGCTTCTACTTCAGTATCGTTAGGTACACTCTCTGCATATGCAGCAGTGGAGAACATCACTGTCTGCATAACAAGCATAATTGCCAGAAATAAAGACAATAACGGTTTACCTACATTGCGTCTTTGCTTCAATACGAGAATCTCCTCCTTTTTAAAATATTTGGCGGAACCAAGAGACTTTTTCTTTCCCTCTGCCCGCTCTTCTCCTTACAACAGGAAATTGATAAAAAATTACATCCCATTTGTAGGGCATACCTGTCCATTATAAATTAGAGGTCTAACCAAATTCTGACCACCAGTATATAAGCCCGTTTAACATGATTCGCACTGAGTTGCCTCCATCAGCTATGTGCCGCATTTTTAGCGTTGAATATTTGGTTACGAATCTTACATCAACGCAAAAAAGCGCCCTGTTTACTGATTCATAATCAGTAAACAAAGCGCAATTCATGGAGAGCCTCACTTCAACTTCACATGCACATTCTCTGTGCGATGCCGAAGTTTGGACTATAGATTAAATTTATTCGGGTATATACGGAAGATCGAGTATCTTCGGAACGTTGATCACATGCTTCTCTGTATACGTGAGGATACCCTCCGCGCCATATTCGCGGCCAATACCCGATTGCTTGAAGCCACCAAAAGGGAAGCGAACATCAAGCCCCTGCACAGCAGCTGTATTGATCATGGTCGTTCCAGCTTCGAGTTGACGTGCAACGGAGATGGCATCTTCTTCTTTCCCCCACACAGAACTCGTCAATCCATATATGCTTTCATTGTGTAATTTAACGACCTGCTCTTCATCGTCATATGGCAGAATCGGAACGGTAGGACCAAACTGTTCTTCCACCACAATCGGATCATTATAATCGCAATCTAATACAAGCGTAGGTTGCAGGTAGTAACCTTGCTCAAACCGCTTTTGATCAAGGATTTGGCCGAGCGGGATGACCTTAGCTCCGCGCTTCTGCACATCTTCAACCAAACCACGCACGTAATCTCTCTGCTTCAGGTTATTAACGGGACCCACCGTCGTATTTGAATCAAATGGATCACCTATTCGAATCCAGCGATTTGCTGCCTCTATATATTTTTCCACAAATTCATCATAAATAGAACGGTGTACATACACGCGTTTAGCAATCATACAGATTTGGCCTGTTGTCAGGAAATTAGAGATGACAATCCGGCGCATTGCTCGCTCATCATGAACATCAAAGCTTTCCAAGAAGATCGCCGCATCATTCCCGCCAAGCTCAAGCGTCATATCCTTAATCGTTTCAGAAGCAGCTTTGATAATATGCTTCGCTGTTGCCGTTCCACCTGTAAAGGCGATTTTAGTCACAAACGGATGGCTTGTCAGTTCAACACCCACATCCGCATCACCATAAACGACATTGATTACACCAGCCGGGAACTCACTCGCAATGATCTCTGCCACCTTCGCCGCCGCCAGTGGTGCATATGGACTTGGTTTGAGCACAATCGTGTTGCCCGCAAGCAAGGCAGGTGCGATTTTAATCGTAGATAAGGCAATAGGATAGTTCCATGGACTAATCGCTGCCACCACACCGATTGGATCATAGGATATAATGGTTTTACCATGGTCATGCTCGTGAATCTCTTCCGCCAGAACTGACTTGGCCTCATTACAAGCAAACTCCATCCACATTAATGAAACAAAAATTTCACCATGTGCATCATACACAGGCTTACCATGCTCTCTAGACAGCAAATGCACAATTTCATTCTCCGCTGCTTTAATTTTCTCTATCGCCTTGCGCATCCGAATAATGCGTTCATCAACCGAGGTCTGCTTCCATGTTTTAAAAGCTCCTGCTGCCGCTTCGATCGCCTCAACTGCTTGTTCTTTCGTCGTGACAGGGAAATAACCTACAATTTCAGATGGGTTTGCCGGATTCTCTTTTGCTAACTGCGAAAGGGATTTTACATGCTGACCATTAATGAAGGCTTCAACGATAACGGTCTCTTGGTCTGCTTGAATCGACATTTGAAATCCCCTCCGTTATTTAGATAAGTTGAACTAAAAATTTTACACAATCCACTCCGATGACAGAATAACCCTCCAATCGCTGTTATCCCCAGATTTTTCTATTCCTTTTTCTAAAGGGGATAATCCGGTGATAAAGGCGACCGCTCCGCTTTTTCAGGTTTTTTCTGTCCTCTCCGTTAACGTGTAAATGACTCGTTCAACTGATGTAGATCTGTTAATTCCAAACTTCCTCTGCAATTTCCCTAACATAACGAAGTTTCCGCCATTGCTGTTCTTCTGTTAAAATATTGCCTTCTTCCGTGGAAGAAAAGCCGCATTGTGGACTCAAGCAAAGTTGCTCAAGAGGAACGTAGGTAGCCGCTTCTGCAATCCGATCTTTAATCTGCTCTTTATTTTCTAACTCGCCAGTTTTCGATGTGATTAGACCAAGCACGATTTTCAAATCTGTTCGATTCACATATTTTAATGGCTCGAAACCACCTGAGCGCTCATCGTCAAATTCTAAAAATAAGCCATCTACATTTAAGCCTCCAAAAATAACCTCAGAGGCATAATCGTAACCACCCGTTGAGAAATAGTTGGATTTATAGTTACCCCGACAAATATGCATCGTCACAACTAAATCTGCCGGTTTATGAGCCAAAGTTTCATTAATCATACGCTGCATCGTTTTCAACTCTTCTGCCGGTTCCAAACCTTTAGCGCGCAGTTTATCATGGCCAGCCTCTGAAAACAGATCCGCCCAAGCTGTATCATCTAATTGCAGGTAACGACATCCTGCATCATAGAAGGCTTGAATGGCTTTTTGATAGGCCGCAACTGTATCCTGAAGGAATTGCTCTCGGTCCGTATAGCTGTTAGCGCCGTTTTCCAATCGATAAAGAAGCATATTTGGACTTGGGATGGTTTGTTTTGCTACGGCATCACCTGCATGCTTTTTCAAAAATTTAAAATGCTCCACAAAGGGATGCGTAGAGAAGCCGACTTTACCTACAACTCGAATTCCACCCTTGCGAGTCTGCATGTTATGGAATTGAGGTCCATCAATTTCCTCATACAGCTCTACACCGTCCAAGCCGCCCAGAAAATCAAAATGCCACCAGCTTCTGCGGAACTCACCATCCGTAATAGCGAGTACGCCATTTTCTTTTTGTTTTCCAATCAATCGGATAATCTCTTGATCTTCTACTTCTCTTAGTTCCTCATATGTAATGTTGCCTGATTTATATTGTTCACGTGCCTGACTTAAGTTTGCAGGACGCAGGAAGCTTCCAACATGATCATTACGAAATGGTATCATAGAAAAATCTCCTTCTAACTTTTAGTTTCCTGAGTATAGCATGATCAAAATGGTTACATGTTATATGAAAAAAGCATGACTGGTCATAGTTTTTAGCAATAACAAAAAGACCTCAACAAGCAAAAAATCCACAACCTTATAGGGTAGTGGATTTATAGGGTGGAGCGAAATGCTGTGATCATCATTATCATGACCATCTCATGTGCGCTGGAGAACAAACGTAATCATTTTGAATTGGATATAATCGAGATACGGAGCTTGGTCTACTTGCTGAGCACCAGCTATATGATTATAGCTGCTTGATGATCCCTTCCAGCTCATCAACCAAGCCTTTTGCGCGTTCAAAATCGGTATCTTTCAATGCCAACTCGATTTGCATTTCAACTGCCTTTTTCTTTTGTTCATTTTCCAAATAATCTTTATTGAAATGGCTGGCGTAAATCATCTGTCTGAACTTGCGCATACTCATTTTTCTGATCGTCTTATTCTCAATGATGAGTACATAATCCATACCGTTGACAACGGAATAGAAATCATGCGAAACCATGAGAATCGCACCTTGATATTCTTCGATGGCTCTCTCCAGTGCAATCTGCGAATAGATATCCAGATGGCTTGTTGGTTCGTCAAGCAGCAGCAAATCCGCATGGCTCGCGGCAGCTTTAGCCAATTGAAGCATATTCTTTTCGCCGCCAGATAATGATTCGATCTTTTGATCCAGAATCTCACCTTCAAAGCCGTAGTTCATAAGATAAGCTCTGATCTCATCATACGTTTCAAACCCGGCATCGATAAATTCATGGAGGATCGTATTCGTATCTTTTAGCGTTTCACCTTGAAGCTGTGATAAATAAGCCACTTTGATATCATCATTGATTTCAATGGTTTCCTGATTGTTTTTGAAAATATCTCGAAGCAATGTCGTTTTCCCTGTACCATTTGGCCCAATAATAGCCACTTTATCTGTCGATTTCATTTCGAAGTTCACATCTTGCAAAAGCAGTTCGTCAAAGGAAACATTATAGTTATTTACCTTTACAGCGATACTCTCTTCTACTTTATGATCCAGACCAAATCGAATATTCGGCTGTTTAATATCGACAAACGGTGCTTTGATTCTGCGCGCTTCCAATCGTTCTTGAAATTTCACTCTCGCTTTTAACGCTCTTCCTCTGGAAGCTTCCGAATTAATCGTTGCGATTGCTCTAAGATTTTCGATGACACCGTCGTATCTCTCGATCTCTTCCGCTTCAGCGACTGCGATCTCTTGCAGTTCAATCTTCGTCTGAAGCAAGGAGAAATTGTACTCGATATATCGTCCGTCGAACTCCTGGAGTTCCATGTTTTCAAGGTGGATAATTTTGTTGAAACAATGATTCAACAGATAGCGGTTATGCGTAACGACCAGCAGCATTCCTTTATGGGAATTGATCAGTTTTTTAAGTGCATTGAGGTTTTCAAAGTCTAAAAATACATCGGGTTCATCCATGATCATCAAATCCGGACTGTGGAGCATTTCCTTCATCACTTGAATAAGCTTGAATTCCCCGCCGCTTAAAGAGGATATGCTTGCATCCTTTAGCTTTAAAAGGTTGGCTAGGTTCAACTGTTTATGAATGGTACTTTCATAATCATCTCCACCCATAGCCTCCAGTGCATCCAAAGCCGATTGCACTTTTTCCAGCAGCGAATCCATATCCGACGCAGATTCCATATCCGCATAGATCGCTGTGATTTCATCCTGAAGCTTGATAAACTCTTCTCCGATATATTCGAATACAGTCATATCTCTCGTGGGATCTACCTGCGAAAACTGACTCACATATCCGATGTTGCAATCAGAATCGATCTCCAGCTTCCCCTCGAACAAATGTCTTTCCGGGTCCATCAGAATCTCGATTAGCGTACTTTTGCCACTACCGCTTGTGCCGATAAAAGCACAGTGTTGGCCCTCTTCGAGCGTAAATGAAATGTTTTTATAAAGTTCTTTTTGCGGGAAAGAAAAAGATAGATGTTCAACGTTAATCATGGTGTTACCTTTCTTGGTATCTGAAATGGTGATTATTGTTTGGAAGTGTTGCAGAACATAAGTTTGAGGATTCGATTCTCAGCGTAACACCGATTGAGGGTGAGTACAATTGGTTTGTATTTCTAAGGCATTCTATTGTCAAAATAATCATCTGACAAATCTAACTCTTTCAAATGACTTTCCAGCTCTCCGGCTTGTTAGGGCAATTGCGTGTAGCATAGATTGCAGCAGCTTGTATATTCGAGTCGGTGTGGCACAGAAAAGGTGCAAAGTTTTGGAGTGTAATCGCGCCAGAGGATTCCAAAACATACCCCACATGACGCAACGTCTCCGCTTCGTGAACTCGGTCAAGACTTTGCAATATCACTTGTATAAATTCCGTTAAATCGACAGATTTACCATACCAGTTCAAAATGTTTAAAGCTTGTAAAAATTCTTCGTTTCTTTCTGAACGCAACATCTCGAGGAGAAATCTTCTTCCCGCGTCAACAGAAGTTTTGCAGATTAACTGAATGGCTGTAGTGCGATCATTTTGTCTTTGCTCCGCAACGCTGGTTAAGAAATCGATGGTTGGCTGCGAGATTTTTCTAAACTTGAACATTCCCTCAAGAGCTTTAGTTTTAATCTCTTCATCTGTAGCGTTTTGATAAACCTGTATCAACGCCTGTTCATTACCCGGCATTCGACTGCCAAACCACGTGATATCATAATCCAGAATAATTTCGTCCAGCCAGCGCTCATACCAGTCCAGAAAGTGTTCTTCATATACAAAGAAAAAGGGATGATCCGGATGAAAATCTGAAGTGTAAACGACTTTCCCTCTATTCGTGCCTTCAAGTATGAGATACATATCGTATTCGCAGCCTTGTGTGCCAATGCACAACATACCGCCCAGCATCCGATCACGGGCCGCTTCATATTCCAGGTCAGAGATGTCCTCATCACTAATCAAGGGCTCGATAAGATGATTCCATTCTTGTTTTGTCATCTTGGGTTGCAAAACACATTTTGTAGTAAGTGCATGACTAGCCGTATAGGAAGTTGCCTTCTCAATCGAATATATCCCGTAATACGGTCCGGCACCTCCATTTCCTACTTCCGTCAGAAACTGCGCATAAGGCTCCGGGAGTGTAACCTGATTTTTCGCTTGCCACTGTGCAAGCTCTTTTGTGCTAAGCTTTTTATCAACCTTATACTGGTGCGAGGATGATCCAAACACCAAAAAAGCCGCATCTTTTCGCATGGCTTGTTCGAGCTTGTATTTTATTCGATCCAGTTGCGTTTCTTTCTTCCAAAACAACATATTGAATTCCCCCAATTGGTTATAGCAGGGCTTCCTTCGTATGCTTATCCAGCAATTTCAGCAGATGTGGAAATCGGTATTCCCCATACATACTCTGTATGTGCTGGGCAGCGACGGCTAGCTCCATGCCAATGGAAGTGATATACAAAGGCTTGGCACTTTTGCCACGATAAACCTTTTGAACAAAAGCCTCATTATCGTGTTGGACAACAGCCTTATTATCTTGAAAAGCATTTTTTGCGACACCAATCACTGGAATGTTCTCTGAAAAATCTGTATAAACAAAATGTCCGAGTCCAGGCCTTTTCACATTGTTTAAGTACACATAACCATCCACTACAATGGTGTGTATCTGGTTGATATCCGTATGTTTCATCAGTTCCCGTATGCAAGGAAGCTCTCGTTTATAGAAAAAACCTGGTTCGTATTCGTGAGGATTTTCCGTATAAGACGTGATGATGTCGAGTGGTTTGGAATCTTCCCAGTTTTCAAAAATAACCCCCACTGATTTCGCTTGATTTTCCTCATAATACACATCAACAGCAATGATCATGAATTGCGATTCCTTCCCTATAACTCGTTTTAAACTGTAGATTGTTTCCATTATATCACATCGGATATTTTGCACTGCGAGCTTACCTTATGAAGAAGGGATACATTCACTCGACTTCCAGTTGTTCCTACGTAGTGTTAAACTTAAACGAGAATTGCCTATATATCCTAAAGGATACTAAACAACACGCTGTAAGCAGTTTATACTCCATACATAGTTAGAAAGGAACCGCCATGAATCGTTCTCTGAAGCAACGGATGAAGTCATTCTTAGTACCCGTGATTCCCGGTGGAATCATGACGATTCTTATCTTTTATTTGGATTACTTCCCATTCAAGCTTGTGGAAAAATTTATACTGTTTGCGGCTTTCGTCATTGTACCTCTAGTAATCTTGCTTTTGAAGTATGACGCAAAGAATAAACAGCAACGAATAGTCTATGCAGCTATGAACTGGCTTCAATTTCCCGCAGCGCTTCTTACGCTAATTTCGGTAATGAGCAGTACGATGTGGGGATTCGAAGGCACGGCCATCCCGGGCATGCTCTCCATAGGTTGGCTGCTGTTCACACTACTGCTTGGCATCTATGGCTTGACCTCGATTGTGATTGCTAAAAGAAAAGCTGCGGAAATAGCCGTTGGTGCAGGGCTTGTTTATTTTTTTATCGGGGGGGTCTGGTTTACCTTATATCAATATCAACTGGATCTATTTAATGCTAGTGTTGCAACTCACGCGTTAAGCTCGGTCCACTTTCATTTTTCATCTGCGATCGTTCCGATTTTTATTGGTGCACTGGGACGGATCATGACGAAAAAAAGCTGGTATCCGTGGATCGTTGCCATTGATATCATCGGACCCCTATTGATTGCCATTGGTATGATTTTCTCCAAGCCGATCGAGTACGTTGGTGTCGCTTTGTTCGCTTGTAATATTGTGGTTTATACGGCTTATCTCCTGGCTTACTTGAGGAAAAACGCTTTGAATATGAAGGCATCCTTCTTCCTAGCCCTTTCTTGTCTAGCCTTTTACACGGTTGTTGTCATTTCCATCTTCTATCCGTTACTGAAAAATATGTACTCCTTAACTATACTCGACTTTATTCCTATTTACGGAGCTCTACACGCATTTGGTTTTGTCTTATGTGGACTGATTGGATGGGTGTTCATGGTAAACACTATGACTAACCAATCGGCTTCATAGGAGTAGTTTAGTCAGGTTCGTGCTATAATAGTGATCACATAAATAACATTCATCATTTGCCGAGATGGCGATGATTAAGGAGATTGAATTTTGACGAACAACCATGATATTGGAGCAGTTAATGAACTACCAGAGAACTTTGAAGAGCTCAAACGGGCGGCTAATCGGACGTCAAGCTGGAGAGATAGACTGAATGCGGTGAACGAATTGGGGAACTGGGATACAGCACCTACCATTAAGTTGCTACATTATGTTTTGAAAAATGATCAAGTGTTTCAAGTGCGCGAAGCCGCGTATCTCAAGCTCAAGCAGTTGCATGAAGATGTACAGATGCCTGCCAAAAACAAAGGTGAGCTGTTTAAAGGTACCAACAAAATTTTGCTGCGGATCAAAAAAAGCCTTCCCGAAGGTCACACATTTGAGGAATTTAAGGAAAAATTGCAAAAGACACGTCTGGATATCTATGATACTTATGAGGGCGACAAAGATGCTGAGTTCGACTCTTGGCTCCATGGAATTTGGGAGACACTAGGCAGAAGATAAGATGGTTGCCGTTCACCATATGAATAGCCGAATGCAAAATAATAGCCAAGTAAGAAGGCACTCCAAAGATTGGAGTGGCTTCTCTATTTCTTCAGGGTCATCTCCATCAGATCAATGTCACCAGAGCACCTGTTCATAAAACATCCACCTTCCTATCTCTCCCAATACATTTATTTTCTAGTATAATAATGGAAACCAACAATAATTTTAAAATGAGTCTGCCTTTAGCTTGTAAGGAACGCTTACAAGTTATATAAGGTAGGAAGAAGGAGAGCTGTTATGGAATATCATGTATCCATACATGGGAGTGATCAAGGAAAAGGAACAGCAGATCACCCCCTTCGTACCATATCACGCGCTGCGGCTCATGCCATGGCTGGTGATACCGTTATTGTTCATGCGGGAGTATACAGGGAATGGGTGAACCCGGCTAATGGAGGAACAGAAGAGCATCGAATCATATATCGATCCGCAGGAGACGGGGAAGTCGTCATTACAGGAGCTGAACGGATTACCAACTGGAAGTCTGAAGGGGACCATGTCTGGAGCACAGAAGTGCTTAATTCCCTTTTTTCCGTTCGCAATCCCTATGAGGTAGAGCTGAGTGGAGACTGGTTGTTTGACGGGCCCTTCCCGATTCATCTCGGCGATGTATATCTGGATGGCAAATCATTGTATGAGTGCAATAGTGTTGAAAGCGTTCGCAATCCTGAGGTTTGGTCCGAAGCCAAGTATCCCAAGGATTCATTGTTGAAATGGTATGCAGAAGTGGGTTCTACAACAACAAAAATCTGGGCTAATTTTGGCGGGAGAGATCCTCGAAAAGAAAATGTTGAAATTAATGTCCGTCCTTATTGCTTCTGGCCTGAGAAACCGGGACTCAATTATATAACCGTAAGTGGCTTCACACTTCGTCAAGCTTCTCCTCAATGGGCACCGCCTACGGACTACCAGGAAGGTTTGATCGGACCTCACTGGAGCAAGGGCTGGATTATTGAAAACAATATAATTAGTGAATCCAAATGCGTTGGTATTAGTCTGGGTACCGAAATGGGTACAGGTCACACCAATTCTTTGGAGAAGCATAGTAAAGGCGGAACTCAACGGGAGCAGGAGGTTATTTTACGAGCGTTACGCTCCGGTTGGCATAAGGATAACGTTGGCAGTCACATCGTTCGAGGTAATGTGATTCATGATTGTGAACAGGCAGGCATTGTGGGTCATATGGGCGCAGCCTTCAGCCGTATTTATCAGAACCGTATTTACAACATTCACCACAAACGGCTCAGACACGGTGCCGAAGTAGCGGGAATCAAGCTGCATGCTTCCCTGGATACTCAAATTAGCGAAAATATAATGTATAGCTGTTACCGTGCGCTTTGGCTTGACTGGCAAGCACAGGGCACCCGTATCAGCCGTAATGTATTTTTTGACAACCTTTCTGAAGACCTCTTCGTTGAGGTTTGCCACGGTCCTTATATGGTCGATCATAATCTATTTCTCTCTCCTATGAATTTCAGAAATATGGCCCAGGGGGGGGCATTTGCTCATAATTTATTTGCAGGCCGATTTGTCGTTCGTTCCGAGATTACCCGTATTACGCCATATCACTTCCCTCACGAGACGGCCATGGCCGGATACTCCAATATTACTGGAGGCGATGACAGGTATTACAACAATATCTTTTTGGGTGATAACGATGCGCATAAGGAACCTGTTCCTATCACCTTCTTTGAGCATCTTCCACTTAAACCAAGGGATGAGGTTGGAGAGGACGGGAAGACGGTCATGGATGGTGTACCGGACAATTCCATTTGTTATCTGCATGCTGTGGGACTTGGCGGCTACGATCAACATCCTGATGTAAAAGATAAAAAATGGTGGGAATACACCAAAGAGGAGCTTATTGAGCTTGGCGATGCCGCAAAGGATTTCTTTATAGGAAATGCCGTTCTTCCGGTAGCTACGGGTGGAAATGTATATCTCAACCATGCGGTTCCAAGTTGTCACGAATCAGATGCCAAGATATATACACATAAGGGTATAAACATTGAGATTGATCCTGCGATAGGTAAGGTTCACATTCAGATCAATGAGCCCGAATTACTCCGGGAAATCCCTACAATGTTGGTGACCACGGATCTGCTTGGAAAAACGTATCACGCCAATATGAAGTATGAGGAACCAGACAGCACTCCATATCACTTTGACTCCGACTTTTTCGGAAAAAAGAGACCCGATGCGAATGTCACACCTGGTCCGTTTGAATTAACCGAAAAGGGTAGGATTGATTTTGAAATTTAGTTATTATCGAGGGTCCAGTCACTTTAGGTGATTGGATCTTTATTTGTGTGTAAAGCCTGTTGTCTGTCAATTGGGATAGAAGCTAAGTTGTCTCAGAATCTCAACTCCCCAGTGACAAAGAAAACACCGAAACCTCCAACCATTTCAGCCCCAAATTAATCCTAATAATACGTGCTCTGGTTTCCTAAGAGGAATACGATTCTAAACCTTATTTCTCTCCAATTCTTTTGACAAATAATGTGAGCGAGTGATAGATTCTAATTATACTAACTGTTTAATTTTTGGGGGGCCAATGAGAAAAAAACTACAAATTTACATATCGTCTACTTACTATGATCTTATTGAGGAAAGACATACTGCTGTTGAAGCCATACTTCAAGCCGGCCATATCCCTGCGGGAATCGAGCAATCTTTCAAGGAAAGTCCAATGAAAATTAGAAAGAGATGGATCGACGAATCCGATGTATATGTCCTGATTCTCGGGGGATTCTATGGTTTAACACTTCCTGATGAATCCAAGAGCTATATCCATTGGGAGTATGAGTATGCCGGAGAAGCAGGCAAACCTAGATTTGCTTTTGTTGTCACAGATGAAGCATTAAGACAAAAGCCATACGACTTCGCAGCAATTGAATACTATCAGGAGTTTCAAGAGTTTAAGCAATCTGTCATGGAACAAATCCCGATCTATTATGTTGAGGATGTACGGCACATTAAAATGGTACTTCATGATCAATTGCCGGCATATGCAGCAAGAGACGATTTGTATGGCTGGCTTTCTGGTAAGGACGTTCCAGACGCTCAAAAGCTGTTGGAAGAGAATGCAAGATTAAAGGCGGAGTTGGAGAAAAAGAAATGAAAGAGGGGCAAGTTTCAGTTCAGGATGACTCCCTGTTCGCTAATTGCTCCTGAGCGAGACGAACCAATTCCCTAACCATGGAACCGCCAATTTTGCCACCGACATGGCCTGCTGATTCGGTTGTCAGTTGACCATTGTTTCCTGGGTACAGAGGCACGCCAAGCTCCTTAGCCACTTCGTATTTTACATCGTCTGGTTGATTCGGATTTACAATATATCCTTCGCGCTTCATTACATCTGCTTTGAACGCTTGCATTCCCTGTTCGACCCCTGGCACCGCATATTTTCTCCTTCTTCTTGCCATCATACAGCACTCCCTCGATGTTATTTCATAACATGCCCGGAAGCACAAAATTTCATCCCTATCCCCTTAAATGTATGAGTTGAATCATCATCACCTCTTAATCTCCCGATCAAATTACTTTATTTGTCTGTCGCTATTGACATTAAGCCACTGATAATTCCTACAACCGTCCCACACTTCCCTGCAATAAAATTCGCCCTGCTGATGATATAGTTCAGCTTAACGGGGCTATCGGCGAAAAATAAGAAAGGAACTGCTGCTGCGCGGTGATCTGCTGGTTCCGTTCAACTATCATACCTGTTAGTTGCTTACCCCATATTGAAATGCATGTCGACTTGAAGATACTTACAGCGGACAACCATATAGTGGTAAAATATAGATACGAAGTGTTGGGGGTGAAGTTACGTATGGCTAAGGACAAAGATAACAGGAAGTTAAGCTTTCTATTACGACACCTAGAATATCATAACACCTACAAAAAAACGTTCAATAATGAGGAAGAAAAAAGGAAGAAACTCCTCCATTTTATAGTTGATCGTCCCGGTCGCGTCGAGGGGATTTCCCCTCCGCCGCTCATTGTACGAGTATCTTACTCGGGAGGGCGATGTTGATGAGGGATGCTGCGGTGGGTCAGCAAAAGCACGGGCAGCAAGAGCAAATTGTGATGCTGCCATTGTTCTCCACCACGGACAGGAACGGACGGATGACTACGCTTCAGCCGGGACGTCGCATAGGACGAGTGGCTCCACTGCTGCCATGGCTGCTCGCATCCGCTGTACTGTGGGCACTAACAGGCTCCGTACCGTTCGGCGCCCTGCTCGGCCTAGCACCGACACCGGCGATCAGCATTTTCCTCGGTCATCCGGTCACTGTGATCGTCGCCGTGGTGCTGCTCTTCATCTCGATTACTGTGACAAGCGGATTGTACTCAAGTGCAGTCGAGCAGTTTGGACAGATCAGGATAGCTGGTCTGTTCGGAACGCTAGGAGTCACAGGAGGACTCACCGTAATCGCGGGAGCCCTCCTGCTCTGGACTCTAACGAGCAATCCATCGCGCCCCTTCGATCTCGAGGCAATAGCGACATCGCCGACGATCCCGAAAGAGGTCGGCGCCGTCGTTGGAGCTGCCCTCGCTCTCTGCGCCGCCATCGCTCTCCTGCGGTTGCCCGGCTCTATCACCCACGCCCGGCAGCGCCAGGCAGACATTGAACGACTCCGCGCGGAGGGTTCGTCATGCACCGGGACGTTGACCGCCGTAAATTTTACTAACACTTGGCTCTTTAGTTTCCCGATGTTCACGGTTGAGGTAAATTATATCGTAGACGGTGCTCCTCGTGTCGTCTCAGCATACATGCGCACCAGCACCGACCGCGTTCCCGTCGTCGGGTCGCGCATGATTGTGCTGACCGACGAACGCGGAACCACCCACGTAGAGCTGGACCTGGCGAGTGGAGCGGCATTTGAGCCGGACGTGGGTAAGTACGCCCCGTCGGACGGTTGATTTTGGGACCCTGATGGTAACATGGTTATACGGAATCAAGGCAACACGGAGCTAAAGCTTCGCTCAACCATTTTTAACGCAGGATAAATTGTGCGCTCGCTCGGTATTCCTATGCGCAGCAAGTAGCAAGAGAGGTTCACCTTAGCGATCATAATCGCGAAAATCGAGTAGGGGACTGCCCATTGGTTGGACAGCCAACCTCCCACACCACCGTACGTACCGTTCGGCATACGGTGGCGGTTCAACCGTTTAAGTGCTTTGACGTAATCGCTCGTATTGTGCAGGGAAATCATAATACCCTGCCTGTGCGAGCCTTTTCTTTGTTACAAGCGATTCAACACTGCATTTCTCCCCTGATTCTGCTTCGTGGATTCCTTCAGCTTCTTCTTTGCCTTGGTCAGAGATTCGCGGTGTACAAGTATATATACATCGTTTTTGTCCTTCCCTAAAGCGAACCCCAGAAATTTGAAAATGTTTCTGTGCCATAATGCTGACGACTTTGCTTTTCCTCATATTCATTTCGAGCTTGAGCTTTTGTTCCAGAACCTTTCGACTGGATTCCAGCAGCCTGTTCGCTGCTCGCTTGCTCTTCGCTAGAATCGCGATATCATCTGCGTACCGAATCACCTTTACCCCCACGTTGCTCCATCTCCTGATCAATCTGTTTTCGTTTTGTACTTTATACTTCTTTATCTATGTTTGAGTTTATTTTTTTGTAATATTTAGTCATAAAAAACTATATTATGCAAGAAAAATCTTGACTGTTGTATACAACTCCTATAAACTGATTTCCAGGCAGTAATTGAAATTTTTTAACTATAGTACTATTATAAGTAAATTTCAAGCTGCTAGAATGTAAAAAAAAGAGAGAAATTACACAGGAAGGAGATGGAATGAAATGAGACAACTTTCTTTAGGAAAATCAGGACCTCAGGTGAGCGCACTATGTCTTGGTTGTCTAAACTTCGGTACGAAGACCGACAAAAGCTTATCGTATCAACTACTTGATCAATATGTGGAGGCAGGAGGTAACTTTCTCGATACTTCCAACAACTATGCCTTTTGGAATGGAGCTGGAGTAGGCGGGCAAAGCGAGACCTTGCTGGGAGAATGGATGAAGGAGAAAGGAAACCGCGATCGCATCTTCCTGGCAACCAAAGTTGGAGCGAACCCAACCATCCCCGGTGGCGGTTTTCCTGCTAAAGAAGGGCTATCCAAAAAGGCCATTCATAAAGCGGTCGATGAAAGCCTCAAACGGCTGCAAACCGATTATATTGATTTATATTATGCCCATATCGACGATATGGATGTCCCTCTAGAAGAAACGCTCGATGCCTTCAATCAATTAGTACAATCCGGCAAAGTACGGACTATCGGATGCAGTAACCATTACACCTGGCGGCTTGAAGAAGCCAGAAGTATTAGTCAATCCCGCGGTTTTGCTTCCTATCAATGTATTCAGCAGAGATATACCTATTTGCGACCTAGACCAGGCGCCGACTTCGATGTGCAGATCAGCGTTTCAGAGGAAATGCTCAAGTATATTGAGACCCATGAGGAAATCGCTTTGCTTGCCTATTCACCTCTGTTGAGCGGTGCTTACAGTCGCCAGGATCGTCCAATTCCTGTGCAATACGCTGGCCTAGACGCTGAGAAAAGAATTGCCGTTTTACAAGAGATCTCCAAAGAAACGGGCGCAACGCATAATCAGGTAATCCTCGCCTGGATGCTGAGTAACTCCCCGGTTGCCCTGCCGTTAATTGCAGCAAGCTCAACGGAACAGCTTCAAGAGAACCTGCATGCACTCGATGTAACGCTTACTCAGGAGCAGATTAAAAGGTTAAATGAAGCGACCTATTAAAATATTAGCTGATTAAATTTGATTGTGAGAGGTGTCCCCTATGAACAGGGAAAAAATAATCCACTCCGTTCCCATTTTGGGATCAGCTAGTTCTCCTTTGCGGAAGTCCAAGGGGATTAAGCCTCTTTTACGTTTATTGAGAGTTCACCATTGGACTAAGAATGCATTTGTTTTCTCAGGCTTACTGTTATCTTTCAACCATCTATCCATCCAAATGGTCCAATTGACGCTGGTACAATTTCTGCTATTTTGCGGCATCTCCAGTTCTGTTTATATTCTGAATGATATGGTAGATATCGAGAAAGATCGACAGCACCCGGTTAAGAAGTTCCGTCCTTTACCCTCAGGTGATATAAAAGTCTCTCATGCCTTAATGATTTTAATTCTATTATGTCCTTGCATTTTAGTTCTCTCTTTCCTTGTAAACAGTACCTTTGGAGCTATTATCCTTATCTATTTCATTCTCAACGTTAGTTATTCATTTAAGTTGAAAGAGTTTGTCATCATTGATGTGCTGGTCATCTCCTTAGGATTCGTGCTTAGATCTTTATCTGGTTGTTTGACCACTGGCGACGAAATCCCGATCTGGTTTTTATTAAGCGTAGCGTTTCTCACTTTATTTCTTGGGTTTAACAAGCGTAAGAAGGAAATCCTTAACGTATCAGGTCAGACACAACGTACACGCAAAATTCTTAGCGAATATTCCATTGGTCTGATTGACGAGATGATCCCCATGCTAACCTCATGTACAGTTGTAGCCTACGCTTGTTTTTCTATTTTTGAAGCCGACTCTAAATACATGATTGCAACGCTCCCTATCGCTGTATACGGCATATTTCGATATCAGTATTTGTTGAGTAAAACAGATCTCGGAGAACGCCCTGAGATGATTGTGCTCAGAGACCGACCCATTCGTCTTGCCGTACTTCTGTGGATTATTGTCTACCTCTCTTTGGCAAGCAATCTATTTATTTAAACGTTAGGCCAAATTGATTGTGAATAGGATAAATCAAATGAATAAAATCCTAACTTTCCGAAAACGTATTCGTAAAAGGTCCTCGGATATTATGAACAACCGCAATATAACAAATTTCCTAGGCAACTTGGGGACTGTATTTATATTTAGAATGTTATCGGCTGTATTAAATGTGGTTGGTTTGGTCTTGGCCGCCAGGAAACTGGGTGTCGTTGCTCTTGGAGATATTTCCATGATCCAGAGTATTGCTTACTTTCTTATTATCCCTATGGTGTTCGGAGTTCACATTTCTATCATTAAGTACCTTCCAGAAAGCGATAAAGAACAGGAACGGCAAATTATCGCATCAGCTGTTATTTGTAATGGGGTTCTGGCGGGCTTGTTTGTTATCGTCTTTCTAAAACTCAGTGAAGCCTTTTCCGTTATTGCTCATATATCCGAGACGCAATGGGTTCTTAGCATCGCTTTAGCTGTGGTCATTAACTTTGCCACCATTTCCGAATCCATTCTTAGGGCAAAAAACAAATTTTTTCTGCTCAGCATTGGCAAATTGATTGGAACAGCCGTGTTTTTTGTGATCGTACTGGCAAGTTATTTTAGATCGGATAGTTTTAATTTTTTCATCCTTGCCCTTATCGTCAATTTCATTATATTCACTCTGATCGCCTGGATCTTTTCTCGGGATTTCAAGCTATCCTTTTCCCTGAAAACCGCCAAATACCTCTATCGTTACGGCGGGATTACGATGATCAGCGTGTCTTTTTCCACATTACTGTTTTCCAGTGATTTATTTATTGTAAACTACTTTTGCTCCAGCTATGACGTGGGTATGTACTCCGTATATCAAGTGAATGTAAGAAACTTTTTTAATCTACTGTTCCATGAGGTATTTGCCATTGTGTTTCTACCCGCAATTGTCCTATTGGAGAAAAGCAAGGTGTATACTCGCATTCTCAGTATGCTTACCTGGCTGCTGCCTTTAGCTATCGTTGGAAATGCCGTCTTATGTATTACTCTAATTCTCTTGTATGGTAAAGACTATCCGCTGAATTGGCTATATGTAGCCATTGTCTCAATCAGTACTGGCTTCCACTTTATTTATTGGATATTCCATTCCGTATTTTCGGTGGAAGGTAAAAGAGGAGCCATATTGTGTCTGATCACACTAGGTATTCCCCTACCGGTTCTAATCCTCATCTCTGTACTCCTCACCAAGTTCTATGGAATACTTGGAACCATGCTCGCGACTCTGGTTATTCAATTGGTATTAATCGGCACTTTCACTTTTATTATCAAAACCCAGTATCTAAACCGAAAAATCAAATCAGTTGCAGTGGTGGAATCCTGACCTCAGGCTCATCATTTCAGATGAAGGAGGATGGCGGCCTATGAAAGCAAGCATCATCATTCCTACCAAGGACAAGCTAACCAGGCTGAGGTTAACCTTGCAAGGGTTAGAGGGCCAAATTGGTAACCAGGTGGAAGTTATTATCATATTTGATGGATGCCACCCGGATATGATTGCTGAGTTTCAACGAATTCATTTCTCATATGTCCCAATTCCCATAATATGCGAAAAAAATGTTGGAAGAGCTGTAGCCAGGAATCTTGGAATTAAGAAAGCAACAGGAGAACTGGTCATCTTCCTCGATGATGATCGGGTTCCTGGCCCTGATTTTGTGCAAAGACATATAGATGGGCATAACATCCCTTGTGTTGTATTAGGTGAACGCAAAGATTCACTTGTCACTGAAGAGGAAATTGCACAGTTGTTTGATACCGGAACCCCTGCTGACAAACTATCATTTTTAAAGTCCAAAGTAGTGGAACAGGGGCTGGAGAAGCAGTTGCCCATCAAACCAGCAGGTAAATTCAACTGGCTTACCTTCTTTACCGGCAATGTTTCCGTTCCTAGACAAGCACTGCAAGACGCTGGACTCTTTGATGAAAATTTTAAGGGATGGGGCCATGAGGATTTGGATTTAGGCATTCGCTTATCCCGAGAAGGACTTGTCTTTAAAAAGGACACCAGCATTGTCAGTTATCATCTACTTCACGACAGCAACTTTAATGTTGAAGAAAGAACTAGGCAATCCTTAGTGAATTTAAGATATATGCTGAATAAATATAAATACAGCCTGCCCTTTTGGCTATTATTGATCTTTTATATTAAACAGAAGCTATTAGGATTAAGTGTCCATCGGCAAGTAGTTAGAAGTAAACCGACCAACGAACATGTGAAAGGATGATCTTACTTGGATACCTTACCTTTAGTTTCTGTGGTAATCCCTAACTACAACTATTCCAAAACGCTGCCCAGATGTCTTGATTCACTAATGAACCAATCCTATAAATCTATTGAAATCATTTTTGTTGATGATGGCAGTACGGACAACTCGGTGGAAATTGCCTCGGCCTATCCGTGCCGCATCATTCAAACGAAGAACAATGGGGTTTCCGCAGCCAGGAACACCGGAGTAGCCAATGCACTGGGCGAAATTATTTTTTTTCTGGACAGTGATGTAGCCCTATTTCCCGATGCCATTGAAAATACCGTTCTGGAGTTCCAAAAAGATCCCTCGCTCGGTTCTGTCTGCGGTATTTACGCCAAAGAAGCTCTTTTCAACGACAGTCTGGTAGAGGAATACCGCACGCTTCAAGGATATTACTGGAGAATCAGCTCTGAAGGCTATGTGACCGCTGGGTTTTTCTCGCTGGGAGCCGTGAAGAAATCTGTCTTTAATGAGCTGGGCGGATTCTATGAGAATCTGAACAATTCCGAAGATATCGAATTCGGGCACCGTTTGAACCTGAAATATAAACTGCTGCTCACTCGCAAGGTGATGGGCAACCACGATGATGAACATGAGTTGCGCCAGTTGGCCAGAAAAATGCATGAACGAGCAAGACAGCGGGTTCCTTTTTACTTTCACCGGAAGAAGTTTACCAAAGGTTTTGAAACGCCGCTAAGAGGGATCGGGATGTTATTTGTGGGAATGAGCAATATACTATTGCCCTTCTCCGTCTTCAGTCCATCATTTTTCTTACTATTCCTTGGTTGTCTGCTATTTTTTATTATTTCTGATTTTGGACAATATACTTTCGTGCTGAAAGAAAAAGGTTTCTTCTTCACTCTTTTTTTTATAGGTACCCATTGGATCATTACAAGTGTATGCTTCTGGGGTTTTGTGAGGGGCTTTCTGGAATTCTTTACGAGCAGAAAATTCCGGCTCAAATACAAGTATGGAGAGTGATCCTGTGAAACAAAAAGTGCTAATTACGGGAAACAGCGGTGTACTGGGAATCAATCTGGTAGATTATCTTCACAAACATTACAGCCAAAATTATGAACTGGTTCTATTTGATATTCAGCACCCTGCTGAGCATGTTGCTGCTTTCACAACGATCACCGGAGACATCCGTGATAAAAACAAGGTACAAGAGATCATCAAAGATATAGATATTGTGCTTCATTGCGCTTCAGCCTCTCCCAGCTTCGAGGATGAGGAAATTCTCGATATTATTGTTAACGGCACCGATAATCTATTAGAAAATTCTTTTAAAGTGGGCAACGTACAACGATTTGTCTATATCTCTTCTACTTCTGTCTATGGAGTGGCTGACAAATCACCCATTCTGGAGACAGATAAGGTGAACCCTTATGACCCCTACAATAAAGGTAAAATCATTGCAGAACAGCATTGCGCAAGCTGGCGCGACCAGGGTAAATGCGTCCCGATCCTGCGTCCCAGATCATTTTTGGGTCCTCATCGTCTGGGAACCTTTGCCATTCTGTATGAGTGGGCCAGTGAAGGAAGGAACTTTCCTATGCTCGGGAATGGGAAGAACCGTTATCAATTATTGGATGTTGAAGACCTCTGCCAGGCCATATACATGGCTATGTCTGGCGATAGGGACAAAGTAAATGACCTCTTCAATATTGGAGCTGCGGAGTTCTCCTCCATTAGAGAGGACTACCAGTCTGTATTAACGGAAGCTGGCTATGGCAAACGTATTATTTGCCTCCCCGCACTCCCTATGACCATTGCCCTATCCATTCTGGAAAAACTTAAGGTGTCCCCATTTTACAAGCGGCTGTATAAGAAACTAAACAAGCCCTATTACGTTTCTATAGATAAAGCCATCAACCAGTTAGGGTATCAACCGAAATTCTCTAACAAAGATTCCCTCATACGGAATTATTACTGGTATTTAGAGGATCGGAAGAAAAACCCGGATGCAGCCACGGGGCTTGGCAACAATACACTGTGGAAACAGGGTGCCATTAAATATGCGAAGTATTTTTTCTGAGTTTCGATGGAAACATATTGTAGCTTTTAGCTCCATTCTCGTTGTACTTATCTGCGATAGGTTTATAGCGGGGCAGCTCCCATGGTGGAATGTAGCTGCTAGCATTCCACCATTTTCCATATTACTGCTTCCCTGCTGTATTGCACTGCTAGCCATAAAAGCTAAGCGTAAGCTAATCATCATCGGCTGTTCTCTGATTGTTATGCTCTTGCTGATCCCCCGGGCGGACATTAACTTCCATGCCTTGAGGTTATCCGAAACAGCCCTTGGATCAGACCAATCTGCAATTCAAATTATGAATTGGAATACTGAATTCTGGGATCAATCCGAGCCGCCAGGTCAGATGTATCGTTTTTTACAGGAGAGTAATCAGGACATTTATATTCTTGAAGAATATGAATATTTACAGGAAAAGCCCGTTTGGAAACCTTATTTAATTGATAAAAATCAGGAGCTTCAGGCACAATTCCCCGATTATCACGTGGTAACGGAGGATCAATTCGCCATTGTTAGCAAATATCCAGTGATCCAGCAAACGTTATCCCCGACCAAGCAGGTGCTTTGGCTGACCTTCTTGATTGATAACAAACCTTTTCATGTGGTGAGCGTTCATCTGGAGCCCCAGGTCGATCTGGGACACAGCATTCTCTCACGAGAATTCTGGAACTTCGTCAACTTACGACACCATTCCCGGAACGAAGGGTTAGATGAAATCGAAGACTTTATCAGGCAAGCGGGAGATGAACCACTGATCGTTACTGGCGATTTCAACACGACTCTGTTGATGGGCAGCCTTGATCCGTTAAGAGATCAATTAGAGGATGCCGTCAGATATTCCAAACAGCTGTTTCCTACCACCTGGGAGACCAAGGGGTATTTCGGCTGGCGTATCGACCATTTCTTACACAACAAACACGTGGAAATCCAGTCCTACCAGGCCGTTGCCCAATTGGAGCTATCTGACCATAAGGCCCTGAAAGTAAAGCTGCGGATAAAGTAAGAAGTAGCTGCAGAAGCAGTAATAAGGGGGCTCGAACAAGATTACTGCCGTGCTTCAGTTCTTGTCTGAAAATTACCAGAAATGATTCTAGCGATCGGATGGCTTTCGCTTTCCCATAATCTGCTGAATCAAGCTGCCATGGACCGAAGTACAAAGGAGCGAATCTCCACTAACCGGAGATTCGCTCCTTTGTTACATGCCTTACTCACATCAAGCCTTCCGAACACTCCACAAGTAAGCTTGCGATACTCTATCATAACCTTGAGCCTACGCCCCTTCCACACAAACGGTGATAGGGCTTTTGCTTTTTCCAACCAAAAGTCCAATACCCCCATACAACATCGTCATCTGATGCCAAATCGGAATAAGTCAAGGACAACTCCATGCCCTCAAATCACAGCATATCGCATCTGTATCAGGCTTTCTCACAGAAAGTGATTTAGGGTAAACCCTCTCCATGCTAATCCTTTTCTATGCCTTATAAGCAATTCCCCACCAAAAAATATGCCGTTACTTGTGGTATAGTTCACCGCGCTGTCTGTAGCAGCATGTTTTAGGATCATCCCTTGCGGGATCGCCCTTTCTTTGATGGCACTTGTTCAACTAACGCTAGCGTACTGAATTGAGGAACCGCCAAAGCGATCTTCCGATGAGATTAGGAAATTACCTTTGCCGGTTTTAGATTCTCCCCTTCGAACCTTTTTGTTTAAACGGGCTCCTACCGCACCGATGACCCAACGAAGCGACTCCAAAAATAAAGCTACTCCCACAAGGATAGTAAAAAAGGACTCATCAAAAACCGTACGATCGGCCTCTAGCGATATAACATCTTCCCAACCACTGAGCCCGCTATAAGAGCCTCGACAGGTATGCTGAGCCTATGAACCCCACTTGCAACGGACTTGACCTTCAACCATTTGAAGTCGTTAAGTTACTATATACTGAACGCCTAACTGTCCTAACAGACCGACTAAAGCTGTAATAAACCTGGTAGTAAATAGAGATATTTTGAAGAGCGACAGGTCAAGTAGCGGGTTGGTACTTCTGGTTGACGACGAATAAATCACTTTTCATTTGCAATGCTGCTTTTGCCTTGAATTTTCTTTTCGTGTAATCAAAATGGAAATCGGATTCTCGGTTGATTCGCTGGGGACATTAATATTTAAGATTAATAGGTCGCCCATTGGGAGAGTCGGCGTCGTGATCCTAAGTGTCATGCCGAGTGAGCGCACATGATAAGGACTACATGGAACCGCCCTCCCGTCATGGAACGTCAAAACGATATACTAATAAACTACAATTCCATCCATTTAATACATGTTGGACGAGTTTTCGTCATGAAAAATTCTGTGCACGCATCAGTCATTTGTTTAACTGTAATAACCATTGTACTTGCTAAAACTACTTCTGCGCCATGAACATTCTCGTAAAAGGTAACCGTTTCGTCCCTAATATTGTCATCACCGTAAGAAGCAAAAGTTCCCTTTTGTTCAGAATCTAAAAAATACAATACACAATAATCATCCCGAACAAAAGCACATAATTGAGGGACACCACTTTCTTCAAAGGTAAAAATAAACTGATTGGCATTAAATGCTGGACGATTTCGAATAAACTCAACTACCTGCGATTCTGTATTTATTACAATTTCTCCATTAAAATCATTAGCATACATTTGTAAGACCTACTTTCAGTAACATAAAAAGGGATTTTCTCACCTATACAGTTCTTGAGGCACTTAAGCTTAAGTTAAAAAGTATCTGAGAGCCCTCCTTATTTTTCCTCATGTCCAATTTTTTGCCCTATTTGTGGTAGGGTTCACCCCTATTAATCTTCACCGCGCGATAAATCTGCTCCACCAGCACCAGCCTCATGAGCTGATGCGGCAGGGTCATGCGCCCGAAGCTCAAACGCTGCTTCGCGCGGCGCAACACCTCATCGGAGAGCCCATGGCTCCCTCCGATGATAAACACGACATGGCTCGTCCCATACGTGCCGAGCTTGTCGATCTCCATAGCCAGCTCCTCGGAACTCCAGAGCTGGCCATCCAGTGCGAGCGCGACAACATGCGCCTCGCTCTTCACATGCGCGAGGATGCGTTCGCCCTCGCGCTCTTTTACCGCCCGTACCTCAGCTTCGCTCAGGGTATCGGGCGCTTTCTCGTCTGCGACCTCGATCATCTGAAACTTGATGTACGGGGCGAGACGCTTGGCATATTCCTGAATGCCCAGCGTTAAATATTTTTCCTTCAATTTGCCTACGCCTATAATTTGAATCAACATATGATCATTCCTCCTGAGTCGTCGTTCTTGCACACAAGCTGTCTATACTCCAGATGCTTCAATCGCATCATTCATTTCTAGCACGCGGTGCCCTGTTTCATGACAAGGTGGTCAGCCCACACAAAAGTCCCTCCAAATGCATGCTCTGTATTTCCTCGTACGATATATGTATGGGATGTATATGGTTCATGAGAAACACCTATTCCGCATCCCGTTTTCTGCCATCACACGTTCCCACCCATTATGACAAGAATGCTCAACCACAACATTTTACATTAGCGTATCTTCTTTCGCAGCCCCCTGGAGCATCTCCCATACTTACTTGCAACGAGCAGCTCCGCTTCCTCAAACTCCAATCTCCTTCATTAGCTACTCTCTTTTCCGCGACACTTCCTACTCCCTATCCTTCATCAACCGCTCTCCCAAGCAGCCCCGCCAAATTTTCGCTCCAGCTCTAGACTTCCAGATTCTAACGATTCCCACAAACCTTATTCAGCCCAAATCGCCCACGTTTAAAATCTAACGATCCCAGCTGACGCTATTTCCCCCAAATGCAGCTTCTTCTAGTCCATTCCAAACGAATTCTTCAAAATAACGTCTCTACGATTCGTTAGATTTTCAAACACACTCATTTCACCCTAATAAGGCTTCTCAGAATCGTTACAATCCACGCCGCTCACGGCCACAACGAATCTTCCCAAGCCACTTACACTTATGCCCACATCTGCACCCGCCAACTCCTGCACCCGCATCTCACCTACACCTTATGCGTCAACTCGCACTTCCTCAACCTAGCATGCTCTCTTCGCTACCTATACTCCAGCCCTTTCACTCGCCAGCATACACATACTCCCCCTGCCACAGCCGCTCGCTCCCCACAAATGCAAAAAGAGCGCTCAACACGCTCTCTCTGCACCTTGCTGTGATGTTCATACCGGATCGAACCAAGTCTAACGCCAGAAGCACTACCGCTGCTACACCATACACAACAACATCTTAATAGCAGCATCGGATAGCACTCCCCGGCGGCCTGTTCTACAGTACGCTAAACGACCAGGAATTCCGCATGCTGATCGCACTCGGCGCATTTGGCAGGCGGGTCCCAATCGGCAAATTCCGTCTCCTTCAGATCCACGATATCTGGAGCGTCCTCATATTCATCTACAAACATGTCGATGGCAATGTCCACGTGTTCTTTGCATACAACGTACATCCGTTAAGCATCCTTTCTGTCACCAGCTATGTTCCCGATTCACAACCGCTTATCCTACAGGATAGCCACTTCTCAGTTCTATCACACCTGTCGCGGAAAAGAAACCCCCTCATCGCATATCCTCGCAAAAACTTGCTACTCATGCACCGAAAAAGCCTTCCTCCTAGCATAAGCAGTTATTCGTACCCTCTCCTGTATTACCAAACAAAAAAATCTGAAATAATACTTACTAGCACCTAACATACCAACGCACACTAACACTAACTTACAAATATCACTCCCTAACCCATCACTTAGCACCTTCACTCTGCCCTCTTCAATTTCACCATTCTAGCTCTACTTCACCCACGTTCGCCCCTTGCTTCTAGCATAGCCTCTAACTAAATCCTGCTCGCCCCTTTTAGCACTCCACCATGGCACACCAACGCAATCGAGTAGGAGGCTACCCATTAGTTGAGTAGCCGACCTCTCACACCACCGTACGTACCGTTCGGTATACGGCGGTTCAACCGCTTGCGTGCA